>JAQUFB010000039.1 GCA_028684885.1 Sulfurovum sp. | reverse complement strand
AAAGTGCTGATAATCTTTCACTCCGCTCCAGTCACCGCCCCACTGCCAGCCGTACTTCTTAAATATCCTGACGGCTTTGTCGTCAGGCAGCAGTACGGCTCTGTCTGCTGCCGTATCGTTCCTGTGCACTCTTTTTCTGTAGACCAAAGAGGCTTTATGGCTGATACGCCCGCTTCTGGAGATGTAGGGGTTTTCGATCGGGTTGATATCGATCGCTTTGCCGTAAGCGTGTCTGGAGTAGTGACTGCTTCCCGTGGCCCTGCGGCAGTTAAATGCGGAGGTGTTGTCTGCCTCGATGGATTGCCAGTCGTTTCCCTGATAGTCGCTCACCAGCCTCATCTGATAGATGGGATAGTCAGCCTTATAGAGCGCTTCAAAAATCTTGACCACCTCCTCTGCCACCTCTTGATGGACGATCAGCTCACCCCACTGTTCCTGGCCACTGAAGTTTTTATGCCTGATACGCAGATACCGAAGTTCTTTAAACCCTACAGGACACCCCTCTCTGTAGGAGTTTCCCTTGATCATACGCTGCTTGATCTCAGGGGTGATCACAGAGATACTTGCCTCGTAGTCCGCCCATACGCTTATCGTTAAAATGGTCAGAATTAAAATGATCTTTTGCATGTTCTATTATAGCGAAACGGATAAATGTTCTATGGGATTATCTGAGCAGAGGGGTCAAAGCCGTTGGCTTCAACCCATAATTGCAATAATAACAATTTTAATGGAGTGGAATATAGGCATATCCCTCGTTTTGTGCACCAATGAGGCCAACGGTTGCGTTTGGGATGATTTTGACAAAAGGATAGATGCTCTGCTCGGGAATGTTGTTTTTTTTCAGACCTGCTTTGCAGATCTCAAATTCCACGCCATAACTCTCATGCAAGCTCTTCAGTTTTTTCGCGATCTCTGCCATTTTGCTCTCTTTTTGGAAAAACTTGTAGCTATCACCGTGTATCACCACTTTGACCTTAAGTTCCTGGAGTTGGTTCTGGTAATAGACACTGTTTTTCATCACTCCAGAGATCAGGGAGCGTTCCAGAGTTTTACTGTCCCCGGTTTTAAGGTCATAGACCGCCTTGATCTCATTGCTGTTCTCTTCAGCAGCGAGGGCCGAAGAGAAACCGAGTGTCATCGTTATCAGGATAAAGCGTAAAAATACTCTTAACATCTTTTACTCCATAAGTCCGGAGAGGATCTTCTCCATTCTTTTTTGCGCATCATCAAGCGCTTCGAGTGACGCTTTGTCATCGATAGCCATAGCGCTGATCCAGTTATAGACAGAAGGGTAAGCAACATGCATTTTATCTTCACCTTTTTTCATGTAAAGATAGAGTGAACATGGCGCAAATGCTCCGGCTTCAGGTCTCGTTTTTGCCACGGTATAGATCACAGGAAGTTTACAGATAGAGTAGACATCATAAAAGTTGAATGCTTCATAGTTTTGCTCTTCAAAATCATAGTTCAGATCACTGAATCCTGCCATCACAAACCCGTTTGGAGCAAGTTCGCCCTCAAACAACATCTGGAACTCATCTTTTGCATCCTCCCATTCATCAGGATCTACCTCCATCTCTAAACGTGTCACACGTTCACCCTCCATCCCTTTCGGTTCATACGTCAGTGTTTCAAATTTACCGTTTGGCATCGCAGTTCTTAGTGCCTCTTTTACCATTTCACCTATCTTGAGAAGTGTCTTATCATCTTTGGGGATCTCAAGGATGGTTGCCAATGTATCTGTAGTGAGCGTAGAAACAGAAATGGTTTTTTCACCTTTTTTCGTGTAGATCGACATACTAAGCGGTGCAAAAAGACCAATTTCCGGATACTCTTTTACCAACGTCAAGGTATCCGGCTTGCTGTAAAATGTAAAAAGATTATAGACATCAAAAGGAGTCTCTTTAAACTGTATTTTAAACGGAAGATTCATATCTCTGTTTTCAGCAATAAAGAAGCCAACTTTTTTGAACGCCTCCTCTATCGTTTTGGGTGTAATTTTCCCGTCACTGTTATCCGCAGTAAATACCTGAATATCCTGGGCAAATCCCCATGTTCCCGATATCACTATCAGCGCCATAAGTTTTTTTAGTAAATTTTTCATATCTATCCTTTCTATTGAAATAAAATTATGGACGAATGTAGATCCATCCGCCTATCTGACGCTCTATCAGCTCGACAATCCCTGCGGTAACCACCTCTACACCATCCAGCAGTGCTTTCTTATCGATATTGTAAGTTCGCATCGTATTGCCGCAGGCAATAAACTCCACATCATAGGTCATAAGAGATTTCAAGCGTTTCTGCAGTTCCTTGTCAAAGAAGTTTGCCTCCTTCATCACCGCCTTGATCCCTTTTGAGTAGCAGACGATCGCCACTTCACACTTCTCCGGACCGTAAAATTTTATGACATTGCTTGCCGATGAAAGTACATGTGATATCTCATACTCGTCATCACTGGTCAGTGGAAAAACAAACTGTCTAGGGTTTTCGATACTTGGTTTAGGCTCTGCAAACTCAGTATCAGAGATCAAAAAACTGACTGCCAACAGCAGTATCATCCAGATCTTTTTCATTGTTTTGTTCCTTTCTTCAACGTTTGGTTATACTTCTCTTTTGCCTCTCTGAGTATCTCAAGAAAGTCCTCTTTGACCCATGAACCGGGTACACGATACAACTGCTCCTGCTGAGGAGATAAAAAGAGAAAGGTCGGTGTCATCGTCGGATTGAAATCGACAGGGTTTTTCCCTTTCTCTACATCTATCTTGACGGATACAAACCCCTTCTCAAGTGCCTTTATCACATCCGGGTCACTCATCACTTCGTTCTCCATCTTCTTACAGTAACGGCAATGCTCTGCCGTATAAAAGATCATGATCAGCTTATCCTCTGCTAAAGCCTTGGCGGAAGCCTCTTTAAACGGTTCATATTGCATCACTTTTTCTTGATACGCTTTAGGGGCATACTCATAGAGAAAGGTTACAATCGCTTCAAACTCCTCTTCGCTCAATTCGCCTTTCATGCTCGGCATCGTTTCAAAATAGTTTAAAATCTCAGGAAGACAGATACTTTTCTCTCTGTCCGGAGTCTCAAAATACTCCTCCAAAAAGCTCTCTATCTCCATCCGGTGCATCTCTGCATCGCCATTGGGATCTCCGATGCGTGTTTTCAGCCTGTAAACGATCTGGTTGATCGTCGGTGCTTTCAGATGAAGGAGTGTGTTGTCCATTTGCATGAAGTTTTTTTCCAATACACCCATAGGGATATAGAGCTCATGACAGGCAGCACACTTCTTCTCATACACATGCTTCCCCTCACTCCCAAAGATCAATGTCGATACAAAAAGGAAAAAATGCAACAGGTTTTTCATACTACTCTTCCTCTTCCTCATACATCTCCAGCTCCGCGTAGGCATCCAGTACATTTCTTTTATGAAGTGCTTCATACATCGCTTCGTTCTTATACTTTTCCATCGGAACTGCTTTTGTGATCTTTTCCATGCCTACCCCTTCATCGATCGCTTCAAGTACTTCCCCTTTCATTTGACTCTGATACGCTTTATGGTGGTCCATGGTATGGCTGTCAGTCCGTGTACCGTGCCCGGTGATAATCGTCTCTGCATCCATTGCTTCCATGATCTCTATGGCTGTTAGATTGCCGATGATAGAACCGTCCCGCATAGAGGTCAACCTGTCGTTAAAGACCAGATCACCCGTAAAGAGTGCTTTTTTTTGCGGCAGAAAGACGACCAGATCACTTTCGGTATGGGCTTTAGGTACCAGCTGCTTCACCTCAAAATCAATACCCCCCTCTTTGAATTTGAATAGAGTCTGTTCTACTACCTGATCCAGAGCAACGATCTCTGTGCCGTGAAATGCATCTTTGGAGACAATCTGTGAGATACGCGTCTCCTCGGGCTTCATGCTGTATGCTTTTCCAGCGATACTCTGCTCATACTCCCTCGGGCCTATGAGTAAAGCACCTTGTTCTTTGTAAAAACTGTTTCCCAGCCAGTGGTCATCATGTACATGTGTGGTGATCACATATTTTACAGGCAGAGAAGCGACCTTTTGCATCGCTTCGTACGCCTGTTTCGCATAGGCATGGGTTGGACCGCTGTCGACAACAACATAGCTCTCTTCTGTTTTTACAAAACAGGAGTTGACCATGTTCCCGCCGTTCTCTTTGGTGATCATCTCAGGTTTCCCGAAAAAACAGTAGATATCTTCCGTTACTTTTTGGGGAGTCAATTGGTAATCAAATGCCTCAAGAGATACCAAAGTCAATACAAACAGTCCAAATCCTCTCATCTCACGCTCCTAAAATAGATAGTTAAACTCTAAACGATACTCATTGTATGAAACATCTGCTTTACCTGTATTATCGGGATCAGCATCTACCAGACCTATACGTCCTTTCACGTAGAAGTTCGGTGTGAGCTTATAGACGGTATCCAGGTGCCATACATTGCTATCTGCCTGTACATTCGCTTTGTCATCATCAAAGTCCTGGATAGCATATCGCAAACTTACATCAAATTCGGGTGTGAATTTATAGGCTACTCTTGCCATATAGGTTTTGGTATTCGCATACCAGTTGTACTGTGCCATTGCTCTGGTAAATCCGCCTGTCGGGAAACCTCTCCATGGTGCAACAATATCTGCTTTATCCTCGATCTGTGAATATCCAAGTCTGAAAAAACCTTTTTTCTCCGGCATCATCATATCTACTCTTGCAGCAAAAAGACTACTATCCAATGAATCAGCTACACCTGCATCATAGCCTGTCGCAGCCTTACCGGTTAGATTGGTATATCCTGCAACATCTCCGCCTCCATCATCCATCTGATGGAAGTATCTTATCCCGGGCCTTAACGTCCATCCATTCTCAAAAGGCACAGCATAGTGTGCTTCTGCTACGATATCATTCACCACTCCGGGGACACTTAAAAAGGAGAGGGTTGCATCCAGGTTAGGGATGATTTTTGTCTTGATATCCGCCACGATCAGTTCATGATCCGGATCTTCGCCTGCAGCCAGAAAGTTGGCATAACTCAGCCCTTTATGAACTGCTGAATCATCGTTGTTGTTCCAGCTCTCGCCATTTTCATCTTTGAAAGTCACTACATCATGTGCCGAAGTATGGTCTCTTAGCTTTTGTTCTGTAAAATACGCAACTCTTGCAGATGTTTTATCCGCTATATTCGCTGCAACAGTGACCCCGTCAAATGTATTGGGGATCATTTTCGTATCGTTAGACGCCGTAAAGACAGACTCGAAAAGCTGACGTCCTGCTTTGATATCAAACATATCGTTTTGGTATTCCAGGTAGGCTTCTCCCAGTACGTGCATGCCCCCACCGTAACCTCCCCTTTTCAAAACATCATACCTACTGAATGTGTCTTTACCCGCTTTTGCCCCTGCGATCTCATCAGCATCCAGTCTCCAGAAATCAGGGTTCATGGAACCGTAGTATCCCGCAGTGAAACTAAAACCGTTGAATGCGGAAGACTTGAAGATCAGACTTCCGCCGATACCCATATTTTTATTATCCAGGTTTCCCTTTTTGGCAATATCATCCCATGTTTCATGATCCCAATCCCAGTAGAAACTATTGGATCTTAGGCGGCCATAGAAGATACCGTCCTGAAACATACCTGTAAAGCTATCGGTACTTCCGGGTAAAACATTGTACTCAACAACCATATCCCCCTTTAGCTTTCTTTTTACGACTTCGCTTTTCACCGCTGATACTTCTGCTTGCGGGTTCGTTGGCGCGATATCACCTCCGGCCATTGCCATCGTAGACGCTAAAGCAGTAGCCGCTAAAATACTCATCCCAATTTTTTTCATTGCTTTTCCTCGTTTGTTATGTCATAGCCTATTCAATAATCTGCTATACTACGACCTGTAATCTTTTGATTACACCTTAGTGTGCCCCGTCTCATTACTGTTTTTTTGGACAAAAGAGACAACATGAAGAGAGACGGGGCACGGTTTTGATCTCAGCCTAACATTTGGCACCTTTTTGCGGACATCCGCAAGCATAATCCAATACCTTTACATTAGACTCCATACTGATATCGATCACTTTTTGCTTTCTGATATAGTCACTCACCACCTCGTAAACAGCCGGTGTTTCCTTTGCAAGATTATCCCCCGCATTTTGCAGGTTTCCACCCCAGGAAGAGACACGGTACATTTTATTGGGATCAAGCGGTTTGCCTCCGATCATAAAATCAGAAACTCTTTTCCCAGACTCTGCAGCGATCCTGATAGAGTAACTGGCACCCGTCAGACGGCTCATATCTCCACCCTGCTGCAAAAGTGGATTTTCGTTAAAGACATTATCGGCAATATCTTCCATCAGTTTTGAGATCACAGAACCCTTCAGATCAAAAGTATAGACCTCCGGATAGGTGATCGCTGTCATTTCGTAGACATTGTCTTTCAGGATCTTGTCACCGGGGAGCAAGGTGGTTCCCCAACGGTATCCCGGAGTAAAGACGATATCACTTTTCATCGTCTCCTGGATCGCCTGACCGATCAGCGCATCAAAGGTCGAATAGAAGGTATCTCTCTTATAGAGCAGCCCTTTGGTCGTACCGAGCACTTCATTGAGTTCAGCTTCATATGGCTTATACCACTTTTCTACCAATGCTTCACCCGCTTTATCCGCCGGGATAAGGTTGGAAGCGACCGGGATCAACTTGAAGTTATAATCCACCACTTTTTTATCTTTCACTTCCAGATCCAGACGTCCGACATATTTACCGTGGCTACCGGCAATAAGGATCACCGTGTCATTGATAATGATCGGTTCTGGACTAGGATCATGCGTATGCCCGCTCAGAATGAAGTCCACGCCGTTGACTTTCTTCGCCAGCTCCTGATCCACAGAAAATCCGTCATGGCTCAGCACGACAACCGCATCGACCCTTTTCTCATTTCTCAGTTCATTTACATACTCCTGAAGTGTCTCATGACGCAGAGCAAAGCTCCATCCTTCTGTGAAATGTTTCGGGTTTGCCGTAGAGGTGAACGGGAATGACTGACCGATGATACCGATCTTTGCTCCGCCGATCTCTTTGATCGTATACGGAGGGAAGATCAGCTCTTCAAAGTTCTCAGAGAACGGATCGTTGTCGATCACATTTTGAGAGATAAAATCACCATTGAGCATATCGATCAGCTCAGCGACACGCTCTTTACCGTAAGTGAACTCCCAGTGACCGACCATGACATCAACACCCAGATAATTCTGCGCATCAACAATCGCTTCACCTTTTGTTTTTAGCGCCACTGCCGTTCCCTGCCAGGTATCACCGCTGTCGAGAAGAAGCACATTCTCGTTACCTCTCTCTTTTCTCACATGGTCTATCACCGTTTTCATATGGGCGATACCGCCCATCTTTCCGAACTTTTTAGCCAATGCTTCGAAGTTGCTGTGCGTATCAAAATACTGATCCAGTGTTCCCGGCTCAATCCCGTAATACTTCTCGAACGACTCGCCGCAGATAAAGCCCGGGGTTCCCACAAGGTTATCCGCAGAGATCAGTGTGGAAGGTTCTCTCCAGTAGAGCGGTTTGAGGTGTGCATGCATATCACAGATATGAAGCAGCGTAGCCTTTCCCTTTGGCTCGAAAGAGACAATGTCTGAAAAGCTCATATTTTTGATACGCTCTTTTCCTGCTTCGCCGGCAAACAGATTAGTCCCTCCGGCGGCACCAAGTAATCCCAGTGCAGCAGCGATTTGCAGAAAATCTCGTCTATTAATATCCATCCATTACTCCTTATCTTTTCAGGCCAGGAACGGCGATCGCTTTTTGTTTATCCTGAGCCAGTTTTGACACATAAAGCTCCAATCCCACCATCTCCTTGGAACCGATTGGTATCACAGCCATCAATGCGTTATTCATGCACCCCTGGAATCTTCTCTGCAAAGTTCTCAGGCTGGATTTTGTCATACGATATGCCGGCCATGTGGCACCTGCACCCGCCTCAGCTAGGTCAGGAAGCGGCTGTGTTCTGAGGATCAAACCTATGGTATCTTTGTTGTGGCAGCTGTTACAGGAGAGTCCTCTTCCGCCTCTTGGAGTCATAAAGGTCTGCTTACCGAGTTCATAGGAAGCTTTCATATGCTCATTGGCATTGATATCAATATTGAACTGCTCATCATTTGCCAATGACTTGACATAGGCAAGTATCGAGAACATTTTGGGATCTTTCAGTTTGATCTGTTCTTTTCCCTGCTCAGCCATCATCGCCTGAAGCACCTGGTCTACTCCGACAACATTCCCAAGTTTTTCGATATATCTCGGGAAAGTTGCAATATATTTCGGCAATGCATTCTCTTCTATTCCAAGGAACTTTGCCAGCGCTTCTTCGCCGCCCAGTTCCTCCTCAAAGATCTCTCCCCCCTCCGCTACAAAGATATCAGCAGGATTGTTTTCAAGCATCTCCTCATACATCGCTCTGTCTGTATCACTCATAGCAAACTGCTCACCGGCAGTTGCCATCGCAAATGCAAGAGCCATGGATAATACTACTCTCTTCATCTCTTATCCTTTCGGCTTGAGTTTTGCGCTCTTACTGCCTTTTTCGCCTGTATTGTCGGTATACTCTACAGTGATTTCACCTTCCCCCGGTACTTTCAAATTCACAGAAAAGTAAGGGTTGGTTGAAACCGTTTCCCACACTTTCATGGTGGTGAAAGGCTTTCCATCCAGAAGGAACGTTACATTGTCGAGATATTTTGCAGGTTTGATGTTTCCTGTTTTTTTATCCTTTTGCATTCCCGTATCCATCGGGTGAATGATGATGAAGTCTACACTGATGGTGTCTCCGACTTTATACTTTTTGGGTTTCATTTTAATCATTGATCGTCTTTTTTCTGCTGCCATTTTTTATCCTTTATTTTTATTTTTTTATACTCTTTCGTCTGCCGGATCAGATCAACCACATCCGCCGATCGTGACTTTAACACTCTTGCCTGCACTGAGGAAACTTCCGTCACTCAACTCTACCAGCGCCACTACTTCCTGGGTTTTAGCGAGTTTGACACGTGTTGCAAAATATCCCTTCCCATTCAGCGGAGTCAACATCACATCTGCACATCTGGAGTTACCGTTTTCTTTCGCCAGTACATGGATCGCTTTGACATAGTTGTTCTCTTCCATCGGATGGTCCACATTGACTTTGACAGGCACAACTGCACCATTTTCAGCGATCTCCGGGACGATCAGGTCTATCTTTGTACTCTCTGTGACTGCTTTGCCTGATGTAATGGCTTCAACCGCCATTGCATAACTCAGTGCATTGGGGCCTTGCGGCGCAGCATTTGCTTCCTCTTTCGCGCTTAACAATACCGGGCCAACCGCAGCCGCCGCGGATGCTGCACATAAACCTTTTAAAAAACTTCTTCTTTGCATTTTGTTTCATTCCTTTTTTAATAATTTATACGCTTTCAAAGCAAGCTTATCAAGCTACGCTAACGCTGAGTTTGCTTCAGCAGCAAGCTCTCGCGACTGGTCGCTCTTAACTTCTTACTTATATGCATTTATTTTTTAGACATCACATAGGCTGTAAGATCACAGATCTCTTGTTCATTGAAAAGACCTGTAGTCAAATTGACTGTCATATGTGTAGCCGGGTTGTCGATTCTCGGATCTGCGATCTTCTGATAGACAAATTGTGCATCCCTGATCTTTGTATCGATAAAATATGTTTTATAGTTTGAGAGATCCGGACCGATATTACCACCGCCCACAGCACCTTCTATATTGTGACATGCAACACAGTTTCCGTACTGTTTCGGCTCTTTCTTCCCATCTTTCTCTATAGACTTGACAATCCCCTCCGGAGGTGTTTCTTTGGCTTGATCTCCGTTAAGGTTGTGAAATATATATTTCCCTCTGGCAATCGATGCTGTATCATTGAGATTACATGATTTGGGGAGGGTATAAGTTGCCGGCGGCTTTAGAAGATCTTTTTCAAGGATCTTTGTTGCATCAGGCATCTCATATGTCTGGGTCAAATCTGATGCATTGACAGCTGTTAATGCTGTTATTAACAGCGCAGTGCATGCGATAAATTTGACTTTCTTTTGCATTGACACTCCTTTAAACTTTAATTTCAAAAAGCATCTTAACAAAGAAGTGTAAAAAATATATAAATATTTTAAAATAAAGTAAATTAATTTTTTATTTATAAAATTTATAATAAAAAATGGTGCCTTTATTGGGCTGGGAAGAGACTTTTAGTATAATCCCCTCTTCATCGATAATCTCTTTGACAATAGCAAGTCCGATACCAAATCCTCCTTTGGCCTCATTCTCCCTATAATAACGGGAGAAGATCTTATCGATATTTTCAATACCCACACCATGATCTTTTACAGTAAACTCTATGAATTCATCGTCTTCGTTGACGGTGATCTCTACTTCACAGTTGTCATGGCTGTATTTTATCGCGTTGGAAAGCGTGTTATCTACGATACGCTGTAGCTTGGTTTTTGAGAAGTGATAGATAATATTTGGAGAGATATCTGTCTGCAATATGATATTTTTCATATTTGCCACTTCCTGAAAATAGTCTACTCTGTTCTGAACAAATTCACCAAATTCGATCTCTTTTTTCTGATGTTTTACCCTCCCCTGTTTGATCAGGTATTCCATATCACTGTATATCGTAGCCAATGTTTTGGAAGCAGACTTGATCCGCCACAGATATTTGTTTTCACCGTATTTCGCTGCGAAAAGGTCTGCATTAAGGTTAATGATACTCAACGGTGTATTGATCTCATGCATGGAATCTTTGATAAAGTTGTCCAGATGGTTGTTCATCTCTTCAAACGGAGCAGAAAAGTTTCGAAGTAAAAGCAGAGAAAAGATAAAAAGGACAATAATAATCGCTGTCAATACACTGAAGGCCAGAAAATAGATCCTGTTAGAGGTATGTTTTTTTGCGACAAGAAGATAGGTGGCGCCAAAATAGTAGGCATCTGCAAATGCATAGATATAATAAAAATTGTTCTGCTGACGGTGAAACCCTTCTGTAAAAGTATGGGGTTCAAACTCTAATGTACTGAATATACTCTTGAAGTTCTGATCATAAAGTGCTGCACTATACTCCTGATAGCGCGGGAAATGATAGACTTTATCGCTGTTTTTATAGCGCTGCATGGAAACAATGATCTTTTTTGCCTGTTTTTCCAGAGAGAGTTCCACTTTTGCTTCATCTATCTGTAAGAGCAGAATAATATAGGTAACCAAAGGAATGATAAGCATTGCTGCGATCATTGCCGTATAGATCAACGCATATTTACGGGAGAACTTTCTGGAATCAAAGATCAATACTGTATCCTACACCGCGGATATTTTTGATCAGATCGTGATCAAGCCTTTTTCTGAGGTTTCCTACCTGTACACGGATATTGGATGGATCAATCCACTCTCCCCATATCTCTTCCCAAAACATCTGATACGATACCACACTCCCCCGATGTTTCACCAGAAGTTCCATGATCTTGGTTTCTGTTTTTGCCAGCTGAATTGTCTCTCCCTGTCTTTCAAACTTCATCTTGTTCAAATCATAACTATAACCGTAAGGGAGCGGAATCCTCTCTTCGTCTGAGCCAAAACAGTGCAGTTTGATCACCTGATCAATACGGAGCTTCAGTTCAATAAGGTCAAAAGGTTTACGTATGTAGTCACAGGCCCCGCATTCATATCCGTAGGTCAGGTCATCAATATCGGTTAAAGAAGTGATAAAGATCGCCGGTATTTTAATACCTTCTTTTCTAAGTTCTTCAAGCATTTCAAAACCGTTTTTTCTTCCGTGCACTTTGACATCCAGCAACATCAGATCAAACACTCTCTCAAACACGGTATCAAAAGCTTCATCGGAGCTGGGGTAGTGTTCAACTTCATAACCAGAATCCTCCAAAAACTCTTTCATGCTTGTGGCCAACATCTTTTCATCTTCCAGGATCAATATTCTCATTCTATCACTCCATTCTTCTTTTCCTGATACTTATTGTCCAAAATAATGTCTATCAACTCATTTTTTTCATAGAGGTTTAAAATCTCTCTTGCCTCCTGCTCCAATTCACGTTTGTCTTCTTCATGCAGTTTTGAAAGCAAACCTACAAGATCACGGTCGTAACCACTTTTAAAACTGCCGAAGTTTTGTCCATTCAACTCCAATGCCTGTTTGATATCTTCTTCTGAAAACTGTCCGAAACGTAAAAAATTCTGTGAATCTGCCTCAAAGTTTCTTAGGGAATTTTCAGAAAGTACAAGCAAATATCCTCCTATCTCATCCCCTTCACCGTTATACATCGGTTCCCATAGAAAAAGTCTGTTATCCTGCATGAAAAACTGCTTTGCAAAAAGCTTGTTTGTCTCGATATCCTCTATACGACGTTTCAATGAAATATTATAGTTTTGATTTGCAATGACCCTTCCAAAGAGTCTCGGAAAATCTCTCATGAGTGAGGCTTTTTCCAGATACACCTCATCCATCAGAGCGAACAGCTCTATGCCTTTGGAACGGAGTTTTACAGAGAATTCATCGATCAGATGGATCACCTCCAGATACCCCAGCAGTTTTTTATTGCTTCTGATAGGTATGGTGGATTTAAATGTGAGCAGACGGCCTGTCTCCATACCGACTTTGGGCTGTTTGTTGTTTTTGAGTGTCTCCAGGTCATCCCGGAACCACCAGATAGGCATTCCTTCAAAACCTTCATCCCAACTCCTTGCCAAGATAAAAAAGTCAGGGGTAAGTGCCTGTAGGCGAAGCGATGTCATGTGCGTATGCTTTTTAAAGCGTTCTGTGATATTACGAAGTATCTGATATCCATTACTTTCATCCTCCTTTTGCAATGCTTCTTTCAGATCACCATTCTCCGCCAGCGCAAGAGAAAAAGAGAGCAGTTGCGCCATCTCACTTGAAAGTGCCGAACGAAACTCAAATATGATCGTATCACTTAAGGCTGCGATCCTGTCATCCTGGGTACGACTAAAAAAGAATATACTTGAAGAGAGCAGTATCAATAAAAGAAAAAACATACCTATTAATATTGTTTTATCGTATTTTCTCATTCTCTTTATTATCCATCTTAATTTATAGTTTAAAATTATAAAAATTATTAATATTATTTAAGGTATTTTTATTTAATAAAGAAATGATATCACACTATTCTAATAATTATTTGAACACCTCCCACACTTACAAAAATATTTACTCTCCGTTTACGCTAATCTTATATTATAATTGTAAAACAATATACTACTAAAGGAATAACTATTCATGGAACAGTTTAAAACCTATGCCCTGATGATAGGGCTTACCCTGCTCTTTATATGGTTTGGCGGGATGATCGGCGGGCGAGGAGGGATGATCATCGCCTTTTTGATCGCCGCGGGGATGAACTTCTATGCCTACTACTACAGCGACAAACAGGTACTTAAACACTACCATGCGATCCCTGTAGACCAACATGATGCCGGGGGACTTTACAGGATCGTAGAGAGACTGACACAGCGTGCAGGACTCCCGATGCCTGCACTCTATATCATTCCCGATCAGCAGCCCAATGCCTTCGCAACGGGACGCAACTATGAAAACGCTGCCGTGGCAGTCACCGAAGGTCTGCTCAACCTGATGGATGAGAATGAGGTAGAAGCGGTGATCGCCCACGAACTCAGCCATATCAAACACTATGATATGCTTATCGGCACCGTAGCTGCGACCATCGCAGGGGCGATCAGTATGCTGGCAAACTTCGGGATGTTCTTTGGCGGTGACCGAGACCGACCGAACCCTGTCGTGATGATCGCCCTGATGATCATCGCGCCGCTTGCCGCAACGGTCATCCAGATGACCATCAGCCGAAACCGAGAGTTTATGGCCGATGAAGGGGCTGCTCGTATGACAGGGCATCCCGAGTGGCTTCAGAGCGGCCTGGCTAAGCTGGAGAATTATGCCAGCGGCATTGCGATGCATGATGCCGACCCGCAGACAGCACACATGTTCATCATCAACCCCTTTACAGGCAAAGACTTCTCACTGCAAAATCTTTTCCGCACCCACCCGACGACACAGGAGAGAATCGACAGACTGGAACAGTTGAAGTATTAGACCATCATTTAGTGCGTTGGGAAACGCACCTTACACTCTATCAATAAATATCTGTCGCTCGAACGACCTTGAAAGCGAAGCGATTCGAGAGAGCGACGATTTTTTTGCTTCGTTTTTTTCTAAAAAAAATGAAGAGAGTAACACCGCCTCACAATGAACAATAAGGAAGTTAGGAAAAACTAAAACAAAAAACCAACAACCAAAATTGTGTTATAATCATCTCAATAAAAAATCACAAAAAATATCAATACAGAAAGAAAAAAATGACCCCTTTTGCCATACAACTTATGAACGGTTGTCTTGCGTCGGATATCGAACAGGAGAACCAAAATACCTTTCAAGCCCTGCAGAAGGCCGGAGCTATCGAAGAGGTGGACGGCCTGTGGAGACTGGGCTCGCTTTACCGTGCAGGCCGTCTCTACATGGGTAAAGACGGACGCGGCTATGTCGAAGCGGAGTTCAAAGAACAGCGGGACCTGCTGGTCGAGCCTGACCATCTGGGGGATGCGAGGCATGGCGATACCGTCGTGGTCAAGCGCATCATTGCCAGACGCGGACGTGCCAGCGGCAAGGTGCTGATGGTCATTGACAAAGCCCATCTTTTTACGATCGCCTATACGCACAGGGACGAATCGGGCAACTTTATGATCCTGGATATCCGTACGGGCGAACCCACCTATGCCAAAATGGAGGGGATGGACCTCAAAGCGTTCAAACTGGGTACGGTACTGAAGGTCGACATCGATACGGATAACGTGTTAGAGGTATTCGGTACGCTCGATGACCCCAAAGTCGATGAGAAGATCTCACTGGCACTCTATGAACGTGAAGATGCATTTCCTGAAGCCTGCGTGACTGAAGCGGTCGAAGTAGAAAGTGAAGTGACCAGAAGCGAACACCCTGACCGTGTAGACCTTACAGATCTTGACTTCTGTACGATCGACCCTGTCACCGCAAAAGATTTCGATGATGCGATCTACTTTGACCTGAAAAACTACACACTCTATGTCGCAATCGCCGATGTCAGCCACTATGTACCCTACTTCACCGAAATCGACAAAGAGGCCAAAAAAAGAGGGTTTACCACCTACTTCCCGCATAAATCCTTCCCGATGCTCCCGCGTGAACTGAGCGAAAACATCTGTTCACTCAAACCAAGGGTAGATAGACTTGCCTTCGTCTCCAAGATCGAACTGGACCCAAACACCCTGAAACCTCTCCATGAGGAGTTCTTTGAAGCGATCATCCACTCCAAACACCGTTTCAACTACGACCAGGTTGATGAGATCATCGCCACAGAGGGGCGTGATACGGAGGGTACGGTTGCCAGACTGCTTACCTGGCTGCTGCC
The DNA here is from genome assembly GCA_028684885.1 of Sulfurovum sp. Taxonomy (GTDB): domain Bacteria; phylum Campylobacterota; class Campylobacteria; order Campylobacterales; family Sulfurovaceae; genus Sulfurovum. The sequence continues at coordinate 234 of JAQUFB010000039.1, read as the reverse complement.
GCTGCAGAAGATCACCGTCAGACTCCGCAATACACGTCTCAAAGAGGGGTTTGACTTCAGGACGGATGAGACCAAGCTCACGATCGATGCCAATCATCTTCTCGTGGGTACCCAGATAGAGACAGGAACCCCTTCGCACTCACTGGTCGAGGAGTGTATGCTGCTTGCCAACCAGGCTGCTGCCAAAAGGTTTGCGGGGGAGGAAGAGGATCAACTGGGTATCTTCCGTATCCA
>JAQUFB010000135.1 GCA_028684885.1 Sulfurovum sp. | reverse complement strand
TTTCCCAGCTTGAGATCGATCAGAAGATCTCATTGACAGCCTCTGTGCACGGTATTGTGATCGCCTCTGTGACCAACTCGCTGGTAAAACTGGGGATCGTCTTTTGGGTAGGAGGAAGAACGATCGGGATGAAAATGTCGCTCTTCTATTTGATCGCACTTGGGATGATGGGCATCGGGCTCTGGGTCAATACCTTGGTATTCCCATAAGATAAGCATCAGGCAAAGAAGCTATAGTCATTCCCCGGCATGACCGATCTTCTATTTCAATGTCCGAACAAAAAGAAATAATTGAACTGTGCAGCCCAGCCATTTTGGGAATGTTTTGCTTCAACCAAAAACCGGTTGCCCTCATCGAACTGATATCCGATCAACAGTGTCTGAAGATCCTGAATCTCATTTGCATCTTCACTTACCAAAGGTCCGGCTATCTCTGTTGCTCCCGGACCGGTATAGCTATTGTCAAGCATAAACCACTCGCTTCTGGCTCCCCAGATAAAGTGATGATAGTCTCCCAACATCTGCAGGTAGAGGGTATGGATGGCATTGTCGCTCCGGATCTGGTATTCGCTGTTCTCAATGCTCCCTTCTGTATCGAGGTAGATATATTCGCCCTGCACTTTGATATCTGCCAGGAGCGTATCAAATCCCAATCCGAATACCCGGCTCTCTCTCTGAAAACACCGTTCATCCGGGCTCAAGTTGGTACAGTCGTCTGTACCGCCGTGTGAGTGTTGCGTCTGGGCATAATCGACTCTCGTGAGCGTTGTGTCGCGTGACTGGAAATAGGCGATCACCCTTAAGGTATCCAGATCATACTCTGCTTTGAGCGTGCTGCGCAGGACCTTGTTGTACTGGTCTTTCGTAACATCGGCATCGGCTTTGAATGGCCCATGCGTGTACTCCAAAAAGATCCCGTCTCCGATATAGGTACCGTCTACAAACGAATCAATCGCCAGAGGCATACTTCCAAAACCGTATCCCCATGCCTTTTCATTCAGAAAAGAGAGGTTGTTGTATCCTCTCCCCGCTTTTATCCCAAAGGTATCCGTTTCATACCCGAGATAGGCCCTTTCTATCGTTTGGTTCAGCGTATTTTCTGCACCTTTGTGGTGGTTCAGTTCCAGCCCGTAGAGAAAATCGGCTTCTGTTTTCCCATAGAGATATGCTCCCAGGTGGGTGAACTGGATTTTTTTTGCCGCACCGTGATTTTCATACCCTACACTCCCTTCTATACCATGGGGGTAGAGATCTTTCGTCCGATATTCAGCGATACCGTAAACACCATAGTGAAAGTTTGCTTCTTCCTCCTCCGTGGAGAGATCAACTGTCGAGTGAGCCCATCCCAATAGACTCAATAAAATAGATAGAATAATAAAACGCACTACTGCTCCTTAAAGGGATCGGATATCTTGGGGTTGGTGACAAACTCCGTATCCGTCAAAGATCGCAAAAAGGCTACCAGGTCCTCTTTTTCCTGCTCGGTGAAATTTTTGGGTACGATAAAATCACTTGAATAAGGATTTTGCGTACCGTCACCTGCATAAGGGCCTTCAGTGATCACCCTGCCCCCATTGCTGTGCAGCTCTATCACCTCTTCCAGTGTTGCCATAGATCCGTCATGCATATAGGGAGCGGTCAGCTCGATATTACGCAGGCTGGGTGCTTTAAACCTCCCTTTGTCCTGTTCCAGCATCGTCGTCTCATAGAGTCCCTGGTTGCCTTCGGGATAAGAACCGTCACCGCCGATATTGTAAAGCCCTATATTATGGAAAAACTGATTGACGCTAAAGCTTTTTTCATTGGCAGTGGAGTCACTGAAGTGGATACCCTCATGACAATGGAAACACTCTGCTTTCTCCCCCATAAAAAGTGCCAAACCGCGTTTTTGGGATGCATTTAAGGCATCGGCATCACCTCTCAGATACTGATCATAGGGTGAATTAAACGAGTTCAGTGTGCGATTGAATGATGCCAGTGCCTTGACGATATACTCCAACGTGATGGGGTTCTCCGCTTCCGGGAAGGCTGCTTTGAACATCTTCTGGTAGGTTTCATTGTTGTCAAAACGTGCAAGGACCTCGTCTTCCATTTCGGGTACCACACCCAGTTCTATAGGGTCATCCCCCGTAATAGGCATGATGATGAACCGCTCCAATGTCCCCAGCGCAGGATTTGCCCAGCTGTACGACGTATAATACCCCGTATTGGTCAGACTGTTCGGGTTGCGCAAGGCATGAACCCCGGTGGATCCGATACCAACCCTATTGTGGTCGGCAAACGCTGCTTTCTGCAGATGGCAGGAGGAACAGGACTGTGTTTGATTGGCGCTGAGCTTTTTGTCATAAAAGAGGTATCTTCCCAGTTCTACTTTTTCCTGGGTCATCGGATTGTCAGCCGGAACGCGGGGAGGATAGATCCCTTCGGGAAGATCCCACGCAAAGGAGCCCGAAGAAGACTCCGTTTCGGTAATGACCGTACTGCTATCGCAACCTATGATCGCGACAGCCGCCAGAGAAAGTAGAATAGATGCGTGCAACTGCTTAGGCATAGGCTACTTGTCAGTGATGCTAAAGAGTTGTTGTGCTTCAGTACAGTCTCCGCCCAAACAGAGTCCCTGCCCACCTGCATCATCAAGCCCGATCATGTTAAACATCTGCCCCTCTGTGCTCATACACTCGGGATCATCCAGTTTGCTCATACACCCTTTCGAGCCGCCAAGATCGTTGGCGATATCCACATAGGTGAGCAACTCTACATAATCGATCTGGATCTTCTGTGTCTCGGGATCAAAATGATCAAATACAATTTTTACACGGTTTGGCTGGGTGCACTCATTAGTGATACCGTCCGCATCCGTATCCACGCATCCTGTTGAACCCAGATGGAAGTTAAACATATCTTTTGTACTGTTGAGCTCGTCAACAGGGTTGATCTCCATCTTTGTAAACTTCCTGCCCGCTGCCCAGCTCCAGTTCATGCCGGACTTGGTCAATGCTTCGATCTCCGGAAATTCGATATGGTTGAGTGAGATTGGCACACCTACGGTAAACTCAACACCTGTAATGACGGTCGTATCATCCATACTCACACTCCCTACGACCGCAGTATAGGTATCCGGATCATTTCCTCTATCTTTACAGTTCCCTGTATTGTCCTCAAAATCCAGGATCGCAACAGAGCCGTTGGTCTCATTGTAGTATTGGTTGGAGTTATTGGTGAGTACCAGTTCCCGGACAGAACCATCTGAGAGTTTTACCGCAACTTCAGAGACAAAGAACCTGAAGTCAGCGATCGTACCTGAAGCATTTGCAGTGCCCAGATGGTGATACACTTTTGCCTGATTATTTTCAGAACACACCAGGGCCCCTGATCCCCGACCACTGCAGAAAAGTCAATCGCAACTGACCTTTCAGATGCTTTGGTTTTTGGCTCAGCCTCAGTATCCGAAGAACTTCCGCCGCATCCGCTCATCAACAAACTCATTGCTGCCAGAGAAGAAGCAATAAACGATTTTTTGATTTTCATATCAAACCCCTTTAAAAATGTTAAGACAGGATTATAATAATCATCTGTTAAATTACTGTTAATTGATTATTATTTTTATATTTTTACAAAACTTTATAATATTATTTAGTCGTCCCTGAAAAACCCACTTCAAATACATCAGAACGATTTTATACTTTCCATTCTAACACAATCTAAAAAGGATCGGATACAGCTCGGCAAATTTGTTCCTTTCTTCTTTGGGAGTT
>JAQUFB010000038.1 GCA_028684885.1 Sulfurovum sp. | reverse complement strand
TGATGACCTGCTCGACTCTCCACTTGTCAAGGAACTCTTTCTCATCCTCTTTGAGTTTGATATAGATGATCGTACCGTGAGACTCTTTTGTCACCGGTTTGGTCTCATACTCTCCCTTCCCGTCCGTCGAAAACATATAGGCCTGCTCTTCCCCTGCCTTTTTGGAGATCACATCCACCTGGTCCGAGACCATGAATACAGAGTAGAACCCTACCCCGAACTGCCCGATCAGATTGCTGTCTTTTTTCGCGTCACCGGTGAGAGACTCCATGAACGCTTTCGTTCCGGACTTAGCGATGGTACCCAGATGGTTCATCAGGTCCTCTTCGTTCATACCGATACCGTTATCCCCTATCGTCAGTGAGTTATCCTCCTTATCCAGTTTGACAAATATCTGTCCTGACCATTCACTCTCTTTGAATTTCTCATCCGTAAGTCTGAGATAGTTGAACTTATCGATTGCATCGCTTGCATTGGAGATAAGCTCACGTAAAAAGATCTCTTTGTTTGAGTACAAAGAGTGTGTCATCAACTGAAGCAGTTGACCGATTTCTGTTTGAAACTGATGTTTAGCCATATATCTCTCCTGATCAATTTTGTTAAATATACGCGATTATAGTATATTTTCTCTAATATTTCAATTTTTTTTGAAAGAAACTTTAGTGTATATGACTAAACTATTAATATGATTCTTTTCTGATATAATAGTAGGCATGAAAAGATTATACCTGATACGACATGCCAAATCTGACTGGAGTGACCCCTCTCAAAGCGATTTTGAGAGAGGTCTCAACAAGCGCGGGAAAAAAAATATCATCCGTATGGCCAATGCACTGAAAACGATGGAGATCAAACCCGATCTTATCATCTCAAGCAGCGCCAAACGTGCCAAAAAAACCGCTAAAGGCCTGGCTAAGCAACTGGGGTATAAAGAGGATATCATGCTGCTCGATAGACTCTATATGTGTGAACCGCAGGAGTGGATAGAGACGATTCAGAATATCCCGGAGCAGTACCGGTCGGTGTTTATCATAGGACACAATCCCGAGATCACAGATGTGGTCAATCATCTCATCGATGACTATATCGACAATATACCGACACTTGGTATTGTCGGATTTGACGTTGCAGCACAGAAGTGGGATAAGTTTGAACACCAGAGTGCGAAGTTCAGCTTTTTTATCTATCCCAATATGGATCTCTAAATCAGCCGCATGCTCAACTAGGCTACTGATAGAGGATACTCTGATACTCCACTGCTTCATTGGTAAAAGGGTTGAAGATCATCTTTATCTGATCTTCGCGGTATCTGAGCGGATACCCTGCCGTTGACCCCTGCGCTGTACTTTCAAGAATATAAAACTTCTTTCCGTCGATCCATATCCCCTTTTTATCCGCAATGCGTGCATCTTCCAGCGGGGTGACCACAAAGATATGTTCGGGGACCAGCACAAAGTATGCCTCTTTCCCCAATGCATGCAGCAGGGAGATCAAGAGATTGCTTTTGTCATCACAGTCACCATAACCGTTTGCTATCGTCTGCATCGGTTTGTGCGCCCTGAAGCTGTTGACCTTGTAGGGAATCGCTGTCACATAATCAAGCAGACGCTGTACTTCACAAAGCTCGCTATGACACCCAACGGTCAACTCTCGAGCCTTCTGTTCTATATAGGGGGAAGTCGTTACACAATTGGTATAGATCCCCTCGCCCGTACCGATCTGCCGTTTCTCTGCAATCATCGCTGCCTTGGCCACGATATAGACAAAGGCAATGGCAGCTATCACGATGATAAGAAGTGAAAAGTTTTTGGATTTTACAGCGTGTGACATGGGAGTATTTTAGCAAAAAAGGCGTTACATTGCGTTTTTTTCAGTGGATATTGATTTTTGAAGAGTTTTATGAATAAATTACTTTTCAGTTGGTATTAGATTTGGAGGTTGTTGCGAAGGAGCTTCCTCTTAGTTTGCTTTAGATTTGGATGTTGTGGAGAGGGAGCTTACAACATGTAAGTGACCGAAACCACTCATCCAAAGATGAAGTAAAATAAGAGAGAAGACTATTCCCACTCGATCGTTGCCGGCGGCTTGGAAGAGATATCATACACGACACGGTTGATCCCGTCGATCTCGTTGATGATTCTTCTGCTCATCGTCTCAAGAATATCATGCGGGATATGCGCGAAAGTCGCGGTCATACCGTCCACAGACTCCACCATACGGACACAGACGGTATTGTCATAGGTTCTGTTATCACCCATGACACCGACCGACTGTACGTTTAGCAATACTGTAAATGCCTGCCATACCTTATCGTAGTAGCCTGTCGCTTTCAGCACGTCCTGCATGATCGCATCGGACTCCCTGATCAGTCTCAGCGCCTCCTCGTTCACTTCGCCCATCACACGGATCGCCAGACCCGGCCCGGGGAAAGGATGACGACCGATCATATCTTTGGGCAAGCCCAGTTCCAAACCAAGTTTGCGCACTTCATCCTTGAAGATCTCGCGAAGCGGCTCTACCAGCTCGAAGGTCATCCAGTCAGGAAGCCCCCCTACATTGTGGTGAGACTTGATCGTTTTCGACGGTCCCTTCACCGATACAGACTCGATCACATCCGTATAAAGCGTTCCCTGCGCCAGGAAGCTGACATCCGTATGCTTTGATGCCTCTTTATCGAAGACTTCGATAAACTTCTCTCCGATTGCCTTGCGTTTCTTCTCGGGGTCACTCACGCCGGCCAAAGCCTCCATGAACTCCTTTTTTGCATCGATCGTGATCAGGTCAATCTCAAGCATCTTGAACATATCCTGTACCTGTTTTGCCTCATCTTTGCGCAAAAGCCCCTGATCGACAAAGACACAGACAAGCTGCTCTTTGGGGAGTGCTTCATGAAGGAGCGCTGCCACCACCGAGCTGTCTACTCCTCCGCTCACACCGCAAAGTACTTTTTTCTCACCGACCTGCTTGCGGATCTCCTCGATCTTCTCTTTTGCAAAAGATCCCATGTTCCATGTACTCTCACAGCCGCAGATGTATTTTGCGAAGTTCTTGAGCATATGTGTACCCTCTACAGAATGGTGTACCTCAGGGTGATACTGGAATGCATAAATATTTCTCTTCTCATCGGCGATTGCGGCATAGGGAGAATTCTCGCTTGTACCGATGACTTTGAATCCTTCCGGGATGCGTTCTGCTTTGTCACCATGGCTCATCCAGACCACTTCATTGTCGCTTATCCCATTGAAGATCCCGCACTCATCTTCGATTTTGAGTCTTGCCTTGCCATATTCATGATGATCCGCAGCGACAACTTCTCCACCGAAGTGTTGCGTGATGAGCTGCATCCCGTAACAGATACCGAGAATAGGCAGCCCCAGGTTCCAGATACCATCATCCGGTTTGTAGGCATCTTCCGCATACACAGAGGCAGGCCCTCCGGACAGGATGATCCCCTGCGGTTTGCGTGCTTTGATCTCTTCGATACTTTCATGGTATGGTACTACCTCTGTGTAGACACCTGATTCTCTAAGTTTTCTCGCGATTAGCTGCGTATACTGCGAACCAAAATCGAGTACGACGATAGGTACTTCTTTTTTCATCAATGCATTCCTTAAAAGTTTCGTAGTGAAATTTTACACAAAAAAGGTATAGAGGAGTCTGAAAGAAAAATGGTTTCAGGCATAAGTGCCTGAAAGCGTTGAGAATTTATTGGATTCCGAGGATCTGGAACTGCAGATACCATACGGCTACAGAGACGATATAGCCGACAAGTACCGTCCATGCCAGCTTCATATGGGAAGCGAAGGTATAGATACCGTGAAGTTTGCCCATCACCCCTACGCCGGCTGCCGAACCGAAGCTGATCAGTGATCCCCCTACTCCGGCAGTCAGCGTTACCAGCATCCACTGTGCATGTCCTGCCATTTCCGTCCCCATATCAGGACTGGCTTTCAATACGGCAGACATCACCGGAACGTTATCTACCACAGCGGAGATGAATCCCACGCCGATATTGACCGCTGTCGGACCGAACTGCGCGTAGAGTGCCGTGAAGTACTCCAGAAAACCAAGGAAATGAAGCCCCCCCACCGCAGCCAGGATACCAAAGAAAAAGAGCAGTGTGTCATTCTCGATCTTTGCGATAAAGGAGAATATATTGACCGGGGGACACTCGACACCCTCACTGTCATACCTTACCTCTCTTTTCATACCATAAACATAGAGTTTCAAGATCGCAAGGCCGAACATCATCCCCCACATCGCAGGAAGGTGGAACACCTGATGGGAGAGGACCGCCGATGCGATCGTCAAGGCAAAAAGCCCCATGATCGCTTTCCCGCCCGGAGCGATCGTAACTGCCTGCTCATCACTGTGAAAAGGCGGTGTCCCCTCCGGCACAAAACGGCTCAGTAAAAACGCCGTGACCGCCCAACCAAGGACAGCAGCCGGGAAAAGATAAAGGAAGTCCGCAAACTCCCCTTTGCCGTCCACCCATACCATCAGTGTTGTAATATCACCGAAGGGCGACCACGCACCCCCCGCATTGGCTGCCACGACGATATTGATCGCAGAGGGTACCAGGAACTCTCTGTTTCTCGGATCAATCGTGATCAAGACCGTTGAAAGGATCAAAGCGGTTGTCAGGTTATCCGCGATAGGAGAGATAAAGAATGCCAACAAACCCGTCGTCCAAAAGAGTCTTTTGTATCCGTATCCCCTCGAGACAAGGTTGTAACGCAGCGTGGAGAAGACCTGGCGGTCGATCATCGCCTCGATATAGGTCATCGCTACATATAAGAAGAAGAAGATCCCCGCGATCTCGACGATCAGTATTTCAATCTCATGGTGAAGATGCGCACCATCCAGTCCGTTGATCGCATAGTATAACCCTATAAGTACAAAAATAAAAGTACCTGCAAAAAGTGCCGGTTTTGCTTTATTGATGCGGTACTTGTCTTCTGCCGCGATAAAGTAATATCCTACGACAAAAATGATCAGGGAAGCGATCCCCACCCATGTTGTTGTCAAATCCATATGCATTGCTGCTTCAGCTGCCATATCCGCTCCTAGTGTAATTTCCTGACCATCTTCGTAAATGAACCGATACATTGTCTTTGTCTCAAGACTCTATGTAATGTGATCCCAGGGACTCTTTCCGCGCCAATGCCGCTTCTACAATCGCAGAAGCGGTATTGAGCCTCAGGCGCAGAAGCCGTCCAATCTCCCTGTTTTTCATATCATAGATGAGATTTTTCGCTTCATGGAGTCCTGCTTTGGTCCTGATAATGCCAATATCCTCCCACATAATTTTACGTAGCTGGTGTTTGTATTTTTTGTCATTATCTTTGTGCAGAATGTTACCGTAATCTTTATCAAAAACAGGAATTTGTGCCACCCTTTTCTCCTTGGAGAGGAGATGTTCCACTGCCCTCTTGGCAAATACAACCCCCTCAAGCAGCGAGTTGGACGCAAGACGGTTGGCACCGTGCACACCGGTTCTCGCAGCCTCACCGATCGCATAGAGTCCCTCCATTCCCTCTATGCAGCCGTGGATGTCGGTCTTGATCCCTCCGTTGGAGTAGTGAAATGCCGGTGAAATAGAGATGCGATCTTTAGGGAAATGATAGCCCAGCGCGCCAAAGGTCTGCGTAATGTTCGGGAAACGCTTGGCAAACCACTTCTCCTCAAACATCGAAAAATCAAGATAGACCTTTTCCCCGGTTTTGCGCTTATAGTCGAAGATGCCCCGTGCCACGATATCCCGGCTTGCCAACTCTCCCCGCTCATCGTAATCAAACAAAAAGCGGTTCCCCTTTTCTCCGACCACATGGGCACCTTCACCCCTCAGTGCTTCGGTCAGGAGCAGTTTTCTCGCATAGGGTGTCTCCACATAGACGGTCGGGTGAAACTGCATGAACTCCATATCCGCAAGCTCTATCCCCTTTTCGACACAGATACCGTGGATATCCGCACTTACGGTGCGTGAGTTGGTATTGTACGCATAGAGCGATCCTACGCCTCCCGAAGCGATGATCACATCATCCGCATAGATCGTAGTGGGCTGATAGTTCACCGTCGCCTTGGCGCCATAGCATCTGCCGTTTTCTATCAGCAGGTCATACACCAGTGTGTTTCTCTGCAGCATGTGCTTGTTCTGCACCATCATAAAGTAGTGCAGATAACGGCCTGTCGCATCGCCGCCTGCATGGATGATACGCTCGGTAGAGTGTGCCGCTTCTTTCGTATAGAGAAGATTGCCGCCGGGACCGGTATCAAACTTCATCCCTCTGCTGAGCAGGTCGGGGGTAGTCTCGAGGGAAGTACGAGAAAGGATCTCCACCGCTTCAATATCATTATGGTACGCACCCGCTGCCATCGTATCCTGGACATGCAGCGGTATATCTGCTTCATTGAGCGCGGTGGTCATCCCTCCCTGAGCATAAAACGTATTGCACTCCCAGGGAATATCCTTGCAGACCACCAGTACCTTTTTGGATGCAGGAAGGTTCATCGCTGCATAGAGGCCTGCGATCCCCGCCCCGATAATCAATACATCATACTTTTCAGGCATTACTCTTCTCCGTTTTCTCCGTCTGGTCAGGCACATAGACAGGATCGGTTTTATGACCGCATCCTGTCAATACCATACAGCAAAGAGATGTTATAATCACGCCATGAAAAGCGCGCATACAATTTTGTCTCATCTTCAAGGACAACCCCAATTTAGATATTTAAAGCGACATGAGTGCTACCAAAAGTATATCAGACTTTTGGGTGAAAAGTACCAAAAGGCGATCGCATTCGTCTATATCAGACAGAATACGCTTTTTGTTGCCGTAACGCACCCCGGCTTTAAAATGGAGCTCAATTATAATAAAGAAGTGTTGAAAGATATTTTATCCCGCTTTGCACTGAGTGAGAAAAATTGTAGCATGTTACAAGCTGACAAGGTGGTCATCTTCCATTCGAAGTATCACAAGGTACCTGCTGAAGCAGAGGAGTCATCCACCATCCCCCACTATTATGAACTGGCAGAAGGAGAATTCGAAGTCTCTACCGGGGATGCAAAACTGCAGGAAAAGTTCGAAGCGATCAGAAAAAGCATAAAGAAGAACCGCTGAAACCCGTTTGTAAACGTAAACACAAGGGTTTCACTCTTGCCGACAGGCAAAGCTTTAGTGAGGGGAATTTTCACTGGGCTTTGCGCAGTGAAAAGGAGATTTTCAAATGAAAGAGACGATACAGCACCTTCCTGATTCCCCCGGAGTCTACCAGTACTTTGACCAAACGGGCAAGCTCCTTTATGTAGGAAAGGCCAAAAGCCTGAAAAACCGAGTGAAAAGCTACTGGAGGTTTACACCGCTTTTCAGGCCGAACCCCGACCAGTCAAGCCGCATTGTGATGATGCTCAACGAAGCGGTGAAGCTTGAGTATCTTGTGGTTGAGAGCGAAGAGGATGCACTGATCCTCGAAAATTCGCTGATCAAACAGCTCAAACCCAAGTTCAATATCCTGCTGCGCGACGACAAGACCTACCCCTATATCTACATCGATGAATCGGTAGACTATCCCCGTTTCGAGATCACCAGAAAGGTGGTCAAAGGCAAAAAGATCACCTACTACGGCCCCTTCCCCTCGGGTGGCAAAGCACTGCTGGATGCGATCTACGAAGTCTATCCGCTTGTACAGAAAAAATCCTGCCTCAGAGAGGGGAAAACCTGTCTCTTCTACCAGATCAAGAAGTGTTTAGGGCCGTGTGAAGGAAAAATCACCCCGGAGGAGTACGCCAAAATCATCAGCGAGGTCAAAACCGCCATCACCAAACGCAAAAAACTGCTGGATACCCTGACAGAAAAGATGGGTGCCCTGGCGATGAATGAACGTTTTGAAGAAGCGGCCAAAATGAGAGATATGATCCGCTCGATCTCCACACTGACACTCACCTCCAACATCGACATGGCAAACCGTGTTGACCTGGATATCTTTGCGATCTTAAATGGGGATGAGAGAGGAGTGATCGTCAAACTTTTCATGCGCGAAGGGAAGATCATCTCCTCCTCGCACAGTTACTTCAGGCATACCCATATCTTCGATGAGAATGAAGCCTACAAGCAGGCGCTGCTGGAGTTCTACAGCGTGGATGTACCGCATATCAGCAAACAGATCCTGACCGCCCACCCTTTTGAAGATGCGGAGCAGGTCGCACAGACGCTCTCCAAACGCTTCGGCCAAAAGATCGAGATCATCACCCCGCAAAAAGGACCCAAGAAAAAGCTCATTGAACTTGCACTGCAAAACTGTGAAGAGCTTTTGCGAAAGCCCAAGGAGAAGAACATCATTGAACAGAAGGTGGCTGACCTGCTCGGTCTTTCAGCAATCCCCTACCGGGTAGAGACGTTTGACAATTCACATATGATGGGGGCAGCAACTGTCGGCGGCATGGTCGTCTGGGACGAAGGCGATTGGGACAAGAGCAGTTACCGGCGATATGAGCTTCATGCCAAAGACGAATACGGCCAGATGAGAGAACTGCTCAGCCGCAGGATTGAGAAGTTTTCAGAGGCTCCTGCCCCTGACCTCTGGATCCTTGACGGGGGCCAGGCCAATCTTAACCTTGCCAAAAAACTCCTGCAGGAAGCAGGCGTCAACCTTGATGTCATCGCGATTGCCAAAGAGAAGCTCGATGCCAAGGCGCACCGCGCCAAAGGCGCATCAAAAGACCTGCTCTATACGGATCATGGCGTCATCGAGCTTCAGCCCGTCGACGAACGTCTACACTGGATCCAAAGGCAAAGAGACGAAGCACACCGTTACGCCATCACCTACCATCAAAACAAAAAGCGCAAAGAGGATACGCAGGTCTCATTGCTGAACCAGAAAGGCATAGGGAAAGCGACGGTCAAAAAGCTCATTGACTATTTCGGCACGTTTGATGCGATCCATAATGCTACCTTTGAAGAACTCGCCAGAGTCACCAATCATAAAGTGGCGAAAATCATTCACGCCCTCAAAGAGGGGCATGCGTATTAAAAAGAGTTTACCGGTTCTATAATTAAACGTTAATCTTGATATTTTTTACTAAAAAAGGCTATTTCAATCCACTTTTAGTTTAATTGTTATAAAGTTTTTATAATAATTTTTTTTATTTACAAGTTGGTAGACTCTTAATATTGTAGATCAAAATTTTTTATTTCATATGAACAAGGAGTGAACTATGCCAAGGCCTGAACCAATTGATGAGGAATTCAAGTTTGAACAGGGCTTGATTGTCAGCTCTACTGACCTTAAAGGGATCATCACCTATGCCAACAGGAAGTTCTGTGAAATTGCCGACTATTCCCGGGAAGAACTGATAGGCAAAAATCATAACATCGTTAGACATCCCGATATGCCGAAAGCTGCCTTCAAAGAACTCTGGGAGACGATCCAAAGCGGCAAGGAGTGGACCGGTGTCGTAAAAAATCTGCGCAAAGACGGTAAATATTATTGGGTCTATTCACATATCGTTCCGATAGAAAAAGAGGGAGAGATCGTAGGATATACAGCGGCAAGAAGGCCCGCTTCACAAACCGAGATCAACGAGGTCATCCCCCTCTATAGAGAGTTGCTGGAAAAAGAAACAAATTAAAGGAGTTATTCAGATATGTACTACATCACCAATCAAAATGATCAAGTTATTGCTGCGGACAAAGCACTGCTTGAACTGACAGAGCTTCAAAGTGTTGAAGAGCTGTATCAGAAAATGATCAAAGGGGAGCTCTCCTTCGCCTCTTTAAGTCCTGAGGATCTCACCATAGCCTTTGGATACAATGAAGAGCAGCAATATACATTTCACCGGGAAAGTTCGCCGCTTTTCAGTATGCTGGGAGAGCTGACGCTGCATGTACTGACCGCTACAGACCTCTCTGCCATACCGGAAAAGGCACCTGCACCGTCAAGCGAAGAGATAACGCTTTTGGAGCCTGAGGAAGCGCCGGCAGCGATCACCGAACCAGAAAAGCGCAGCGGGGATGAAGAGATTATCCACATACTTGATGATGAGTTGTTCAGAGAACCCGAAGAAGAAGTCACTATCAAAGAAACGCATGAAAGCATGGAAGAGCCTTCTGATTTTGAACCGATCAGTATCCTGGAAGAAGAGACCGAACTGCCTGCGATTGAAACGGTAGAAAAAGCTGAAGTACCTGCCACTGAAGCTGTCGAGGCAAAGGAGAAATCAACAGCTCCGATCTACCTCGATATTGCCGGAATCAGTGAAACGATCGGGATTAGCGAGGAGGAGTACAATCACTTCCTGAACGAATTTATCGATACCGCCATCTCGCTGGAAAAAGACCTCAGCAGTGAGAAGGAAGAAGTACAAGCGTCTGCGATAAAGACACTGGTACAGCTTTCTGAAGTGTTGCATCTTCCTGAAATTTCAAAGGCTGCCAGAGAGATAGAGAAGGCTTCCGCACCGGAGCGTGACACACTCGTAGAAAGTTTCTACCATAAACTTGCACGGATCACGACACAGCCAGCTACGCTGCTTGATACGGAGCTGCCTTCAATCGAACCGGAGCTCACCCCAGAAGAAGAGATAACCGCTGCCCCGGAAACAGAGATAGCCGAAGAAACCGGAGAGGGGGAGTTACCGGAAGGAAGCTTTGGGACGATCGATCTCAGCGATGTAAAACCGATCTACTTTGATTTCCGCCTTGAGGAGGCGGCAGATGAACTCAGCCTGCCTGTTGAGCTCATCGAGGAGTTTGTTCATGACTTTATCGAACAGGCAAGAAGCGAGACCGAGCATATGCTTGAAGCCTACCGACAGGGGAACCTGGACAAGATACAGAAGATCGGGCACCTGCTGAAAGGTGCTTCAAGCAACCTTCGCATCAATCCTCTTGCGGATACACTCTATCAGATACAATTCTGTGAGGACAGCAGCAAACTCGAAGCATTGATCAAAAGCTACTGGGCACACTTCATTGCATTTGAAAAACAAATGGAATTGATATCTAAATAAAGGAAAGAATATGACAATACGTAACAGACTTAAACTGCTGGGAATGGTACCGGTCACCCTGCTGATCTTGCTGGCAAGTTACTTTTTCATCATTTCATATGCCAACTTTGAAAAGGCAAATGCATTGAAACTTACCCTGGGTAACAATGCCAAACTGGATCATCTGCTTGGAGAACTCGGGAAAGAGCGTGGTTTGTCATCTCTTTACCTGGGGAGTGATCAGAAAGAGTTCAAGGAGGTCATGGAGAAACAAAGAGCAAAAACCGACCAGGCGGCTGCAGGGCTCAAACTGGAAGAGATATCCAATGACAATGCCTACCTCCCGTTCATTGCCGGTATGATCAACCAAGATCTTTCACGTGACCTGATGGGCTACGGCACCATGATGAACAACCTTAAAGATATCGCATCAACCAGAAATATCATCGATGGCAGTGCCCCCGACTTCAAAGCGGTTTTCTCTGATAAATTTACCGATAAACTGACAGACCCGATACTTGATACGCTCCTCAAAGTCAATCACTTTGCACTGGATACAGAGATCACTTCCCTAATCTCCTCGCTCTCCCAGCTCTATATCTCCAAAGAGAATGCAGGCCTGGAAAGAGATTATGTCGCTTACTTTATGGGGAAAAGACTCTCCATGTCTTTTGAAGAGATTGCACTATGGGATGAGTTTAAAACCAAAGCCAACCTTTTTGATATCGAATACGTGACAGACCCTCAACTGCGTAGAGAGCTTGAAGCACTGATGAACAGTCCTCAGTCTATGGAGATGCTTACCGAACTTGCTGAAACTTCTTCTGCGATCCAGACTGATGTCGATAACGGGGACTATGCGGAAGAACCGATGGATTGGTTCGCGCTGCAGACAAAAAAGATCACACTCCTCTCCAAAGCGGAACTGCTGATTTCAAATGCACTCTGGCAGAAGAGTGAAGCTTATCTTGATAAACAGGTGTCACTCCTGACCATTGCATCAACCATTCTTTTCCTGAGTTTCATCCTGGCATATCTTGCCTATACCACCATCAGGGATATGACAAGGAACATCAAAGAACTTGAAGATGTCCTCAATAAAGCCGTCACAGAGATGAAGAGCAGCGAACAGTATCTCTCCTCGGATATCGCGGCTATCGAAAACATCAACCTCGATACGCACGAAGGGACAAAAGAGGCCTATCACTTCCTGGATACGCTTGTTGAAACGGCGAAACAGGATAAACTTACTGCCCTTCAGGCGAACGAGGCGAAATCTCTTTTCCTTGCGAACATGTCGCATGAGATCCGTACACCGCTGAACGGTATCGTAGGGTTTACAGAGATCCTCAGAAGTACAGATCTCAATGCAGAGCAGAGAGAATTCCTGAATATTATCGACAAGAGTTCCGAGAACCTTCTCAGCATTATCAACAACATTCTTGACCTTTCAAAGATCGAAAGCAACAAGATTGAGATTGAGAACATCATATTTGATGCAGCCGAAGAGTTTGAGAGTGCCGTAGAGACCTATGCTGTCGGAGCGGCAGAGAAAAACATCGACCTGAACTTCTTTATGGATCCGACAATCTCCAAAAAACTTAAAGGTGATCCGACCAAGATCAAAGAGATCGTCATCAACCTCCTTTCCAATGCGATTAAATTTACCAGTTATGGCGGGGAGATCAACGTTGAGATCAAAAAAGTGGATAGCAGCGAAGGCGAGGCGAACATCATGTTCAGTGTCTCGGACAATGGTATCGGTATGACCAAAGAACAGCAGTCACGCATCTTTGATGCCTTCTCGCAGGCGGATGTTTCCGTCACTAGAAAATACGGCGGTACAGGTCTTGGACTTACGATCTCCAGCCAGTTCGTTGAACTCATGGGCGGGGTGCTTGAACTGGAGAGCGCGAAAGACAAAGGTACGACATTCTTCTTTACGATCCCCCTTGAGGAGGTTGCTTCGACCGAACCAAACTATGCCAATGCATTTACTGATGTGACCATTGGAAAATATCAGCAGGATATTCCGACAAAACTCGATACCTACTTTGAAAAATACTTCAACTTCTTTGGAAATACGGTAAATCATTTTGAATCCGTTGGAGAGCTCAGAGAGCTGGTTGACAGCAATGGATGTTCCTCCTACTGGGTGGATATCGATAAGGCAAAACAGAATATCCTTGATGCACTTCACAATATCGACAAATCCAAACTGATTGTCGTAGCCAATATCACGAGCAGAAACAAGGTTGAGGATCTTGGTGTTCCCCAGGATAATGTCATCTACAAACCTGTCAATTTCACCAAAGTACAGGAGGTACTGAGCGCAACGGCAGAGACAAAACCGAAGATCGTTGAAGAGGCCGTAGAGAAACAGGAGACTTACTTTGATGCAAAGGTGCTGGTCACAGAAGACAACATTATCAACCAGAAACTGATTACGCGTATCCTGCAAGAGCACGGGATCACCGTAGATATCGCTAATAACGGACTGGAGTCATTTGAGAAGAGAAGATCGGGTGATTATGACCTCATCTTCATGGATATCCAGATGCCGGTCATGGACGGTATCGAAGCAACCCACGAGATCCTTGACTTTGAAGAGGATGAAGAGGAAGCGCATGTTCCTATCGTTGCTTTGACTGCAAACGCCTTGAAAGGCGACAGAGAGAAATTCCTGGCAGAGGGGATGGATGAGTATATCACCAAACCGATCGAAACGGCTGAACTGCTCTATATTCTCAACAAGTTCCTCTCGCACAAAGCGGTTTCGGGGAAAAAGCAAAAAGCTGCACCAGAGACCCTACCGGTGAATAACGAAGCGGAAGAGACCGTTGCCCCGGAAACTGCAGAGGCAGAAACCGGTGAAGTGAAAACAGAGGAGGAGATCATCTATGACCTAGGAATCTCCGAAGAGAGCGGAAAGAAAATCCTTATTGCGAAAAAATTCCTTCTTGAAAGCAGGGTGCTCAAAACGGTCATGGATAACCTCGGATATGCATACACCATACTTGAGAATCTCGGTGATCTGGAAGCCGAACTTGCGTCCGGGAACTACGATATCCTTTTCACCGATAATGATCTGGTAACAGATGCAATAAGCAACAACTCCGATAATATAGCTATAATAACAGCTCAAAATTCAAAAGCACAGATAGAAAATATCATTCAAAAGCATAGAGGATAATATAGATGGCGCTAAAAGTACTGATAGTAGACGATGACTTTATCAACAGAAAACTGTTACAAACCCTTTTAAAGAAAAATCCGGAAGTTTCAGAGACCATTGAAGCAGAAAACGGCTCTGATGCCCTGGATAAGCTCAAAAAAGATCCAAATATCAACATTATACTGCTTGACATTATGATGCCGGTAGTGGATGGTGTAGAGTTTTTGAAGATATTCAGAGCAGATATGAAAAATGCGCACATACCTGTGATTGTACTCTCAACGGATGATACAAGAAAAACGGAAGTGTATGAAAATGGTGCAAATGATTTTCTGAGAAAGCCGGTCAAAGAGAATGACCTCAATGCAAAACTGGAGCAGTGGTCGTAAGAACCATTGCTTTAAACGTATAAACTTTACAGAGCTTTAAGCTCTGTAAAACTCTCTTCCCCTCTATTTAATCTACAAATATCTCTTTTAGGACATCGTCGATCGTTTTGACGGGAATGATCTTGACAGCATCGAGAACCTCTTCGGGTATCTCATCCATATCTCTTTCATAGTTTTTAGCAGGGATCAATGCACGTTTGACTCCGGCTGTATAGGCAGCGATCAGCTTCTCTTTCAAACCGCCGATAGGAAGGACATTCCCCGTCAAAGTCACCTCACCCGTCATGGCGATCTTGTTATCGATCTTCTTCTCGCTGAGCACCGATGCGATCGCAGAGACCATCGCGATACCTGCACTTGGTCCGTCTTTTGGCGTCGCTCCTTCAGGCACGTGGATATGCAGATCAAATCGTTTGTAGACTTCAGAGACATCGAGCTCTATGCGCTCTTCCTTCTCTTTGATTGTATGGGGAATCACCGATGGCAAGATCGGCAGCTTGTACTCATCGATCAGTATCTTGACAACGGAGTGGGCAATACGTACCGACTCCTTCATCACATCACCGAGCTTCCCTGTCAACTGCAACCCGCCTTTGCCTTTGATCTTGATCGCTTCGACGGTCAATACATCTCCGCCCACCGCTGTCCATGCCAAACCGTTCACCACACCAACCTGCGGTTCAGGATGTACAGGAGAGATCTCAAAGACCTTTTTATCGGTAAAATTCTCAAGGTTTTTCTTCGTGATCACTACCTTCGACAGGCTACGGTCTTCCAGCAGTTTTCTCGCACTTTTACGCATAAGGTCAGCGATACGCCTTCTCAGGTTTCTCACCCCGGCTTCTCTTGTATAGTCGCTGATAAGCAGTTTTAGCGCTTTGTCGCTGATGGTTACCTCATTGGCCCTGAGCGCATGTTTTTTTGTCTCCTGCGGGATCAGATAGCGTCTTGCGATCTCAAACTTCTCCTTTGGCGTGTAGGAGTTCAACCCGATAAACTCCATCCTGTCACGCAGCGGTGCGGGGATACGCCCTACCTCATTGGCAGTGGCGATGAAGATCGCCTTGCTTAGGTCAATGTTGAAGTTCAGATAGTAGTCGCGGTACTTCACGTTCTGTTCAGGATCGAGAATCTCAAGGAGCGCTGCGGTCGGATCGCCTCTCATGCTGCGCCCTACTTTGTCGATCTCGTCCAGAACGATCACGGGGTCCATGCTCTTCCCTTCGATCAGCCCCTGCACCAGACGGCCCGGCATCGCCCCGACATAGGTACGTCTGTGGCCGCGGAGCTCGTTGACATCCTCCAGTCCTCCCAGCGCAATGCGTACCAGCGGCCTGCCCAGAGC
>JAQUFB010000134.1 GCA_028684885.1 Sulfurovum sp. | reverse complement strand
CTGTACCATCCTTTTCAAAGACCACCGCAGTGTTATGATAGAGGCCCGCGGTACGTTTTTCAAAGAGTGAAGTGACAAGGACGACACAGTTTTCTTTTGCAACCTCCGCCCAGTAAGTGACATCCTCTTCAAAATTTGCCGCATAGTCGAAAAAGCCTGTATCTTCGCTCTGGCAGAAGTATTCGTTCTGATGAAGTTCCTGGAGCACAATAAGCTCTGCTCCGTTCTTAGCAGCCTCCTGTATCATAGAGGCAGTCGCTTTGATGGTATCGGTTTTATTTCCGTAAAATGTTTGTTGGATAAGTGCTGTTTTCATAAAGCAAATTCTAGCATAATTTTATGATATATTAAACGCTATTTTATAGTGTGATAGTCTGGGAGTGGTTACTATGGGGTTGGAACGCGGTATGAGCTATACTGATGATCGATGGCGTGTGATCGGTAAGAATATTGCTGTGGGACGACAGATAACACAAGCAGCAATACAGGTCTGGTTTCGCAGCTATGAGTTACTGCAAAAACCTCATGAACAAGCTTTTTGCAGAAGTAAGGGGGGTGGCCTACCGCCCTAAGGGATCGGCATCAGACCTACCGGACGTAGAATTTTGGCCGCATTCTGTAGCGTTAGTAGGCGACCTGCATGGTTGAACAGTGCAGGCTGCCTCCCTGTTCGATCAGTTTGAGACAGTTGACGGGGATGATCTCTCTTTCCGGAAATTGTGCTGCAAACACCTGATGGGTGACTTTGTCCTGAGGTGTACCGTAGGTCGGGTAGATCAGCGCATCGTTGGTGATCAGAAAATTTGCGTAGGTGGCAGGCAGGCGGTCTCCTTCCTCATCATAAATCGCATCACTCATCGGAAGCGCTACCAGGTTGTAGGGTTTCCCTTCAACCGTTTTGAACGTCTGAAGCTGCTCTTCCATCTTTTTCAGTGCCTCATAATGCTCATCGCTCTGATCCTCGCACTTGACATACATGATCGTCTCCCGGTTGACAAAACGCGCCAGGGTATCGATGTGTGAGTCGGTATCATCCCCTGCCAGATACCCGTGGTCAAGCCACAGGACCCTTGTCGCACCCAGTGTCTCCCGAAGCTTGGCTTCCACAGCCTCTTTGCTCAATCCTCCGTTCCTGTTCGGGTTGCAGAGACACTCGGAAGTAGTCAGGATCGTCCCCTCTCCGTCACTCTCCAGCGAACCTCCCTCAAGGACGAAGTCGATCGTCTCCATCGAGGTGGTACCCATATAGCCCATGTTGTGAAGTATCGTATTGACACCGTTGTCAAGAGCTGCTTCAAACTTCCCTCCCCATCCGTCAAACGTGAAGTCAAGCAATTTCAGTTCATCCTCTTCTTTGACAGAGATATATCCGTAGTCCCGTATCCATGTATCATTGGTCGGTATCTCGATAAATGTCATGTTGCGGGTAGAGCAGAACATGCCCGATATCTTCTCTTTGTTATCGCAGATGATATATACCGGCTCGGCATAGGCGATCGCCTGTGCGATGCGGATAAACGGGCTGAGTGCCTCCTCTAAACTCTTTTTATCTTCTGGATCATGCCAGTCTGTATCCTTGTGGGGGAATGACAGGAGGACCACTCTCTGTTTCTCCCATTCTGCAACCATACGTTTCATTAGTCTAAATTACACCTTTCATTGTTTTTCCCGTTGTTGGAATCTTTGATCGTCTTTTTCAACTCTTTGAGAAGCGCGAAAAGAACCATCGCAGTGAAGATCATACCGATCATCTCCAGTAGTGTCACCCAATCCATTTTTTGCCTTTGTTTAAGGGATGATTTTTGTCTATTTGGGGTATAATTCCTCTCATGGCATATATAACGATCAATAGACAAAATTTCTATCATAATCTTAACCAAATCGCGCTAAAAACCGGCTCTAAAGAGAAAATAGCCATTGTGCTGAAAGACAATGCCTACGGACACGGTCTAAAACTGATAGCGACACTGGCAAGCGAGTATGGTATCAAACATGCGGTAGTGCGTGATCTTGCCGAAGCAGAAGAGGTCAAAGCGCTTTTTGAGAGCGTGCTTGTTCTGGCAGGGGAGAGCAGGGTGGATGAGGTCTGCAGTTTCGCGGTCAACAGCATCGAACAACTCTCCGGGATGGAAAAAGGGTGCCGGGTAGAGCTCAAGATCGATACCGGTATGCACCGTAACGGTATCGCCCTCAGCGAGCTGGATGAAGCACTGGATATGCTTACGGAAAAGGAGCTGAACCTGATCGGTGTGATGACCCACTTCAAATCCGCGGACGAACTGGGTTCAGAGTATTTTTGGCAAAAGAAGTATTTTGAACTTGCAAAGCAACGGGTCAAAGAGCGAGGGTTTGCCAATGTGCGATTCCATTCGCATAACTCTGCGGCGATCCTGCGTACAAGAAGTTTCGATGAAGATATGGTGCGTGCGGGTATCGCGGTATACGGGTATGATGAACTTCCGGGGAGTTTTGACAAAACAGACCTCAGACCGGTACTGGCACTCTATGCCAAAAAGGTTGCCACAAAACTTCTCAAAGCAGGGCAGAGGGTAGGGTATGGCGGTACCTACACCGCGCCGAAAGATATGGTGGTCTCGACCTACAATATCGGCTATGGCGACGGATGGCCAAGGGCAAGCGACAAATCGCCCTATCGGACAAGTGACGGGCTGGAAGTTCTGGGACGGGTCTCGATGGACCTGATGAGTTTTGAGAGTGAAAAGGAGTCACTGTGCATTATGGATGATGCCAAAAAAGCAGCAAAGCATTTTGGAACGATCTCCTATGAGATCATGACTGCACTCTCTCCCGATATACCGAGGGAAGTGATAGCGTAGCGCACTATCTCTTCGTCACTTACTGGTGGATGATCCTGATGATATCATTGTTTTCATCCACTATCTGAAAGATATGTTTGTCCCCGGGAGCCTGATGGTAGATAGCTTCGCTGTTCTGCGTATCGTCGAGTACCACACGGATCGTCGCACTCAAATCTTCTATCTCCACCTCAAAAGAGATGATCTCTACGGCTGAAACCACTACACCATCTTCCACTTTTTTTAAAATCATTGTTTCTCCTTTTGGCTGAATGATACTTTATTATAGTATTTTTGTATAAAGGTATTATGGTATGAAGTGGTTATGGTATTTACCAGGTAAGTCCTGCCGTCCTCAGGCATGATACCTGAGAACTTCAGTTAAAATTTGTAGGTAATCCCTACAGTGATCGCATCGGCTTTAAAATCGGACATATAGGCTGGTGAATCATCAAATGAGTCATCATCATACCATACGGTATAGTCCACAAATGCCGCGAGTGATTCGGTAAAGTTGTACGCTGCACCGATACCCCACTGGAAGCCGCTGTCGTCATAGTCACCTACACCCTCAATATCAATCGAGGTCTGTCCGTAACCGAGCAGTCCGTAGAGTGCAAACTCCCCGATCGGATACATCGGTTTGAGGTAGATAGCGAGATTCGAAAGATCACTACCATCATCCCACTCATACCCGCCATCTGCTTCCCATGAAGCATCCGTAAAGCTCATTACATAACGCCCTTCCACCGCGATATAAGGATTGAACTGATATCCGGCCAGGATAGTTCCACCGGTCCATGTGGCTTCCAAATCACTAATGACTATCATTGAAGCACCAACTGGCGCTGTATTGCCAGATTCTTCCCAACTTAGAAACGAAACCCCGGCACCCACATAGAATCCGCTCTTTTCCGGAGCTGGTGCTGCCACCTCCTCAATCGGTGTATATACCGG
>JAQUFB010000037.1 GCA_028684885.1 Sulfurovum sp. | reverse complement strand
GAGCGATCTGATATCGTAGCTCATCCCTTTGATCTGGTAGGCACGCCCTTCTGTGATCGTACCGTAGTCCGTGATCAGCGCGTCGACACCGGAGATCAGTTTGGAACGGTCTTCCGGGAGTTTACGTGGCAGTTCGATGGCCCGAGTAAAAAGTTTGTTGAGTGTTTTGTAGCTTGACGGTGCCCTGAACTCTCCCATATCCAGCCCCATCATCTTCACATAACCGGCATTGATAATATGCTGTATGATAGCGGGGAACTCTTTGGAAGCAAACCTCCCAAAAAGCGTGGAAAGTGCGGAAGTATAGTGTCTAGACATCAGTCTCCTTTTTCGTATAATGTTGCAGTGCATCCTTCATCAGCGTGATATGGTAATCCTCCTGCATATTGATAAAATCAAAAAATGCGGCAAGTTCCGCACTGTCTTTGCCTACTGCTTCAGAGAGCGCCCTGCACTCCTCTTTGGCTGCCAGTTCCTCCTCGATACCGTCTTTGAGGAACTGCACGACATCCTCGACCTGGTAGAGTTCTTTCATCACGATGCGCGGTACACTGAGTATCCCCATCTTTGCCATCATATTTCCGAAGGACTTGAAGTGGAAGTGGCTTTCGTCGATCAGGATCTGAAAGATCCTGTTCAGGTAGGCATCGTCGCTGTGCGCTTTGAGATAGTTATAGATCAGTATCAGCTCATACTCTTTATAGCTCTCTTCAAAGAGAAAACGGGTAAAGGCCTTGGTCGCCTCCTCACTGAGCGCCACTCCGGGATATTTCAACGCCCTGTTAAATGCCTCGACCCGCTCATCTTTCATCTTCATCATGACACCGGTGATATAGCGGATATCGGATGAAATCCGGTGTGCCAACTCACGGTCGGGAGAACTCTCAAGCTGAAGGTCAAGCGCACCCAGCTTTTTGATGATACGATGCAAAAGGTCGCTCAGCCTCTCTGCCTGGACACTCATCATGTTACGGTCATAGTTGTACGCCTCACCGATCTCGATCAGTTCATTCTCCAGCCAGGTAAAGTGTCTGAAAAAGATAGCGGCAAAGTCAAAAAGCTGCTCCTTCTTCTCTCCGCTGCTCATGAACCCCGCCATCATCGTCTCAAGCCATATTTCATGCATCTCTATCATGACTGATTTCATTGCTTCTCCCCCTTCTCTTCAGGTATCTCGCAACTGTTTTTGATCTTATAGCTGATCACCGGGTACTCAGGGTCGATCTGCCTCTGGGTATAGACATCCATCGCTGCCTTGAGTGCTACGGCAACCATCTCCGAACAGGCCGCCTCTTCCGGCGGTACCCTGTCAAGCATCCCCAGCGTAAAGGCGATGATATCCTCTGCTCGGTCAAAATCCGTCCCTTTGGCTTCAGTCGTGATGATAGAACCGGCCACAACTGTTGTGGAACATCCGATCGCCTGAAACTTGATATCCTCGATCACCGGTCTGCCCGCTTCTTCTTTCACCTTGAGATGTACCAGTACCTTTTCACCGTTTTCGGGGTTTTTCCCTATCCCCTGTGCATCGGCATTTTCGATCGACCCGTAGTTCTGCGGGTTCATCATATGC
The DNA here is from genome assembly GCA_028684885.1 of Sulfurovum sp. GTDB lineage: Bacteria > Campylobacterota > Campylobacteria > Campylobacterales > Sulfurovaceae > Sulfurovum. The sequence goes on along the minus strand of JAQUFB010000037.1, from coordinate 14,485 downwards.
TCGATCAGCTGTGCATTTGCATCCATATGCTCTCCCATGCTTCTGAAATCTGGCAATATTATATCCTTTTGTGTTTTATGATTGTATAATTCTTCATTAAACCAATGATAAACGGAGCTTAATTGATGGCACTCTATGTACTTTTTGACACGGAAACCACGGGAAACCAGGAACAGGACCGCATCATTCAGGTCGGCGCGATGATCGTCCACAGCAAAGAGAAGATAGAGATCTATGATGAGCTCTGTAGCAGTGAGGTGCCTATCAGCCTCGAAGCGATGGAGGTGCACAACATCACCCCGGAGATCATCGAAGGCAAAGCGCCTTTCAGCGAAACCATGTTCGCTGCCAAGGTCAACGAGCTCAACAGCGCGGAGAACTTCCTTATCGCCCATAACATCAACTTCGACCTTGATATGCTCAAAAAAGAGGGTTTTGAAAATGCCTACACCCTCATCGATACCTTCAGATGCGCCAAACACCTCTACCCTGAAATGCCCTACCACCGCCTGCAATACCTACGCTATGCACTGGGGCTCTACAAGACAGAAGAGGAGGAGGCAGACAACCTTGGTATCACAATCAAGGCACACGATGCGATCGGGGATGTGCTGGTGATGAAACTCCTGCTCTCTCAGCTGGTACAGAGTGCGTCTGCGCAGTTTGAGGGGAAGAACCCGATGCAGGTACTCGCAGAACTCACCCAGACCCCGGTACTCATGCGCACCTTCAAGTTCGGTAAATACAAAGGCAGAGAGATCGCCGAAGTCGCAAATGAGGATATGGGATACCTGCAGTGGATGCGTAAAAATCTCGAACTCGATGAGGATATGGCGTTTACATTGGACAGTTATCTGAACTGATATCTCAATAATTTCCCCCTCAATCCACCAGTCCTCGGGGTGGAATCCAGATGAAAGCTATAAAAGATATTTGGTGCGTGGTTACGCACCCTGTGAGAAGGATCTTACTGGTTACAAAATAGAAGATCCTAAAGTCCACGGTTAGGCTGGTTATAAGATTGGCGTGACACCATATTTGGGTATACACCATACAGATAACCGCACATTGACTTTGTTTGTTTATCGGATAAATACAAGCTACTCTTTATATAATGTGTGTTGAATAAACAGTTAGTATACAAAATACGAGGGGGGACAGGGATGTTTGAAACTCAATTTTGCAAAATTGAATATTTACAAGATACAGATGCCGTGCTTTGCAGCTGGAAAAAATATTGTAGTTTGGATGACTATAGAGAACCCCTGAAATGCGGGTTAAAACTAATCCATGAAAAGAATGCAACCACCTGGATCACTGATACGACGAACGGATTTGAAAGTACACAAGAAGACAATCAATGGCTAGCAACTGAATTTAGTCCACAAGCTATCAACAGCCCTTGCAAAACTATTGTTTTTATTATTAAAGAGAAGAGTCCGCTTAGAGATGAGATAGAACTACATACTCAGATTCTTAAACAGTTTTTTGAAGTAAAGCTTGTTGAGAGATTGGAAGAGATATAAAATGCTGACAAATCCAAGGAGAGAAATCCAAAGTTAGACTACAAAATAGAAGGAAGATCTGCAACTCAGGCGGGCATACGGGATATATAGGCTTTGAATGCCCTCAAATGTGTAGATCCTGAAGACGAAGACAATTATTCAGAGGATTCAATTCACTTTGTTTGGATAGAACCGGGGCAGAGTGTTGTGCTCCCACTATGATGCTTCTCCGGCCGGGAGATCGGAGAGCGTCAGATAGCGCTAGGAGTGTATCGTGATAGAAACACGGTGATAGCCGTATTGCTGCACAAGGTTATAGAGCTTATGGGCATGGTTTGTGTGTAGTCTCACGCATCCGTGGGAAGCTTTGTGTCCCAGGCTTCTTACCCACTCCGTGCCGTGTATCGCAAACCCTTCTTTGAAAAATACCGCATAAGGCATCGGCGAATTGTCATACTGCTTGGAATAGTGCATTTTTGCAGTATGGTACGGCTTGTATTTTCCCGTTGGAGTAAAGTACTTACCCGCTGCGGTGGAGACAAACCATGAATAGACCAGTGTATCGCCTTTGTAGACATTCATGATCTGGTCCGAGATATCGACCTTCACAAGGATATCCCCTTCAAGCACGGGTATCTGACGCTCCAACTCCGCCATACAAAGGTCACGCTTTTTCTGTTCGGCGACCAACCGATCCCTTTCCGCCCGGATCTTTTTCTCCTTTTCCTCATACTCAGCCATCGTTTTTTCATAGGCTTTGATGCGGGAATAGTTAAAATACTTCTCTTTCTCTTCGGCATACTTTTCTTTCAAGAGAATATTCTGTTTATGCACGATAAAAAGCTCCCTTTCGATATGCATCATCGCGGCCCGGTCATCCTGGATATTGGCCTGCAGCGAAGTAAACAGGTAGAACGGTATCAATAGCAACAATTTTTTAGCGGAGTAGCCCCAAAGTGACTGGATCATAGTCTGTCTCATCCTGAAAATAAAATGCGCCATTATATATCAGGAAATATTTAAAAGAACTATCTTTTTCTCATTTGGAGGCTTGAATTTGAAAACTGTAGATAACTTTTTGATCACGCATTTTAAATAATATAAAATTATTAAATTTTATAATTTATATCTCATTAATCTATAAAATGCAATAATAGTTAAGGGTAATAATGAAAGGAGAAGAGAAATGAATATTCGTTTTAAATTGGTGTTTCTGTTGTCCACGCTGTTTTTGGTGACAATTGGAAATATCTTACTCACCCGTATGTTAGAATCGTACGGTGAAGAAAAACTTGATTATGTCATTCATACACATGAGATATTAATCGAATCAAAAGACCTGATTAGTGCTATGAAGGATGCGGAGACAGGTCAGAGAGGCTATCTTTTGACGCATAATGCAGAGTATCTTGAGCCATATATTGCCGGTACAGCCAATGCTAAAAAACATCTAAATAGACTCAAAAATATCACTTTTGAAAAACCATTACAAGAGGAGCGACTCAAAAAGATCGAATCCCTCATGGAACAAAAATTCAATGAGCTTGATACTGCAATTAAATTGATAGAGAAACACACGCCATCCTCCCATTCGGAAGCCTTGGAAATAGTCAACCAAAACAAAGGAAAAGAGTATATGGATGCGATAAGGGATGAAATCTTGGCATTCAATAATGATGAGTTGATTTTGCTTGAATACAGAAAGGGAGAGCTTAAGAAAAATCGTGCATATATCACTACATTGATGGGATTTGAACTGATATTCTTTGTCTTTATGGCAGTGATAACGGGGATATTTATTAGAAGCAAGTTTTTTCAACCAATAGAGATATTGCTGGACGGTACAGCTAAAATGGAAAAAGGTATGAGGCAAGAGGTTTCAGATATCCTGCCGAAAGATGAAATGGGGTATCTGCTCTCACGTTTTTATAAAATGAGTGAGGTAGTGTATGAGAAATACAATAAATTGGATTATGATGCTACCCATGATTCCCTGACAGGCCTGAGAAACAGGGCAAAATTTGAAGAAGAGATAGAGGTATTTATTTCCAAGGCAAGAAAAGAGAAAAAGATAGCCCTACTCTTTATTGACCTGGACAAGTTTAAGGAAATGAACGATACACAAGGCCATGATACCGGGGATGCCGTCCTAAAAGAAACCGCTGAACGTCTTAAAAATTCTATCAGATATATTGACGCGGTATACCGACTGGGCGGAGATGAATTTGTTGTGGTATTAAATGAGATAAGAGAGACATCAAACGTACAATCTGTGGTAGAGAAAATAGTAGAAAACTTTTCTACACCTTTCACGTACCAGAGCCGATTGATAAAAATATTGCCAAGCATAGGCATAGCTATTTCACCCGATGATACAGTCAACAGCAAAGAGCTAGTCAAGCTTTCTGATATCGCAATGTACGCCGCTAAATGTGATGAAAGCACAAGTTACAAGTTTTTTGAGGCTTCAATGCTGAAACGAGAAAGCGACAAGTTCGAGGGAGATACGCCCCAAGAGGCTATCAAACTATCAAAGAGCTAAAAATAAATCAGGGCAAACTGTTGTCTTGATTTTTCAGTCCATTATGCATATCAATACAATTGAGGAGGATAGATCATGATAAAATTAACAAATCTGTGGAGAATAATCATCCCAATGGTTCTATTGAGCCATTTCGCAGAAGCATACATCAGATTTATGCCTAAAGAGAAGCTCATAGAGACTTCACCGAATATCGTTTTAGTACAGGTCATTGATGTGAGCGATACCGGTAGACGAAGCCATAAAAGAGGAGTCAAGGTGCAAATTTTAGAAAATAAATTAGAGGTTATAGAGTCTATCAAGGGTTCGCTGCCTCCAAAAACACACTTTTCGATAAAAACAGTAAAAGGTGAAAGCTGGATAGAAGACAATGTAGAGCTGCCACCGAAAGGTTCCATATTTTTGCTTTTTTTGAAAAAAAACGATCAGAGAGAGTATAGGCCTGTCAACGGTATCCAGGGAGTCTGGCCGTTGCAGCACGGTGAACCTGTTGGTGCGGGCTATGGCATGACCCTTAAGCAGGTCAGAGAGGCAGTGCGACAGCAAACTCAAAAAAACAATAACGGATACAGCAGCGAAGAGTTTGATTTTTTTATTGACGATAAGTGAGTTAGATACCCGGGCAGATGACTACAAAAATGCTTCGGTATCATACTAAAAAGTCTGCTGTCTTTGTCTGACAAAAAGTTAAAAAAACCAAATAGCCTGGTCAATGTCGCAAATAGCTGAAAAACATTATTTGCAAGGCAAAAAAATACGAGGGGTCCTTTCAGCTAAATCATCTCAAATGCTATAGATGACAATCAGTCATCCATACACTTCCGAGATGTTGTGGACGTGAACAATTCTTACCCCTCTATTTTGGTGCGTGGTTACGTAATCTACGCGAAATAATCAATATTCCGCTTTTGGCAAGTCTCTTATTTCAGCTTCTCAGCCACGAGTTCATTCACCACCTGTGGGTTTGCTTTGCCCCCTGTGGTTTTGAGTACCTGCCCGACAAAGAAGCCCAGAAGTTTGGTGTTGCCTGCTTTAAACTTAGCGACATTGTCCGGGTTGTTTGCAATGACTTCATCAATGATAGGCAAAATGAGTGCCGGATCACTGATCTGTACGAGTCCTTTTGCCTCAACGATCTCTGCCGGGTTCTCGCCTGTTTGGGCCATCTCTTCAAATACCTGTTTGGCAATTTTGCTTGAAATCGTCTCATCATCGATCATTTTCACCAGTTCGGCAATCTGCTTTGCAGTGAATTTCAGCGCATCTGCCTGCTTCTCTTTAAGCTCTCTGGCCACCTCATTGGCCACGATATTCGCCAAAGTGACAGGACTCTCCAATACCGCCAGGGCCTCTTCATAAAAAGCGGAAAGCTTCTCATCACGCGCCAGGGTATTGGCTACTTCGCTGTTGAGTTTGCGTTCACCCGTATACCTGTCAAAGCGTGCCTGTTCACTCTCGCTCATAGGTGTGACTTCGCCCTCGACCTGCACTTTTTTAACTTGAGGCTTGCGCTCACTTCTGGGTGCTTTTTCCGATGCTTTTGTCTTTTTGCTCCAGGAGTCTTTAAGTCCGACGATTTTGTTGAACACGGGTACCTCATCGGTATAGTCAACAGGATCGGCATAGAAATACCCCTGTCTTTCAAACTGGAATCTCTCATCAGGTTTGTCAGCAATGACCGCAGGTTCGATGAGCGCATCTTTGATCACTTTCAAGGAGTCCGGGTTGATATCTTCCAACCCTTCAGGGGCTTCATCCTTAAAGAGTCTGTCATAGAGTCTCACTTCCACGCGCTTGGCAGTCGCTGCATCTACCCACTGGATCGCGCTTTTGACCTTGATACCGCTGGTATCCAGCCCGCTTTTGGAGCCCGGATGGTACTCTGCTTTGATCTCCGTGATCTTGCCATCGGCATCTCTGATCACCTCCTTGCAGGTGATAATATAGGCATGTCTGAGGCGTACGGGCTGCTCCGGTGTAAGACGGTAGTAACCTTTTGGAGGGTTCTCCGTAAAGTCATCACGCTCGATATAGATTTCCTTTGAGAAAGGGATCTTTCTTGAACCCTCTTTAGGCACATCATCGGGGTAGTACGGACCGTCAAGTTCTTCTGCGCCCTCATAGTTCTCGATGGTCACTTTGAGCGGGTCAAGCACACACATCACGCGCGGTACTTTGGTATTGAGATCATTTCTGATAGCAAATTCAAGCTGTGCAACATCCACCGTTGAGTTTGCTTTGGCTACACCTATACTGTCACAGAAATTGAGAATAGACTCCGGTGTATACCCTCTTCTTCTGTATCCCGCGATTGTTGGAAGGCGAGGATCATCCCAGCCGCTTACTCTGCCTTTATTGACCAGTTCCAGAAGCAATCTTTTACTCATTACCGTATAGTTGATAGAAAGCCTTGCAAACTCATGCTGATAGGGTCTTGGGGGTGTGAGATTGAGTTCGTCCAGCACCCAGTCATAGATATCACGGTTATTTTCAAACTCCAGGGTACAGATAGAGTGGGTAATGCCCTCGATATAGTCGGAGAGGCAGTGGGCAAAGTCATACATCGGGTAGACATGCCATTCATCCCCCGCTCTATAGTGGTGGGCATGTCTGATACGATAGAGCAGCGGATCTCTCATTTTCATATTGGCCGCAGACATATCGATTTTTGCCCGAAGGACGTGTTCACCGTCTTTGAACTCGCCTTTTTTCATTCTTTCAAAAAGGTCCAGGTTCTCTTCCACACTGCGTTCTGCGTACTTGCTGCGTCTCCCCGGCTCCGTCACCGTTCCGCGGTATTCACGGATCTCTTCTTCAGTGAGGCTGTCAACGTATGCTTTTCCCATTTTGATCAGTTCGACAGCATAATCGTAGAGTTTGGGGAAGTAGTCGGAAGTATAGCGTACGCTGTTATCCCATTCAAATCCAAGCCACTGCACAGCATCTTTGAGCGCCTCGACGTATCTCGTATCCTCTGTCGTCGGATTGGTATCATCCATCCTAAGGTTGCAGCGGCCATGATAATCCCGTGCAATACCGAAATTGATAGCGATTGATTTAGCGTGTCCAATGTGCGGGAACCCATTGGGCTCCGGAGGAAATCTTGTATGTACCTCTTGATATTTGCCTGACTTTAAGTCCTCTTCAACGATTGTACGTAAAAAATCTTTGTGCTCACTCATTATCATAAAACCTTTTGATTATATAAGGGGAGTATTTTATCTAATTAGTGCTTATCGCATCATATTCCTCTTGTTCCATCCTCTCCTGAGGTGGAACTTTCTATAAATGTGCAAGAGTGTGTCGAAGTTCAACCAGCTGGAAAAAGATGGAACGAAAATATGGGAGAGACAGTGAAAAAACATAAAAAATAGGGTGTTCGTCATTCTGAACTTGTACCCCAAGGGTATTTTCTGCAGGCATTCAGAATCCCTTAAATTGCCTTCTTATTCGATGAGATCCTGAATCAAGTTCAGGATGATAGTGGTCAAAGTAACAGTTCTTGCACACTCTCAGGACAATGGAAGCGAAAAGAGGTCGAAACCGTCTTGATACCTCTTCTGATTATTCTAAATCAAAGGCTACTTCACTTGCCCACTCTGTGAGTAACTTTTTATCATCTTCACTAAGTTTAGCCTCTTTATGCATGATAAGATAACTTGGAAGAGGCATTTTGCTTTTGATCGCTTTTGGGATCTTCTCAAGATATTTTAACTTTTTCTCATCATCATAACTTGCCCATGTGGAAAAGTTCATATGCTCACGCCCCTCTTTGACATGCATCTTGGTAAACCATGAAACAGGAGCGACGGAGCTATACCATGGGAAGTCGGTATGGTTTGAGTGACAATCAAAACAGGCACGTTTTAAAATAGCATGCACCTCTTCAGGAGCTTTCAGCGCATCATCAGCCTTAGTCGGCACCTCAGCAGGCACATCCATCGGCACAAACTGAATCCCTATTAAAACCAGTAGTATAAATATAGATATCTTCTTCATAATTATGATTATAGATCATTTTTCTTAATTTAACTTTATTGATAATATTTTTTATTAAGAAAATGGGAATAGATGCCGAGATATCACTCCAACAGAAGCGTCTCAGACACTTCAAAAGACAGATCTACTCTCCTATGCCAAAACCAATCAAACACGTGATTTAAAACTTCTATTACATTTAAAACACTATAATAACACTCCTATATCGCTGCTCGGGACAAATACCCGATACGGTGATAAACCCACGACTTTTGGAGTAAGAGAGATGCTTAGATTTGCCCCGTCACCTACCGGTGATATGCATATAGAAAACCTGCGTGTGGCGATCTTCAACTATATGGTAGCCAAACAGAGAGATGTGAACTTTATCGTCCGTATCGAAGATACAGACAAAGAACGCAACATCACCGGAAAAGACACGGAGATCATGGAGATACTCGAGAAGTTTGCGCTTCCCCATGACAGTGTCATGCACCAAAGCGAAAATCTGCATCTGCACCAGACCCTGGCGATCAGGCTCCTCGAAGAGAAGAAGGCGTTTGTCTGTACCTGTAAAGATACAGAATCTTCAGAAATGTATCGTGAACACTGTAGCACTATGGGCGCTGCCGAGCTAGCCAAACTTAAAGAGGAGAAAACCCCTTTTGTCATCCGTATCAAAAAGCCGGATACAGCGATCCTCATCCATGACCTGATCAAAGGTGATATTGAAACGAAACCCAATGAGGTGGACGCTTTTGTAATCCTGCGTGAAGACTCAACACCTACAGATATCTTTGCAGGTGCCTGTGACGATATGATCTCAGGAATCAGTCTGGTTATCCAGGGAGAAGAGTACCTCTCCAGGACACCAAAACAAGAGCACATCAAAAGACTGCTTGGCTATGATCAGGAGACAGCCTACGTACACCTGCCTTCCCTTCTCGATACAGATGAAGCACATACAGTAAAATGGTTCTTTGAACAGGGCTTCATCCCCGATGCGATCGCCAACTACCTTATCGCACTGGGCAATCAAACACCCCAAGAGATCTTTACGATGCCTGAAGCTTTAGAGTGGTTCGATCTGACAAAGCTCTCCAACTCTCCGGTGAAATTTGATATCGAGAGACTCCGTTTCATCAACTGTGAACACCTCAAAATGATCGATGACAAGCGCCTCTCGGCCCTCTTTGGTTTCGCCGATGAAGCTATCGGGAAACTGGCAAAAGTTTATCTGGAAGAAGAGGCCGGTACGATCAATGAACTTGAAGCAAAGATCAGACCGATCTTCAAACCAAAAGACTTCAGCGTCGAATGGGGAGAGCAGATGAAACAGATCTCAGATGTGATCTTTGATGCCCCTATGATCAACACCTATGAGGCATTTGAGTCCTACATCATCGAAAAGACAGGACTCTCGGGAGAGAATCTCTCAAAACCGCTCCGTTACCTGCTTACGGGTACAGGTCACGGCCCCGAACTTTCCGACATCTACCCGTATATCAAATCTTATATCCTGGAGGTAGCCTCATGAGCGCACTTATCTATGCCATTGTACAGACACTGCATACTGTAATTACATTATATATTTGGATCGTCATCATCGCTGCGCTGATCAGCTTTGTGCAGCCCGACCCGCGCAACCCTATCGTACAGATACTGCGCCGTATGACGGAACCTGCTTTTTCATTTATCCGTCACAAACTTCCTTTTGTGGTATTCTCAGGGGTGGACCTTTCACCGCTGGTGATCATACTTGGTCTGCAGTTTCTGGATATCTTTATGATGAGAGCCCTTTTAGGCTAGAGTGGATCATAGTTTCATGAAAGTCAAAAGTATTCTTTTCTCCATAGTGCTCTCCTGCACAACACCGCTTTATGCATCGAAGAGTTTCAGTTTGGCGGAGATTCATAAGATGCCACGGAGTATAGAGAAGGACTACTATATCTGGCGTTTTCTATCGCAAAAGGGCACAACCGAATCTGAAGCCAAAAAGATCATAGAGGAAGTGAGCTACCTCAATAAAAAGCTCAAAACCGCCTACCGCAACAAAACCGGCCTGGCCCCGGAGATCAAGCAGGTTCGCCGTATCGCAACAGAAGCAGAAAAAGCACGCTGGAAAAGCAACTACCAGAAGCTTCAGGAGCTCAAAAACTCAAAAGCGGACTACCCTGCCTGGGCAAAAGAGAACCCCGAAATCGAATGCTACCTTTTCAACAACTGCGGTACAGAGGTCAGAAAAAAGAAGTATGACAAGTTGCTCAACTCCAAACAGTTCCGTGTCTTGAGCATGGATAAAAAGTTTAACCAAAGTATCCGTATCATACTGAACGAAGATCTTCCAAAGTTGAAGGCATCGCTCCTTCAGCCGCCTGCACACACCAATGAGATCAGCTCCGATACACACTTTCAGCTGGGATTGTTCGCCCTACAGCAGCAAAAAGAAGAGATCGCGATGATCTACTTCGGGCAGGCACGCAAAAAGGCGCTAAAACGCCGGGACAAAGACCAGGCGAATTTCTGGATGTACCTTGTGACAAAAGAGCGGGGCTATCTGACCAACCTCGTCAACAGCCACGATGTCAATATCTATACACTGATCGCCAGAGACCTGCTGAAACTGCGTTATCCAAAGATCATTACACCGAAGATCTCCCGTTCCAAAGTCTTTCACTACGATGTGCTAGACCCGATAGACTGGGCGAAACTCAAGCAAAAGATGTTCTCGGGGAAGTACAACCTCAATGACCTTGCCGATACCTATAAATCCCAGGAAACGGTAGGACACTATACGTTTATCAAAGCCAAGGCATCCGGCTATAAAGAGAGCTACTATCCTATGCCTTACCGTGATGCAATGAGAAATATGAGCAAAGAACGCCAGGCAATGATCTATGCGATCGCCAGACAGGAAAGCCGCTTTGTCCCCGCTTCCGTCTCACGCTCTTTTGCACTCGGGATGATGCAGATCATGCCTTTTCTGATAGAGGATATCGCCAAAAAGAAAAAGGACGATATCGACCTTGATGACCTCTTCAATCCCTATAAAGCGATTGAATATGCCGATTTTCACCTGGACTACCTCAACAAATGGCTCTACCATCCGCTTTTTGTTGCTTATGCCTACAACGGAGGAATAGGATTTACAAAGAAACTGATCACGAACCACCAAAACTTCAGGCCGGGACGCTATGAGCCCTATATGAGTATGGAGAACATGAGCAATGTGGAAACAAGAGAATACGGGAAACACGTCCTTACCAACTATGTCATCTACCTGAACAGGCTGGGGGTCCCTACCCGCCTTCTCCCTTTGATCAAAGAGGTCACAGATCCGAATAAAACCGATCGGTTCAGATGATCACAAGGCCTTTGGGCTCTCTACGTATTTTGCAGCCTTGGAAAAAGGCATCGCCTTCTTCCCATACCTACTGCTCTCAAATACCAGGGTAAAATTTTTGCATGGGGTATGCGGAAAAGTCACGAGATAGTAACTGTTCCACGCTGTCACAAAAGGTATCTCTTTAAGATAGGGACTCTGCTTCGGGAGCGGAAGGATGCTTTTGGGTTTTTCGCCATCCAGCGTCAGTAGATACTCCTTGCCTATCCCGTTCCCCTGTTTCTCGTCAAGATAAAGCCCCACAACGAACACCTCCTCATTCTCCTTGCTACCCAGCTTCTTCCCTGAAGGGTAGAGATAGGTTGCAGTAAGAAGCGCCTGGGTGATGTTGTCATCATAGAGTTGCGCTTTTTCGGTTTTTTGCAGATGTCTGTAGGCCGTTTTGTTTTTCTCAACACGCTCCAAGAACGGATCCTCTGTTTTGGAAGAGCAGGCAGCCAAAAGGAGTATAAGTGTCACAGACCCTATCATTATTCGCACGCAATCCTCCTAGACAATTGCTGTCATTTTAACATAGATTCAATAAACATTTAAGTATAATTTAACCGAGAAAGCAAAGGATAGCCGTGAAGAAAAGAGTTGCAGTGGCATTTACCGGCCCGTCAAACAGCGGTAAAACCACACTGATCGAAAAGGTAGCGAAAAAACTGATTCCCCGGGAGAGAGTCGCGATCATCAAAAATGATCCCAAGGACAAAGCCGTCTTTGACACGGAAGGGAAAGACAGCGATAAGTTCTCCAGGACAGGAGCAGAAGTAGTCGTCACCTCCCCTACCCGTACCACCTACTTTTCGCAACGCGAAAAGAGTCTGGATGATATCATCGCGATGATCAGCGATTTTGATATCCTGCTGGTTGAAGGGCTCAAGACACTGCCGCTGCCTCGTATCGCTATCTTCCGCAATGAGATAGATGAAAACTACATTGAGTGTTCGGAAGCCATTGCGATAGATCAGAGTATCCGTATAGATCAATATAAGATACCTGCACAGATAGATATCCTGGACCTCAATAACACCGACCAGATCATTGAATGGATCAGAACACACGCCAAAAGTGTCTAAAGGAGAGAGATAATGCAAACTATATTTGAAGCGATCAAAAAGATCGCCTTTGAGATCGATAATGCGATCAAGACTGCCGACCTTGGTTATGCACATGAAGAGAATGCTTCGGGAGAGGAACAGCTTAAACTTGATGTACTTTCAGACCAGATCATCGAAAAAAACCTGGCAACGGTATCTTCTGTAAGAAGTATTGTCAGTGAAGAGAAGGAGGGTGAGCTTGAGCTGCACACCTCCGGAAGCTATACGGTGTGCTATGATCCTCTGGACGGATCCAGCCTGGTAGATGTAGACCTCTCCGTAGGCTCCATCTTCGGTATCTATGAAGGCCCGCTTGAGGCACAAAATCTCGTTGCTTCTGCCTATGTCGTCTATGGTCCGAGGATCGAACTGGTCATTGCGATGAAAGAGAGCAAGCCGATGCTCTACCGTGCAGCCGGTGACCACTTCAGGGCGATCGGAGAGATCACGCTCAATGAAAAAGGCAAGCTCAATGCGCCGGGCGGAACCCAACAGAACTGGGCACCACACCACAAGGCATTTGTAGACTCGCTTTTTGCCGAGGGCTACAGACTGCGATACTCGGGAGGCATGGTACCCGACCTCCACCAGATCCTGCTCAAAGGGGGAGGACTTTTCAGTTATCCGGGTACGACAGACAAGCCTCACGGTAAGCTCAGACAGCTCTTTGAAGTGATCCCGTTTGCCTTTATGTACGAACAGGCGGGGGGACAGGCGGTCAATGACAAAGGTGAAAGGCTGATGGAACTGGTACCCCAACATCCGCATGATACCAGTCCCTGCTTCTTTGGCTCCAACTACGAGATCGAAGCCCTGAAAAAAGCCTACGGGATCAACTGATGCTTGAAGCTGTACTGAATGAGTGGCAGATTGCACTTGAGCAGAAAAAAAATGCGCTTGAAGCCTGCCAGAAGGAAAAAGGCGTGCAAAGCTGCCTGAAATGCGATCAGCTTCTTCACTGTGAAGTTCGGGAAGCCTATGTCAAAGCCGTCTATGAAAGTATGAGCAAAGGTGAGACCGGAGGTTTCGAGTTCTAAGGTTTTAAGGTAAGGGAAGTCAGTCCCCTTCCTGCTGCTTCTTAATAAAATGATCAGAAGATCACTTCCAGCTTTCGACTCTTTTCTCTTCTTCTCTTTGTACTTAATCTGCCTCGTAAAGTAAAGCATAACCCATTTCCGTTCTTTAAGTCAATTCTAACAGAGTAGTTTATATACTAAAGTACTCCACTCAAAAAGTAAAACAATGAAAGCCAAAAAAATTCTGCTGATCATTCTTTTCAATCTTGTGATCATCCTTGCGGAGATCATCTTTGGACTCATCTCCAACTCCTTTGCGCTGATCGCGGATGCGCTGCATAATACCGGTGATGTCATCGCCATCGTCATCACCTATATCGCACTCCGTTTTGGTACAAGCAGCCCGACATTTCAGTATACCTTCGGATTTATCAAAGCGGAGATGATGGCTGCGTTTACCAATACGCTTTTTCTACTTCTGACGATGTTCTACATGATCTATGAGTCTATAGGAAGATTTTTTACTCCTGAGGTGATCGCACCTGAATATATGATCGTAGTGGGGACGATCGCAGTGATCGCAAACGGTATCAGTGCCTATCTTCTTCATGCTATAGGGATGGAAGATCATCATCACCATGAGCATACATCACACCACCACAGCGATGCCAACATCACTTCAGCGTATCTGCATATGCTTGCAGACACCCTTGTATCTGTAGGTGTGGTTGTCGCCGGGATCATGATCTATTATTTTGAGATCTATGCGATAGATGCTGTACTTACCATCATCTTCTCGCTCTATATCATCAAACACTCATTCCCTCTTTTCAAACGGAGTTTCCTCTCACTCCTCGATGCCAATACGATCGATATCACTTTAGAAGAACTTGAAACGATCATTTTTGCTTCAAAGCATGTCTCCAGCTACCATGACCTGCATATCCATCAGCCCA
>JAQUFB010000036.1 GCA_028684885.1 Sulfurovum sp. | reverse complement strand
TTTAACACCTGTTTCGACCGGAAATCGGTTTAAAATGATTGTTTTATTGGTTGAAATTATACCATTTTATTGCTTCCAAAGTGCCTATTTTAGGGAGGCTTGTGGGTTTTTCAGGGGTGACTATTTAAAACTCCATAGTTCGGATCAAAGAATTCAGCAACTATCGCGACTCCCGGTTGTGGGTAATGTGTACTATTTTCTTCGAGGTAAAGATCAATCGCACGAGTCTGGTTAACATCAGTGATAACAAAACCCAAAGAATTACTGTTGGTAAAAAATCTCAAGGGATCACTGAGCAATACTGTAACCAAAAACGTATAGAAACACTCAATAAAGTACTTTTAGGTGAACAACCAACATCCATTCAGAAGAGATCTAAAAAAAGCTCTATTACACTTGACGAAGTTGCAAATAAATACTTGAACTATTTGCAAACTACCAAGAGTCATAGTAGCTACAAAGAGATAAAGAGTAAATACACCAATCATCTAAGTCATCTAAAAAACCAAGGCATCTGCAGCATCACCAAAGAACAACTGATCCAAATCCAACAAAGTATGCTAAAGCGAAAGTATGCACCCAAAACTATCAATCAAGTTGTAGAGCTCTTTGGCACAATATTTAACTATGGATTTAAAGAAGAGCTATACTCCAATCCCAACCCAACTATGAGAGTCACTCATCTAAGTGTCAATAACACTAGAGAACGCTTTTTAAATAATGAAGAGATTGATCTGCTTTTTGAGCGTATCAAAGATAATGAACTTATCTACCTATTTACAAAACTAGCACTCACTACTGGTGCAAGGATACAAAGCATCCTTGCTATTCAAAAAAAAGATATTGACTTAGCCTCAGAGTTTATACACATCAATGATTTTAAGTCAAACACTGGATATAAAGCATTTATCACAAAAGAGCTTTATCTGCTACTTTCAAAAAAGATACAAAACATTTATCCAAATGATTACGTAGTAAGTCTTGATGGAACAAAAACCACTGCCAGACAGATACAATGTAGACTAAAACCTATACTTGATGAACTTTTTAATCAAGGCTTGGAGGCACAAGACAATAAGAATAGAGTCGTAATCCATACACTTAGGCATACATTTGCCAGTCATTTAGCTACCAACGGTACACCGATCTATACAGTGCAAAAACTGATGAACCATAAAGATATCAAGATGACTCAACGCTATGCAAAACTCTCACCAGATAGTGGCAAAGAATTTATAGAAAACTTGTACAACTAGATGAAGTGAAGCTAACAGGAGCTACCCCACCAGCTCCTCCGCGATCATCTCAGCCTGCTTCAGCACCGTCTCTGTAGCCAGTAGCTGCATATCGGGCGGATATCCGAACTGTCTGAGGGTGCGCTTCACCATCACCTTGAGTTTAGCTCTTACACTCTCTTTGATCGTCCAGTCGATCGATGCATTTTCTCTTACTTTTTCCGTAAGAACCACGGCAAGTTCTCTTAAAACATCTTTGCTCATCAACTCTTTGGCACTCTCATTATTCGCAACGGCAGTATAGAACGCATACTCAAAATCACTCAGTCCCATTTTGGAGGCTTCACTGTCCATCTCATTTATATCTTTACTGAGACTGATCAACTCTTCGATCACTTCAGCTGCAGTAATGATCTTATTGTGATACTTCTTGATCGAGTTCTCCAGCATCTCCATAAGCGATTTGCTCTGTACCAGATTGGTCTTTGTTCGGGTTTTGATCTCATCATTGAGCAGCTTTTTGAGTACTTCAAGGGCGATGTTCTTATGCTTCATCCCCTGCACTTCCATCAGGAACTCTTCAGAGAGTACAGAGATATCCGGTTTCTTGATGCCAGATGCATCGAAGATGTCGATCACCTGTTCAGAAACCAGTGCTTTGTCGATCACCTGCCGGATCGTCGTTTCCATCTCCTCATCGCTTCTGCCGTTACCCCTGCTGTCAAATTTCACCAGTCTTGCTTTGACTGCCTGGAAGAACGACACTTCATCCTTGACATCCATGGCCTGTTCATGCGGTACGGCTATGGCAAATGCCTGGGAGAGTGCCGTGACTTCATTGATATAGCGTTTCTTCCCATCTTCCAGCCCCAGGATATGCTCTTCGGCTGCAAGTATCAGCGCAAGCTTTCCTCTCGTGTCTGCTGAGAAGTACTCCTCATAGGCAAATCCATGATACATCTGTGACACCACTTCAAGCTTCTCCAGCATCAGCGCTACAGCCTGCTCCTGTGCCAGTGCAGGATCACCCTTCCCTCCACTGTCGCTGTAAAAGGAAAGCGCTTTTTTCAGATCGCTTGCGATCCCCAGATAGTCTACCACCAGTCCGCCCGGCTTGTCTTTATAGACCCTGTTGACCCGTGCGATCGCCTGCATCAGGTTATGCCCTTTCATCGGTTTGTCGATATAGAGCGTATGCATCGCGGGAGCATCAAATCCCGTCAGCCACATATCACGTACGATCACCAGCTTCAGTTCATCATCGACATCTTTCATTCGATTGGCAAGATCTCGTCTCTGCTGCTTGCTTGTATGGTGTTTGGCAAGCTCCGGGCCGTCTGCACTGCTTGCAGTCATCACGACCTTGATCACCCCTTTGTCCAGATCATCACTGTGCCACTCCGGGCGGAGTTTGATGATCTCAGCATAAAGCTCAGCGGCGATCCTTCGGCTCATCGCTACGATCATCCCCTTACCGTCAAAGACTTCCTGACGGGTTTCAAAGTGCGTCACGATATCATTGGCTACCTCTTTGATACGGTTTTTGCTGCCGATCAATGCCTCAAGCTGTGTCCACTTGGCTTTGGCTTTTTGACTATCATCGAGATTTTCGCCGCTGAGTTCCTCGTCCAGCTCTTTGACCAGCGCTTTGCCTTCATCGCTCAGCGTGATCTTCGCCAGTCTGCTCTCATAGAAGATCCTGACCGTGGCACCGTCTTCTACCGCCTGGGCGATATCATAGATATCGACATAGTTTCCGAACACCGCCGGGGTATTGACATCGGTATTCTCTATCGGCGTACCGGTAAATCCAAGATAGGTCGCATTCGGCAGTGCATCCCTGAGGTACTTGGCAAACCCATAGACGATCTTCTTCCCGACTACATTGCCCTCCTCGTCTTTGTCATCCACGGTTTTTGCTTTGAACCCGTACTGTGTCCTGTGTGCTTCATCAGCGATCACGATGATGTTTCTACGGCTGGAGAGCTCATCGTACACATTGCCCTCTTGCGGCTGGAACTTCTGTATGGTAGTAAAGACCACACCGCCCGAAGCCACTTTCAGGAGCTCCTTGAGATGATCCCTGTTCTCCGCCTGTACAGGTTCCTGTCTGAGGAGACTCTGCGACGCTGCAAAGGTATCAAAGAGCTGATCGTCCAGATCGTTCCGGTCGGTGATCACCAGTACAGTCGGATTATCCAGTCCCAGTACGATCTTGCCGGTATAGAAGACCATGGAGAGAGACTTACCGCTCCCCTGCGTATGCCAGACCACCCCGGCTTTTCCGTCGCCTTTTGGCTGTGTTTTCACGTCAGGCAGTCCATAAGAGGCCGGGCTATCCATGACACTCTCGGCATAGCTGTCACCCACTGCCCTGAGCGTGGACTCGATCGCTTTGTTGACCGCATAGTACTGATGGTAGGCTGCAAGCTTCTTGACGGTCTCTATCGTTGTGATACCCGTTTTGCTGTCTTCTCTTTTGTCTTTTTCAAAGACGATGAAGCTTCGCAGCAGGTCAAGCAGTATTTCCGGTTTCAGCATCCCCGCTATGAGTGTCTCCATCTGGGGGATCAGTGTTGAAGCCTCTTCCTTGCCGTCACTGCTCTTCCACGCCATAAACCTGCTAAACCCTGCCGAGATCGTTCCGGCTTTGGCTTCGATGCCGTCGCTGATGACACAGAAGGCATTGTAGGTAAAGAGCGAGGGGATCATCTCTTTGTAGGTCTGTATCTGTTTGTAGGCTGATTTTACCGTGGCATTCTCATCGACTGCATTTTTCAGCTCCATGACAACCAGCGGCAGCCCGTTGACAAACAGGATCAGATCGGGGCGTTTGTTGACCCCGTTTTCGATGATCGTAAACTGGTTCATCACCGTAAAATCGTTATTTTCGATATGCTCGAAGTCGATCAGCCTGACGATCTCACCGCGTGCCACGCCCTCTTCCGTACGCTCTACTTTGACCCCTTCGGTGAGGAGTTTGTGGAAGCTCTCATTGTTGGTCAGCAGCTCTGTGGAGTGGATACGCTCGATCTGCCTGAGGGCATCTTCGATGAGCCCATAGTCCAGTGTGGGATTGATAGTCGTAAGCGAAGAGAGAAGCTTTTCCCGGAGGATCACTTCTTCAAAGGAGCTTCGCATGGGGGATTCGCTGTCCGGTGCTATCTCCGGTGCATAGATGTAACGATACCCCAGCGTTTCCAGCAGCTCTATCGCAAAGCGTTCTATCTCATTTTCGGTGATCTTTTCCATATCCTACTCCCCTGCCATTTTATATTCTTTTTTCTATTTTATTCAATTCTCATCATTAAAGATCACTCTCAACTTTTACTATAAAAGATCTTAGTCAAGTTTAAAGCCTTAACTTTGACTATGAATTTTCTTAGTTAAATTTAGAGCTCTAACTTTTACTATAGATATCCAAGTATTTATCTCTATCTCATTTTCAGTGATTTTATGACTCATTTCTTCCCTTTTAACATTTTAGCGGTAGAGTCTATCTGCTTTATAAAGTCCTCTTCAACACGAGAAAGTTCATTTTTAGTTTTTTCCTTGTATGCCCGGTACTCTTCATTCGCTTTTTCTAAGGCTTTGTCATGACTAATCTTTCCTACATGATCAAGTATATTTTTTCCTGTCATTTTTAAAAAGTCATCAAGCCTTTCTATCCAGTCTTTCATATACATTGGATTTTGACTCATTGCCTGGAGTTCTGCGATCTCAATGTATGCCGTAACCATACGGTTTAAGATATTTAACTCATCTTCATTTAGGTAGTTCTTTGCAATGCCAACCTCTTGTTTAGTAGGCTTAGTTCCTTTGAAGTTTGTAAGTCCCATATTTGGTTTAGAACTGTCTGCTCTTTGGTAAACTATCTCTGCTGCCGTATTACCATGAACTGCCCAGTGCATTTTGTTTTGAATGGTTTGAAAAAACTGGATGGAGAGCTCCGACTTTGGATCGTAGTCAATGCTTGTAGCATAGATATCAAGTACTTTTCTCCAAAATACTTTTTCACTGCTTCGTATATCTCTAATACGAGCCAATAGTTCTTCAAAATAGTTACCGCCACCTGCATTTTTCAAAAGCTCATCATTCATAGTAAAACCTTTTACTATGTATTCTTTAAGTCTTGCCGTTGCCCATTGGCGAAACTTTGTACCTTGAAGCGATTTGACGCGGTATCCCACAGAAATAATGACGTCAAGATTGTAAAAATTTGTGGGCTTGGTAGAAAAATCGGAATTTCCGATTTTTCTCATACTATTGTCTTTTTCTAGCTCACCCTCTTTAAAAATGTTTAATATATGCTCATTAATAGTCGAACGGCTTTTCTGAAAAAGTTCTGCCATTTGCTCTATGGTCAGCCAAACAGTTTCATCTTCCAGTCTTGTCTGGATTTTTGTTTGACCATCTTCTGTTTGGTAAATTAAAATATTTGAATTTAGTTCAGCCATTATATTTTGCCTTTTTGAACCGGTGCATTTTTTGCAACAATCGGCTTCTTATCTTTCATCTTCATCAAATAAACTCCTATAATGTACAGCTTCCCATTGCCTTCCTCTCGTCCATTAGCTATCTCTCTGGAGAATGCATAGTCGTATTTGTTGTTTGTGTTGCTGTATGCATTCCCAACGAGGACGTTGGGAACGAGTAAAAAGATCACCTAGCCTTAAAGTCATCATACCAAGTTAATATTGCAGTAATGTCTGTCTCAAGCTCTTCTGGTTCAGGCATTTCTGCAGGAAGCTCAGCTGATTGGCTGTGCTCATATACAGAATACTTTGTCATATATGTATCAATTAAATCACAATCTTCTTGAGTGATTTTTACAAGATTACCAATTTTCCCCATTGTATTAATTGCTCGTCTGTGTCTTTGAACCACATCTGCCAAAAAGTAAAATTCAACGATTCGTTCCAGTAAGATTCTAAAGTCACTACAAATAGCTTTAGCCAAAGGGTAATAGTCTTCAGTACCACTCTCTAAATATGTTTTATTAGCTTTTGCAAGCCTTTCACCTTTTAATGCAGTTAATGCCCTTTCAGGTCTTTTACCAAAAAGTGGTATCTCCCCAACCTCACCACTTCCCCATGGCTCTTTGCGGATATGAACTTGTTCAAGTGATGCAGCTCTATCATTGATAATTCCCAAAAAGCTTAGTCTATGAGTAAAAACAATTACCTGTCTATCTTCACTTAACTGTATGAGCCTATCAATAGTTTTTTCTTCAAAATCCTGATCTAGTGAAGAAATTGGATCATCAAACACAAAAGGAGTTGACTCATTTCTTCCTGTCACATCTGCTAAAAATGCTGCTAAAGATATAATACGTTGTTCACCTTCACTTAATATGTCTGCTACAGGAGCTTGAGTAATAGTGTCTCTTAATTTAAGTTGATGCTTAACTACACCTTCGCGTACTCCAGTTTTTAATATCTCAACTTTAATTCTATTAGCACCTAGCCTCGCTAGTTCAACATTGAACCTTCTAACATACTCATCAGTAATTATCTGTTCAGAAAGTTCACTCGCTTTCCTTGATATACCTCTTTGTTGTGTCAATGTTTTCCAAGTATCAAATTCTTGAATACTATTTAGCCGTTGCACTTCATTCAATATTGCTATGTTTTGAGCTGAAGTCCACTGCTTGGCTGATAGTTCAAGTAGTTCCCTTGTTGCTTCTGCTCTATCAAATGCTTTTGCATCTTCATCAAACTGCAATGCTGTAGCTTCCATTGCTAAACTTATTGCTTCAAGCTCTGTCACAACAGTGGAAACTTCTAAGCCAGCTAATTCAGCATTTATCTCACAGGTTTTCAGCTCATCACTTTTAGCTTCTATCTCCCTCCATAAACTTTCAAGCTTTGATTTCCATTCTTCACTATCAAGTCCAGTTAACTCTAAACTTGCAGATAAAGATTCATCAGTCGGTTTTGTTGGCAATTTTTCTAACATAATTTGCAAGGAGCTCTCGGCAGTTTTCGCATCTCTCTCCAGTGTACTTTTAACAAAAGTTTCAAAGTTTAGCATTCTCTTTTGAGCATCTGTACTTAAATCCTGATGACAAAGCACACACTTTGCATCTTCTACTTTTGGGAAATCCGCTTCTTTATAAGCCTCAGTGATAGAATATGCTCTGGCAGCTTCCCACAATGCCCTCCATGTATGACTACCAACACCCTCAAGTTCCGATAGATCATCATTCTCTTTTATGGCTTCTGTAGCTATACCTCTTTTAGTAATAGCATCTTTTTTAAGTGCTATTAATGCATTACAAGCCTCAGTGCTAACAAGATTGTAAACTGTTTTTAATTGATCAATTATTTTAATTATGTGATCTTTTTCTTTACGTACTTTTGCAGCTTTAGCTGCTGAGTCTTCCGTTTCAAGTCTTTCACTAAGTGCTTTCATATTTGCTGCATCTTCAGCCGAAAAATTAAGAATTGAAACCAACGATTCTTCAGTATGTGCTGTTGTAAGACTATTGTAAAGTCTTCCAACTTCTGTATGCGTATATCTAGAATCTAAGGTTGGCAAGCTACTGACTAAAAGTCTCTTTTCCGCATCAAGTTTTTCTCCTATACGTTTACATACAGATACAAGTTCTTCAAAAAGTGAAATTAGTGGGGGTGTATAAGTTGCTTCTTTCTCTTTTGTGAGATACAGTTTTGCATTATCGGAATCAAATATATCAATACCTCGCAAATCGTCAACAGGCGCACTATTCGCAATCCACGTAGTTTCCATGGATGTACCATTGATTTGATACTTGATTTTACATGATCTATCTGCAGGAAGTGGACTGAAAACATCATGTTTTAAATCAACAGCATTAGTTTTACCTGTAGCTTTCTTCAGTATTCTTGTATATCCAGATTTTCCTGAACCGTTATTTCCATATATAACCGTTAGATTATAAGTACCAAACACCAATGGGTTTCTAGGAGCTAAACTATCTATCCCTTTAATATCACCGATAGATTCTAACACCAAAGTATTTGGTGTAGTTACTGCTCCTAGTCCTGCAAAAGTATGTGTCGTGGTTACAGTTTGCCCAGCATTCGTCTTTAATAAAGCCGTTAACTCATCAATATCCGTTTCAGTTATTTCTTCATTATCTAATATTCTAGTTGCAGCTTCTTGCAGCCAGTTTTGTTTAGTATGTAACCAGTCAATAATCTCTGTCTGAATATTTGGCATTATAGCTCCCCCTCATATAGTCTAAATATTTTCATATCCCCACTCTCACTTCCCCACTCATAAGTTTTGGCAGCAATGTATCTCTCATATTTTCAAGTGTTTTGATTTGTTTTTGATTACTGAATACTTTAAAATAAATAGGTTCTACTTGATCCATAAATTTATTATATATATCTTCTGGAGGTAAAATAAAACTAACATTATTAAGGTCTCTTATTGGTATTTGAGGCTGTGCGCTTCCAGATGTGTGTTCTATTACTGATTCGCTAAATAAAGAAGACTTCATCAAAATATATAAATATAGTGATGATATTTTTGTTTCATCTGCTCTTAAAATTACCATTCCTGAATTTATTCTAATATTTTTAAAAGGTATAAGTTCATGATAATAAGCAATATTTCCAACTGTTCCTCTTGTAGTTAAAACTACATCATTTCTTGATAATTTGCCCTTTCTTAAAAGCTCATCTCTTTCTTTTGTTATAAATGAACAATCTACAAAATTAAAACCATTTTTAGTAACATTTTTTGCACTCAAAAATAAACAGTATTCACTACTGAAAAAGTCACTATTTTTTGGGTAATTATTACCTCTATCTCCATCTATTATTTGTATTGGTGCATCAGAAAATTTTATCTCCCACCCCTCTTTTGCCTCTTCAACAAACCACTGTCTAAAAAGCGTCTGTGCCATCTCTTCAAGAGT
The DNA here is from genome assembly GCA_028684885.1 of Sulfurovum sp. GTDB lineage: Bacteria > Campylobacterota > Campylobacteria > Campylobacterales > Sulfurovaceae > Sulfurovum. The sequence goes on along the minus strand of JAQUFB010000036.1, from coordinate 7,347 downwards.
TTTGTTTTGGCGGTGGAGAAGGTCGATCTTATCATCAAGAGAGCTTAGAACTTCTGCTATTGCTTTTTGTTCTTCAAGGGATGGAAGTGAAAAATATTCATTGCTTAAATCTGCAATTGTTATTTGTGATTGAGCAGAGCCACTGTCTAAATATCGTAAGGTTTCCAAAAAATAGTTATAGTAAAAAAACTTGTTATCTACAATTGAATTATCAAAATCAATTTTTATTGATAAATTTGTTAAATAGCAATCTTCACGAACAATTTTTACATCACCCGTTCCACCAACTCCCCTTGCAACAACAATTACATCACCTTTTTTGCAATTTATTTCTGGGTAAAGATATTGATATTTATAACCTGAAAATGTTGGATATATTCCCGTATCTAGTTTATCTTTTTTAGGCATTGTCCCATAAGAAAATTTTGCAACATCCCCCAACTTACATTTTCTCCACTCACCCATCAACAACGACCTTCGCCAAGTTATCATTGATTCTCTGATTAAGTTGTGCTTCCTCTTCCATCTGCTCTTTTAACTCTTGCTGTAGAGTTGCAAACCTCTCCTTGAAGTCAAACGCATCATCCACTTCTTCCAGCCCGACATATCGTCCCGGAGTGAGGACGTAGTTCAGCTCACGTACTTCGTCGAGAGAGGCGGATTTGCAGAAGCCTTTGATGTCTTCGTAGAGAGATTCTGAATCAAGTTCAGAATGACGGGAGAGTTTCCAGTTGTGGTAGGTCTGTGCGATCTCTTCGGTATCCTCATGGCTGAACTCTTTGGTTCGTCTGTTGATCAGTGCACCCATGTTTCGTGAGTCTATGAACAGGATGTCTTTCGTGGTTCTTCCTCGTTTCATGAACCAGATCGAAGCGGGGATCTGGGTATTTAAAAAGAGTTTTGCGGGTAGGTTTACGATGCAGTCCACCAGGTTGGCTTCGATGAGCGCTTTTCGTATCTCTCCCTCATTTGAAGTGTTGGAAGTGAGGCTTCCTTTTGCCAGTACAAAACCTGCCGTTCCTGTCGGTGCCAAGTGGTAAAGAAAGTGTTGTATCCAGGCATAGTTTGCATTCCCTTCTGGTGGGGTTCCGTATTTCCATCTGCCATCGTTTCGCAGTAGATCACCACTCCAGTCTGAAACATTGAAAGGTGGGTTTGCAATGATAAAATCTGCTTTTAAATCTTTGTGAGCATCGTTGAGGAATGAGCCTTCATTGTTCCACTTCACCTGAGAACTGTCTATCCCACGGATAGCGAGGTTCATCTTCGCCAGTCGCCATGTCGTCTGGTTAGACTCCTGTCCATAGATGGAGATATCGTTGATACGTCCTTGATGCTCCAGCACGAATTTCTCAGACTGTACAAACATACCGCCGCTTCCGCAGCATGGGTCAAATACCCTGCCCTTGTACGGCTCCAGCATCTTGACCAGCAGCTCCACAACACTCTTTGGCGTATAGAACTGCCCGCCCTGCTTCCCCTCGGCCAAAGCAAACTCACCGAGGAAATACTCAAATACATGCCCAAGCACATCCGCGCTTCTGGCTTTGGCATCGCCCAGCGCTATGTTTCCGATAAGGTCGATGAGCCCGCCTAGCGCTTTCGCATCGAGATTGTCTCTCGCATAGACCTTCGGCAACACCCCTTTGAGCGAACTGTTCTCCCTCTCGATCGCATCCATCGCCTCATCCACCGTCTTCCCGATGGTCGGCTGTTTGGCATGGGACCGAAGAAAACTCCATCTGGCAGACGGCGGCACAAAGAAGATATTCTCTGCCTTGTACTCATCCTTATCCTCAGGATCAGCCCCGACATACTCACCCTCACCAGCTTCAAGCTTCGCATACATCTCCTCGAAACTATCAGAAATATACTTCAAAAACACAAGCCCAAGCACCACGTGCTTATACTCCGCCGCATCGATGTTCTTACGCAGTTTATCCGCTGCCTTCCAGAGCGCAACTTCTAATGATTCTTCCTGTTTTTTTGCTTTTGCCATGATTCCCCGGTCTGTTTAATTAATTTATATATTTTACTTAAACAAACCTAAAGTTACCTATCTCAGCAAACTCTCTTTCTCTGCCTCGATGGCGAAGCGTGGGGTTCGGGGCAAAGCCCTGAGGTAACATCAGATGTAGATGGAGAAAGAAGCTCTCCTCAATGCGCATCCAAAGTCAAGCTTGGGATGTCCTGAAGCTTGCTTCATGACAGCGTAAGCGGTTTGGATAAAGTATTGAGAGGCTTATTTCGAAAGACATACCTTCAGCCTTGAGCAAATATTCTTTCTTGACATTTTGGATGGTTTGAAAACAATGACATCTAAATTATGGATAGTTCGATTTCGTAACCCTCTATAATTTGGACGGTTCGTTTTTATGACTCTCTAAATTTTGTTTAATTTTTCTGATCTCATTTTGTGCATGTCTGTTTTCAGATGTTTTATATAATGCTTTATATTTTCTAACGGATTCTTTCCCAATATACATTGCGTATTTATTTGCATAGAGTTGCTTGGTATCCAAATAGCCTTTTTCTACAAGTTCAGCTTTAGCTTTATCGAAACGTGTTTTTCCGAAACCTGTTTTTTTCTTTAGATATGCATTACTGTTATTTTCTTTGGGTGCGAGTTTCATAAGTTTGACTAGTAGAAAATATGCATCCGGAGAGAGCTCATCATCAATCCCCTTATCTATCATAAGGAAATTCTTAGACGGATTAGAGGATTGATAATTGATCATAATAGTGCTATGGCCTACATACCCATACCATATGGGCTTGGTGAATAATCAGGTTCGTATGAATTTTCTTCTTCCCACACTTGTTCTCTTTTTTCCTTTTCTGCTCTTTCTTCTGCGGTAAGAGGGGCGGGCTCAAGAGTCAACAAATATTGGTTAAATGCGCTGGACATGTCCTCTACTGAAGGATCATAGTCTTTCTCCTCATATAATACTTCCATGTATTCTGCATAATGCATCCAACATAATGGTTTACCCTTCAAAAAATATTTTCTTTCTTGTGCATGATCTGCACATACTACACACTTTTCCATGTTTACCTCCATGGTGTTATACTTATCGTAGGTCTACTCTGAGACACTGCTTCTTCACTTGCTTTCTTGAATAGTTTGATCTTTTTTATCTCATTTGCAACTCCTTGTATTGATTGGTCAACTCTTTCAATCCATCCTCTAAGCTTTTGAATGATTCTTCCAAAAGTGTCAACTTTTTGAGCAATATCTGATGCGTTTGCTTCAAGCTCTGAACCTGTTGATCGTCTATACTGATCTGCAAATTTGTTGACAGCTTGTCGTATCTGTTGAGTGTTTGGCCCTGCTCGTCTATAGTGCTCTTCTGCGCTGATACGATATTCTGAAATTTCAGAATAACATCGTTCAAATTCCTCTCGTAACTCCGCGTGACGCGATGTAATTCCTCCTTGAATGTCGCTCGTTGCTCGTTTACAGCCTTCTTCAATAGTCTCTCTAACTCTGTCATCGTCTATTCCTCCTTGATCTTCCTCGTCAATATGTAGCCTGTATCTGTCCTCTCTATGTCGAACTTCCCGTACAGGTACTCGCTCGATATCTGCACAATCTGCTCGGGTGTCGGCTTCTTCACCAAGATGGGCTTCTGCGTCAAATGCAAAGTCCACAAACCGCTGCCAATCGCTGTTAGGACTATTGCGGCGATCACCGCCCACGCCTTCCAGTCGCTCTTCGCGGTATCCTTGCTCATCTGCTCGATCTGCGCTGTGATCTCGGCTCTGCTCTTTCTCATCTCCTTGATCATGCTCGCGTTCTCTTCGATTAGCCTGCGTCTTGTCTCGGTCATATCGGCTACGATTGTAGTCTGCGCTCTTCTGTACGACTCTCTCAATGAGTTCGTCAAGTCGCGCAACCTCTCTTCCTCGATATGCCTGATCTGCTCTAGCTCCCGCGTCTTGCTCTCTTTCAACTTCCGCGACAACGCGCTCAAGCTTAAATCCTCGCTCATAGACTGCTCCTTCTTTTTCTCCGAATCTAAAAGGCTTTTTAAATCCCTCCACGGTAAGGCTGATTGCCTTTCCTCTCCTCGTTGCCGTACCTACCTGCCCTAACGCCTCCAGCACGTCATTTTCGTCTTTAATGACTCCATCCGATACTAAACCGTGGATATGGTTGTTGATCTCTACCTTGGCTTTGGTATGCGGGATGTCGGCATGGATGTTCAAAGAGTTGTTGACCACCCTGAGACGCACAGGGTCCTCCGGACGCGCCCAGTTGTACTTGGCGTTAAACTTGTCCCTTATGAGGTCGTAGGTCTTCTGCCAACCGGGCGGCGCGATGTTCATCGACTTGCCCGTTTGCAACTCAACGCGCGGCACGATAATATGAATGTGGCATGCACCGTTGCTCTCGCCGTGCTTCACGGCATAGTAGGCGTACTGGTCTCCCTCTAATCCTGCAAACGCCACACGCTCGAACTCACTCAACACCTCTTCAATCTGCTCATAGGTCGGCTCATCGTCTTTATGCCATGCGATCACCGCAGATCGGTAGCGATGCTTGAAGTCAAGGCTATCCGCCACGGCGGTGACCTGTGCAGGGTCGCCGCGCACTACCTCCACGCTCTCTCTCACCTCGCCGCGATGGTCACGCTCTTTCAGAAGGTACGCCTCGGCACTTTTCGCGCTACCTGTTCCTCTGTTAATAAATTTTATGTGCATCTGCCAACTCCTCAAGCGCACGCCGCGCGTCCATGATCTCACTCATAACATCAAGCCGCTCGCCGCTGTTCAATCGTCGCGCGATCCGATTCAGGTTGTTGCCGATTCCCGCCAACTGGCGCAGTAAGCGCGGGTCTGCTGATCTGCGCCTTGATGGGGGCGTTCCGTCAAGGCGCACGCGAATGAGTTCAGACAAACTCACGCCATGCGCCGCCGCCAACTCTTGCCACCTCGCCTTATCTTTGGGGTCGATTTTCACCGTTAATAACTTCTTCATGTGCGTGCTCCTTGAGGGGGTTAAGGGGGGTCCACCCTTACCAGTCGCCGAAGTATGTACCCTTTGGGTATATACTTCGGGTCGGCTGGCTCTTACGCAGAGGGCGTGCTTTCCCCTATATCTATATTGTTTGAACTTGATTTTCTGACAAGAAGCGAGCAACACTACTAATATCAAATATGACCTTCGCATTTTTTGATCTTGAGCCAACTTTTTTATATGGTGGCAATCCAACGCCTTTAGATATATAGAGGTCTAATGTCGAGAGGGCTATTCCCATCTCATGAGCTAACTCTTTTTTGCCAATTGTCACTCTCTTATACTTTTGTTTTAGATAATCATATATCTCTTCGTATGTGTTTGAATTTTCTCGCATCGCACTGTCCTTTTATCAATTATGTTATGCAAGTATAAACTAGCCAAGGCGTTGTTGTGTCACTAAATTTTTGTATAATTTATTGACACAAAATAATGAAGGTTATAAAAAGTATGAAAGAGAATTTAGATATATCTATATGCAGAAAAAATCATAATGACATCCTTATGACTATTGACATTTCATTAGATCAAGTATCAAAGTACATGGAACTTTACAATATTGACACTCCCCTAAAAGATATGATAATAGACCACTCAATTGCTTTAACAATTGCATATCTATATGAAAAATTTCAGATACAAAATATTAGTAATTATTTAACAGCAGTTAATCTTCATAATTTACCTCTTTATAGTATTGAGGACAACTATAGATGTGAATTAATCACATATATTAATACCTATATCGATAGAAATAAATCATTAGATAATAGAAAAGTTTTTATAATTGATAAGACCCACTTAGCAAGGTATGAGTTATTTTATAAATCTCTAATATTTACCCTAAAATTTATTTTCAATAACCACATCGATGAATCAACTAAAAATGAATTTGAAGAATACGTTTTAGACAACTATGATCAGATTATCAATAATTCTATCTTACTTACTTTGTGCTATGAATCTGATACTAATGATCAAGATATGTGTAGGAGATTACTAACTAAAGACAATCAGGATTATTCAAATTATAAATATCGTCTTGAGAAAGAATTCAATTCCAATGCAAAAAGAATAATAAATGAATTTTTAACTTCATATATCAACAAAAAAACTGATGAAACCTTTCATCAAGATCAAGCCATTATTTCTGCACTATCGGAAACTTTACACGCAATAGAAGAGGCAATTGAAAAAGTATATATGTTTTATACTCACAAAAAAAACTCAATGTGTGCATATATTCATAACGAATACAAAGTTATATCTTCAAATTTTGAATCAAAAATTTATAATTCGAGTAAAAGAACAAAACTACTTGAAATTATGCAAAAATCTAAGATGAACTATATCTTAAAGCATGATGATAAATATATCTACCCATTTTTGTATGACTTCTTAGTAATACGATTTTCTCTGCTTACGAAATTTGCTGTAAACAATGAACTGTTTCATAACCAAAGAGCAAGAGAAGAAGAAAGAATAAAAACTGACGAGGCACATCATGAACCACACTCTAATGAGAACTACGAATCTAAGGAGCTAACTAAACTAATCGTTTGCATCCCTGATGAATATATCAATAAAATGGTCATTGATGATAATTATATGCAAAATAATTATGATGATTTTAGTAAAAGGACAACAAAATTTCTTGTTAAATATTATTGCCAAATACTTAATACTGAATACAAGTATGTTGCACAAACTATTAGCAGATTATTATTTGATCTACCAAATTACAATTCTACATATTTCTATGAGTCAAAAGATATCGCAAGTAAAAGCTTAAAGATAGATGATACTGACAACTTCAGAATTTTATCTCCAAATATTATTTGAAAAAAATTTAGAAGCATGGAAAGAAGCAAAAGTTGCACAAAAAGAAAGGGGTTTCTACACAAGATTTACCTATCGCAGATTAGAGTTCATCAATGAAGTTGGTTATCAAAAGTTTAGAAACTATCTACTTCACGAATACACCAAAGCTCTTCAAAAAGATGAAAAAAATGTTCAAAAGTTTTTTCAACGATTTTTTAAAAGAAACAGCTGCTTGATTTGAGGTGTAATTGCACTTATGATTTGAATGGGCGGACAAGAATTAGGTTTGGTTGCCAATAGGTTACCAAAATGATTTTTGCTATAATGTCATAATCTTGAAATGTCGTAGATAAGGGAAGTTGATAGGATTGCGATAAAGATGGTGTCAAGAGAGGGACTTGAACCCTCGACCTCCGGCTTATGAGACCAGCGCTCTAACCAGCTGAGCTACCTTGACATCTTTGTTGGAGGTCGAAATTATAGCGATGGTTTACTTAAGAAAACTT
>JAQUFB010000133.1 GCA_028684885.1 Sulfurovum sp. | reverse complement strand
CATAATGCTCTATCATCCAGACATAGAGGAACAGTGCTCCAAGACTTATGGCCAGTGCAGCATAGACGACCCGCAGCAGCTGTACTCTATCCAAAAACTGCTCGGTGAGCTTTGTGGGAGGCCTGCTCATCACATCGTCTTCTTCTTTCATAAAGGGAAAGGTCTTATCCAGCGCACTGTCGGCAACCAGGTTTATCCAGAGGATCTGTAAGGGGTAAAGAGGCAAGGGCAGTGCCATGAGTATCGCGCCGGTGATCAGTATCACTTCATCCAGGCTTGTCGTGACAAGAAAATAGATCGTTTTGCGTATATTCCCCGCGATGACACGCCCCTGTTTGATCGCATCCACGATCACAGAGAGATTGTTGTCTGCAAGTACCATTTTTGCCGTTGATTTGGCCGCATCCGTACCGCTCCCCATCCCTATGCCAAGATCAGCTGCTTTGAGTGCAGGAACATCATTGGCCCCGTCTCCGGTGACTGCTACGGTCTCTCCCTGTTTTTGAAGTGCCTTGACGATGCGGTACTTATGCTCCGGAAGCACCCTCGCCCAGACTGATACTTTTGGCAAAATCTCATTGAGTGCGACATCATCCATCTCGTTCAGCTCTTTCCCGGATACGACCCTGTCCCCTTCTTTGTAGATACCTACGGAAGCGGCAACCGCTTTGGCGGTAAGAGGATCATCTCCCGTGATCATCATCACCTTGACACCCGCTTTCTGTGCCAATCCAACCGCTTCCAGAACCCCTTCTTTGGGAGGATCAAGAAAACCGACAAGCCCGACGATCTCTATCTCCCACGTATCAATATCTTCCGTGGTATACTCCCCCATCCCCAGGGCTATGACCCTTAACCCTTCAGAGGCCATCTTGTCGTGTTCTTCCTGGAGGCGCTCAAACTCCCCGCTGTTGAGCGCAAATCCCTTCAGCGACTCAAATGCACCTTTGACAAAGATCCTGTGCTCTTTTTGTACCATGTTGGAACTTGCCATCAAGCGATGTTTGGTATCAAAAGGATAAAGGTTGACTCGGGGATACTTCTCCCGGATACTCTCATACTCTTCCCCTACCCAACGTGCCAAGGCCGTATCCACAGGGTCACCCTTGCCTTCCACAGATTCGTTTGCAAGGGCTGAAACTGTTTGGGCAAATGTTTCGTGCAGAGAAAAAACCTTCTCAACCTTGAGCTTGCCCTGTGTAATTGTCCCTGTTTTATCCGAGGCGATCACCGTCGTGCTACCCAATGTCTCCACAGACGGCAAGTGACGTATATAAACCTTTTTGGCAGCCAGGGCCATCGCTCCGATCGTAAGTACCAGGGTCACAACGATCGGCAGGCCTTCAGGAACAGCAGATACCAGTTCGGCTATGACCAGATAAACGATCTCAATGATCGCCCTGCCTTGCCAGAAAGCCAGTCCCGCCGTAAGCAAGATGATCATCATCACCATAGACATATGTTTTTTACTAAAAACATCCAGTGCTTTGCTCAATGGTGTGTCCGGGGATGCTTCTTTGGCTTTCTCGGCGATAGATGCAAGATAACTTTGATGTCCGGTAAATACCACCAACCCCTCTGCACTCCCTTTAGTGACCGTACTGCCCGAAAGCGCCATATTGTCCAGTTCATAGGGAAGTGTATTTTCCGGCAATGTAAAATCAGCACCCTTTTGGACAGGCATGGATTCTCCGGTAAGAACCGATTCATCGATCAGCACTCCCTCTGTATAAAAGAGCCGTATATCGGCAGGGACGATGTCTCCTTCACGCAAGACCACAACATCACCGGGGACAAGCTGTGATGAGGCAATAGCAGATATCTCATTGTCACGTTTTACCTCTGTTTTGCTCTGAGTGAACTTCCGCAGTGCCTTGATAGATGACAAAGCTTTCAGCTCCTGCCAAAACCCGATCGCAGCATTGATACAGATAATAAGCAGTATCAAAAGCCCTTCATGCAGATTGTCCAAAAAGAAAGAGAGTATCGCGGCGATCACCAATATGTAGACCAGAGGACTTTTGAATTGAGTGAAAAGGAGTATGAAGAGGTTATGTTTTTGCTCTCCGATCTCATTGGGCCCGAACTGAGCGAGACGATCAGCGGCGTTATTTTGAGACAAACCTTCTTTGGATGTCTCCAGTTCTTTCAACAAAGACTCTATCGTTTGACTATGTGGAAACTCAGGAATACGCATAGATTCTCTTTTCTTATAACTAAATATATTTGACCATCATAACGAAGAAAACAAATCTGTGTCAAGAGAATGTATGGATCAGCTACTTATGGACTCTGATACGTTTTCCCGGATAGCCGGATAGAGCGTTATGCTATCGGCATAAAAATCGCTATAATAAATCATAAAAGGTGGTCTTAGATGTTAAAAAGAAAAACAGAACTTTTCAAACTCCTGGGTTTCAGCGTATCGGTCGATGTGAGTTGGGGGATCATCCTCTTTTTGGTCGTATGGTCACTGGCAAAAGGGGCTTTCCCCGCCTATTATCCCAACTTGAGTATGCAGACCTACTGGATCATGGGGGTTATTGGGGCCCTGGGGCTTTTTCTCTCCATTATCATCCACGAGTTCTCCCACTCCCTGGTAGCCAGGAAGTACGGGATGGACATCAAGGGGATCACCCTCTTTGTCTTCGGGGGCGTGGCGGAGATGAAAGATGAGCCGCAGACACCCAAGATCGAATTTCTCATGGCGATCGCCGGACCGATAGCCAGCCTGTTGCTTTCGCTGCTCTTTGGCGCACTCTATCAGGCGGCAGCGACATTCGGGCTTTCTGTCCCCACCGTAGCGATACTGGGCTATCTGAGTGCGATCAACCTGCTGCTCGCCATCTTCAACATGATACCGGCATTTCCTACGGACGGAGGGCGTGTACTCCGCTCCATCCTCTGGTGGATCAAAGGGGATATACGCTGGGCGACGCGCACCGCTTCACGCATCAGTGTCCTCTTTGCAATATTCATTATCTTTATAGGGTTTATGAATATGATTCAGGGCAATGTCATAGGAGGGATATGGTGGATACTGATCGGTTCTTTCCTTTTCAGTGCCGCGAACTCATCCTACCAGTCGCTCCTGATCAAACAGTCTTTTGCAGGGAAAAGCGTCAAAGAGTATATGAATCCAAATCCCGTCACCGTCCCTACCCATACTACGCTGCAGGAGTTTGTCGACCTCTACCTCTACCGCCATCACTACAAAATGTTTCCGGTGACAGAGGGAGGCAGGATCATCGGACTCATTACGTTCAATGCACTCAAAGCGGTTCCGCAGGAGAAGTGGCCGACGATGCAGGTTGCCCAGATCATGCAAAAAGCCGCGAAAGAAAATACGCTTCCGGCAGCGATGGAGGTCCATGAAGCGATGCTCGCGATGAATGAGAGCGGTATCAGCAGAATGCTTGTCGAATCGCATGGGAAAATCGTAGGCATCATTACCCTCAAGGACCTTCTGGAGTTCTTTACATTGAAAATAGAGCTTGAAGCCTAATCGCGCATCCTCTGCACCCATGATCACTTATTTGGGTATAATGGCGCAAATTAATACAAAGATAACCTATGTGTGACTTCAACGCCCTGGATGATGCCCAGAAACTTCACTACCATCAGATACTGCTGAGTGCCGCTGAGAATTTCGGCGGCAAGAACTTCTTTCTCCAGCTTCTCGAAGCGATACGCGAAAGCAAGCCTCACCCGCTTATCGCAGCAAACAGAGAGTTTACTATCGGCCTGGGTACGGTCAAATGGAACAAAGTGATCTTCAATGACAAGCTTCAGCTTTTGCTGAAAGCAAGGCTCAACGAGAGTAAACAGAACAATCTTTTGCCGGGCAAAGAGGATAAAAGCTACAAAAAAGTGCTCAATCTCGTACGGACACTCAAGCCGATTGTCTTTACTGTAAGGCCAAACAGCAAAGAGTATGGTGCAGGAACCATCTTCCAGCCATTTGAGCTGATCGATGAGGAGAC
>JAQUFB010000035.1:4317-16896 GCA_028684885.1 Sulfurovum sp. | reverse complement strand
TGAGAGTTTGCCAGTACACCCGGCATCGTCGCTTCAGTAGGCACTGCCATTGCGATAAAGTAACCGGACTCAAGCCCTGATACGGTATCACTGATCGTTACTTTGATCGCATCACCGCGTTTGATGTTCAGTCTCTTCGCATCCTCTGTGTTGATCCAGATCGGGTTGTGGTTCTGAGAGATCTCCATCAGGTGTTTGGAGTTCACAGAACGCGTATGAATGTTATATGGCAATCTGAATATCGTGTTCAGTGCAAAATCATTCTCTTTTGTCATAAAGTCATGGTGTACCTGAGTCACAACATGTGTCATCTTTACTCTATCCTCTTTGGTTGTCGGATAGATCGGCACAGCATACTCAGGCCACTTCCACTCGGCAAAGTAGGAAGAGAAGAATTCAAGCTTTTTCGAACGGGTATGGAATCCTTCCATCACCTTGCCGTCAAGCTCGATACCGATTGCCTGCTTCTCACCGGTATGGTGATCTGTCACTACCAAAGTACCAAATTCTGTCTTTTCAACTTCATTCGCTTCATATCTGTGCCCGTGAGAGATATAGGCATCGCCCTCTTTTTTCAACGGTCTCTCTTGCGGTTTATAGATATTTGCCTCTTCAAGCCAGGTACCCCTGTCTCTCATCATCTCATAGTTAGGATACTTCGAGTCAGGATATGCTGCTTTTGCTGCTGCACGAAGGTTCGGAAGCACATCAAATGCAGCCTGATACCACTCAGGGATAGTGACAGCTCTCGTTGGATCCTCTTTTGATGCCCAGTACTTTCTTACACCAAGACTTCCATCTGGATCTACATGGTGTACCATAAGATTTGCCCAGAACTCTACCTCTTCCCAGATCTCACCAAGACCTGCTTTGATATGTGCTTCAAGTGTCGCACGTGCAGGATCTTTTGGTTTCCAACCCATCTTCTCCAGAGCAACTCTAAGTGCCGGGTTACGGAAACTTAGCCATCTTTTAGGCTCGGTCGCCTCTGAGTGCTGATCGTGTCTTTCCCCTGCTAGTCCAACTGGAAGTACATAATCACAGTACCAGTTTGTCTCTGACCATGTAGGAGAAAGGTTGAATGTCAATTCAACTTTATCTTCACGCTTAAGTGCTTCGATCCATCTGAATCCATCCGGATTGATCCATACCGGGTTATATATACGTGGAACCCATACTGCCAACTTCTCAGGTACATTAAGCCCTTTGGCATTCCACTTCGCTCTCCACTCATCATCTAGAAGGAGGTGTGGCATAATATGAGACATCTCGTATGAACTTAGCGGATACTCAGGCGGCCAAGCCAGTTCATTCCATACATCGACTTTGCCTGGTGCATCACCTGCTTGTGTTGCTTTATCCCCTTTGCCGTTGACAGAGATCACATGCCAGTGGTGCAGACCTACTCCACCTTTATCCCCAGCCATCGCACCACGAAGTACAAACGGAAGGAATGCCGCACGAGCGTTCATCCATCCACCTTTGTGACCGATAGGTCCTGCTCTCCAGATATAGGTTGCTACTCTTGCACCTGCATCGATGAACATATCGTAGAGCTTTTCAACAGTACGCTTCTCAACACGGCACTCTTCAGATACAAAGTCAAGTGTATACGGAGAGTACATCTCTTTTGCCATCTCGATGAAGTCCTCATAGCTGTTTCCGGCAGGAACAGACTTGATATATCCTTTCTCTACAAGCAAAGCAAGATACTCTCTATTATTCATCAACTCATCCCAGTTGACCCAGTTTCTAACAAACTCATGGTTGACAAGATCCTCACCGTTGATCCCTTTTTCATTGAGGATTCTGTTTGCAAGATAGAGATAAAGCGCTGTCTCCGTTCCCGGCCATACCGGTACCCAAAGGTCTGCCATACCCGCAGAGTTTGACATTCTCGGATCCATAACAACAAGTTTTGCACCTTTTTTACGCGCATCCGCGATACGCCCTGCTGCCTGCTGGAAGTAGTGCCCCGCATCCGCTGCGTGAGAAGACTGAAGGAAGATCAGCTTCGCATTTGCCCAATCCGGAGAGTTTCTGTCATCATTGGTCCACTGGATTGTACCCTGTCTTGCACCCGCAGAACAGATGTTAGTGTGAGAGTTCCATCCATCACACCCCATTGAGTGTGGTACACGTGGACCAAATCCGTTCTCGTTCGGACGGCCGACATGGTACATGATAGACTTTTTGGAGATCTCATCACCTTTTTTAAGGGTATCATGCATCTTCTTGCCGATCTCAGCCATCGCTTCATCCCACGTGGTTCTGATCCACTTACCTTCACCTCGTTTGGAACCTGGCGCTCTCTTCAGCGGGAAGGGGATACGGTCCGGATCATACATCTGCGACTGGGTTGCATACCCTTTTGCACAGTTTCTACCACGTGATCCTGCGTGAAGCGGGTTACCCATATACTTACGTACTGCCAGCTGTCCGCCCGCTTTGTAGGTGGAGAGATCCACCCATGCAGTCAGACCACAGGATGCTTCACAGTTTGAACATGCCGTTGGTACAAGCATGTACTCGGTCGCTTTGATACCATCCGGGTTCTCTTCGCTCTGTACACCGTTTCTTGATGTACCGCCTCTTTTCCAGTCATTCCCGTCAAGCTCCGTAAAACTGTCCCACTCTTCCAACGGCGGGTAGAAGGCAAGTGTATTCGGTGTAGGGGTGAACTTCGTCTCTGCTGATGCAGGAGTCTCTGCGACTGTTTTGAAGACACCTGTCGCAAGTGTCGCACCTGCCACAGAGTACGCAGTACCCTTAAGGAAACTTCTTCTACTCTCGATAAAGTTTTTATCTGTTGTACTGTTCATTGATTTTGTCATAAATCTACTCTCCTTAACTCAATGGTAGCATTTGTGGAATTTTCAGCCATACGTCTTTTGCCAGATAGAGCCCCACAAGTGCCAAGATAGCCGCAAATCTAAGCAGCGTTACATTATCGTTCTTCATTGTAGAGGTTGCAAGGAAGAAAGGTGCGATAAATCCGAGCGTCATGCCAAACCAGAATTCTACATTATACGCTCCGCCTGCATGGACATATGCCAATGTCGCTTCAGCTTCTGAAGACTTGAATGAGAAGAAGTACTCACCCATGTACATCGCAAAGGAGAAGAACACGGCAACCGAAAGGATCAAAGCAAGATCTTTTCTTGCTTCCTGGCTCCATGAACCCGATACCAGGATCAGTGCTGCCGAACCTGCCATCAAGGCTGCCCACATCATCTGCATCACTTCCGTCGGCGCCTGCCATAGTTCTCTTGCACTGGACTCCGCCATAATGATCGCCGTATAGGCCGTTACAGGGACCGCAAGAAATACCACAAACGGGAAGATCTTCTCATAGGTTCCGGAGTTCTTCCCGGCAAATGACATGAGCGATTTCACCGGCGCCACCCTGCACCCTCTTTTGAAGTACTCGGTGAACTGATCAGCCAGACCGATCACCATAAGAATCGTGATCAGAAGCGTAAAGAGCGATGCCATCCAGGCCCCTACCGTGATCGCGGATGTCCAGTGCGGGTGCAGGAAGATATTGAGCATTCTGTATGGCTGATGTAGATCTGTCAGTGTAAACAAAAGGAAAATATTCAAAAAGATAAATGAGATCACAGGCATTGCCCATCTTAAATTCGGCATCGCATCTTTTTTGTGTCTGTAAAGGAGGTATGCGGCTACAAATACGACACCTGTACCGATACTCTTTGCCCACATGTTCAGTGTGATCATCCATCCCCAAATAATACCGGGAAGTGCTACGTCAAGCGTAACCACCGCCTGAGTTGCGTTTATTGTATGTTCTACCATCTTAGTGACCTCCCTCTTGTTCATGGATATTATCAAAATTCATGAAGCTCTTGTTATCATGCGTACCGTGTGAAGTGAATGGCGCCAGGAATCTGTCCAGTACACCGTGATGCGGATCACCGTTGTGCTTCAGATGCGTGATATTGGTGAAGAGATTATGTCCTTCCAGTCTCTGATGTGCCAGAGGGTCAAGCGTATAGGTACCGCCACCAACATAGTAGTGTTTTGGATCGGTATGTTTCTCCGGTTTACGCACCTGAACGCCGCCCTGATGCGCCATGATATACTGGGAAATATGGGAATGGTCATCTTCCACATCACCGAAGATATTCGCCTCTACCGGACAAACAACCACACATGCCGGCATCATACCGCTCTCGATACGGTGTGCACAGTAGGTACATTTATCCGCAGTGTTCGTTTCAGGGTCCATATAGATCGCACCATACGGACAGGCCATCATACACCCTGCACATCCTATACATCGATGGCTGTCCACATTGACAATACCGTTTTCAAGATAGTGCAATGCGGAAACCGGGCAGATACGTTCACACGGTGCATTCTCACAGTGGTTACAGCGCAGTGGTGTAAATGATCTTGAGGTATCAGGGAATGTACCGATATCAATATACTTTACACGCAAACGCCAAGAGCTCAGCGGAACATCATTTTCCACTTTACAGGCGATTTCACAACCTTTACAACCCATACAAAGGTTAAGGTCAACCAAGAAACCAAGTTTCATGTCTTCTCCTTAAAATTTAGCTCTGCTTATGATAATCATAAGCACCCCTTAAATAGTCTTTTTAGGGGGTTTTGCATGGTAAGAGTGTATAGAATTTTGAATAAAAAAATGGTTATTGTAAGAAAAGAAAATTGCTTTTTTTTAAATTGTAACTTTTAGTTAGCTTCACCTTATCAATCAAATTGTCTTATCTCATCAAATAAAAGAATAGTGAAGAATTGGTATAATTTTTTCAGATATTTAATATTATCAGATCTTAAAAGAGAAGGTGGAACCCTCCTCCAGTCTACTCTGGATCTCCAGTTCTGTGTTGTGCAGCGCAAGGATCTTTTTGACAATGGAGAGTCCGAGTCCCATTGAATTATCCCAGTTGTGGGTACCGGAACGGTAGAACTTCTTCGTCACTTTCTCTATATCCTCTTCAGAGATGCCCACACCCTTGTCTCTTACAGAGAAGCTCTCCTCTGTGATCGTGACCACAACCTCCTCTTTGGAGTATTTCAGCGCATTTTCGATCAGGTTTTTAATGACGATCTCCATAAGCGTACGGTCTGCCTCTATCTGGCGCGGTTCGCCCTGTATGATGATCTCCCTGTTTTTGTATTTCTCGTCAAGGAGTGCACTTTTCACCTCCTGTGCAAGGCCAAAAAGATCAAAACTGCTCAGATGCAGTTTGGCTTCGCCGCTTTCAAACTTGTTCCAGAGTACCAACCTGCCCAATAGTGCCTCTATCTTGTCACCGTTATTGCATATTTTTCCCAGAAACTTGTCATGCAGTGCCGGAGGGATATCTTTATCCTCCTGCAGCGTCTGGGCATACCCCATGATCGAAGCAATAGGATTTCTGAACTCATGTGCGATCGCAGAGATCATATCTCCCCGCTGCTTGTTTTTGAGCTTAAGCTTTGTGTTGTAACGCTGTTTGATCTCTTCTCTTTTTTTGGATTTTTCAAGCACCTTGGTGAGGTTCTGGTTGATCTGTTCAAATTCCCTGGTAAAAAAGTGCCTGTCCAGGTCAATCGTATCCACCGTATCGAGCAGCTTGAGATATTTGTTGATTTTACCCAGCTCACGTTGCATCTTGGAAGCCCCGCGATAGATCGCATAGACAAAAATTGTAAAGGCAAGCCAGAGAAGAAAGATCACCAGAGAGAGCGTCATTGTATCCGTAATGAATATCGCCAGAATTACCGAAAATATGACAAAAAGGTTCAGCGACAGTGTCACCAGCCTTGCCATCACATACTCTGTAAACTGGGGACGTTCAAACAGCATCGGGTATCAGTCTGCCTCTACATCATTGATATAGGTGATAAAGTCTTCCACCTCGAAAAAACCGATCGCTCTCTCAATGATCTCACCTTTGGGTGTCATAAAGAAAGTCGAAGGCGCAGGGTAGTAGGACTCAGGCAGTACTTTCATCTCTTCTTTATCGCATCGTGCTACCTTGACAAGGATATAGTTTTGAAGGCGCTTTTTCACCTCTTCATCCGCCAAGGTCTCCTCTTTCATCCTCTTGCACCACCTACAGCGGGAAGCCTCGACCATCAGCATCACATTTTTCTTTTCAACTTTCGCTTTAGCAAATGCTGTCGCAGTATCCTTCTCCCAATGCAACTCTGCACCAAAGAGTGTCGTACCGAAAAGCAATACAGCAGCCCATATTTTTATCATCTTACTCATCGCTCTGCCTTTTGTTAAACTGTTTGATCAACGCTTTGAATACCTGATAGAGCGCTTCTACCTCAACGATAGTAGTTCTCTCATTGGGTGCATGGATCGTGTCATTGATCACACCGAACTCTACCACGTCGATCCCGAATGCCCCCATGAACCTTGCATCACTGGTACCGCCGGCGGTTGAAAATTTGGTTTGAATGCCTGTAACCTCTTTGATCGTCTCAGAGAGGCACTGGACAATCTTCGAATCTCTCTTTGTCACAAACGGATAGGAACCCTGCGTCAACTCCAGCGTATAGTCCAGATCCTTAAAGAGGTTTTCAATGTGTAGTCTAATATCCTCTTGTGTGGTTTTTGTGGAGTTACGCACGTTGAACATGAGCTTCAGCGAACCCGGAGTCACATTCGTCACCTCCATACCGCCTCTGATATCCGTGATCACCATTTTACTCGGCGCGAAATTTTCATCTCCGCTGTCCAGGTTGACCCCGGCGATCTTGTCGAGGATCGGGGCAATTTGGTGTACCGGGTTGACCGCTTTTTCAGGGTAGGCTGCATGTCCCTGTTTCCCACGGATAGTGAGATATCCATTGATCGATCCCCGGCGTCCTATCTTGATCGCATCACCGAACTCCTCTTCGCAGGTCGGTTCAGCCACAATACAGTAGTCAGGAAGCATACCGGTTTCTCTGAGATGCTCAAGCATGATCACCGTGCCATACTTCGCCTCCCCCTCTTCATCAGAGGTCAGCAGAAGCGACAGACGTCCATCAAACGCTTCAGTCTCTTTGAGTGCCTGCACAAAAGCGGCCACACCAGATTTCATATCCTGGGTACCGCGCCCAAAGATCTTCTCCTCTTTGATCACTGGGACAAAAGGGTTGGTCTCCCACCCGTCACCCGGCGGCACAACATCCACATGCCCTGCAAAACAGAGATGAGGCCCTTCACCGAACACTTTCGTCAAAAAAAGATTTTTCACTCCCTCTTTGTTGACATAGTGCGCCTCAAACCCGTCAAGGTACTCCTCTATAAATAGGAGTGAACCCGCATCATCGGGAGTAATGGATTCATAACTCAACAATTTCATCAAGAGGTCTACAACACTCATCTCTTCTCCTGGGACTTCATAAAACTCTCTATCATAGAGAGATACTCATGGATATTTTCAAAGCGGTGATTTCCGCCATACTCGACGACCACCTTGTGATCTTTGTAGCGCTCTTTTGCAACACGATAGTCCAACACCTCATCTTCGCTCTGCAACAGGACCAGATACTTCGATCTGCCGGGCAGCACCGAAAAATTCTTGAGCTGCTCCAAATAGACCGGTTTGAACTCAAACCGCTCCCCGTCACAAAAGCGCTCCTGCCACCCTACATGCGCAGCCAGAGTCTCCCAGGGTGTACAGGAGGGGTTGATCAACACAGCGGGAATGTCAAACTTTTCGGCAAGCCAGGTCGCATAGTAGCCGCCCAGTGAAGAACCGACAAGCAGCGATGGCCTGTCGGCATAGATCAGTCTGGAAAGTGTTTCGATCGCTTCCTGCGGTGCATACGGCAGGTCGGGGGCAAGCAGGTTTTCATCGCCGAAATATGCCCCGAGCGCTCCGGACTTGTTCCCCTCTCCGCAAGAAACAAAACCATGCAGATAGAGTATCCTCTGCATCTTATTTTGCTATCTCGCCGCGGTAGGAGACGATACCGCCTGCATGGTTGATCGCGCGCTCCAGCCCATGCTGCTTAAAGATATGCTGCACCTGCCCGCTTCTGTTTCCTGTACGACAGGTAAAGATCACTGTTTTTTCCTTATGCTCCTCGAGGAACTTCTCAGCCCACTGGCCGAACGAAGAGGTAGGCAAAAGGAGGTCCACCCCCTTAATATGCCCCATCTTGTACTCCATATCCTCTCGTACATCCACCAGAAGGAAATCTATTTTCCCCTCCTCTCTTTCTCGGAGCAGCTCTTCCAGCTCTTCGGAGTGAATATTGCTTTTGTCTAACAGTGACTGCATAAAATACCTTTCACAAATCGAGTCTCTTTGAAAGTGACGATAAAATTTGCGCGTATTCTATCCACTTTTCTTAAAACTCTTATTTATTCGCTTCAAAGTATTCCGGTGTACAGAAGATCTGACAGTGGCAGATACCCTGTTCAGGGATCTCTTTTTCTATCGCCGGCTTACAGGGACAGATACGGTCATCCGTACTTTTGAACTTGCCCGGTTTTTCCGGATCCTCCTCTACCATGAAGCACGGGCAGAATCTTTTTCCGTAAAGAAGCCTGTGTCTGGCAAGCCCCATCATCACACCTTCGTTGACATCCGCATTCGGACCGTAGACCCATCCTTTTGCTGCACATACTTTATCCGTAAACTTCTCGGTCTTTTCCATCTCATCTTTAAATTCCTGCGAATTCATATCTAGTTGCAGCATTGTTTTCCTTTTTCTTATATTTCTCTAATTCTAAACTAAATTGATATATAATAAGCAAAAATCTTTTAAGAAGCAAGGTAAATTATGCAAATTGATGACAAAGTTTTGGCAAATCTGGAAAAACTTTCACACTTACGTATCGACGAATCCAAAAAAGAGGCGGTAAAAAAGCAATTGACCGAAATTCTTGCCTATGTGGATAATCTCAATGAACTCGATACGGCAAATCTCTCTGCAACCTTTTCTACCTTGGAAGGCGGAACGCCGATGAGAGAGGATCTCCCTCAAAGCGATGAGAGTGTTGCAAAGGATATCCTCCGCCATGCACCCAATGCAAAGGATGATTTCTTTATCGTACCTGCGATTATTGAATAGGAGAGGCTGTGATCAAAGTATATGGC
This sequence comes from Sulfurovum sp., assembly GCA_028684885.1. GTDB lineage: Bacteria > Campylobacterota > Campylobacteria > Campylobacterales > Sulfurovaceae > Sulfurovum. The sequence continues at coordinate 7,816 of JAQUFB010000035.1, read as the reverse complement.
ATCAAAAACTGCGACTCGGTCCGTAAAGCGCTCAAATACCTTAAAGGTCATGCACTGGAGTTCGAGTTTATAGATTTCAGGGAAACACCCGTATCGGATAAAGAGATATCGCAATGGCTCAAATACAGTGATATCAACACGCTCTTCAATACCAGAGGCACCACCTACCGCACACTCAAGCTCAAAGAACTCAATCTCGATGATCAAGACAAGAAAATTTGGTTGGCAAAAGAGAACATGCTGATCAAACGTCCTGTGATTGTATTGGACAATGATCTCATCGTTGGGTATAATGAGAATTTATATAATGAAAAATTGCAATAAAGGATAGCCGATGGCAAGCTTCGATATCAAAAAACTGCTCCAGAGTGTCGTCACACACGGTGCGTCAGACCTTCACCTTGTTAGCCGCACAGAACCGCAGATCAGGCTTGACGGGAGACTGAAGCCGGTCAATCTTCCCATACTTACCGGTGATGATATCGAAGAGATGTGCTACTCTCTGATCACGGAGAAGCAAAAACAGGCATTTGAAGAGCACGATGAACTCGACTTTGCATTGCTGCTGCCGGGGATCGGGCGTTTCAGGGCGAATTACTACAGGACACTGGGAGATATGGCTGCGGCATTCAGAATCATTCCTATCGATATCCCTTCCCTTGATGATCTGGGAGCACCGCAGGTCTATAAAAAACTTGTCAAACGCGAAAAAGGGCTGATCCTGGTCACCGGGCCGACAGGTTCGGGTAAATCCACCACACTGGCAGCCATGCTCAATGAGATCAATCAAACCGAACAGAAACACGTCGTCACGGTTGAGGACCCGGTCGAATTTATCCATCAAAACAAAAAATCTGTCTTCTCGCACAGGGGCGTGGGTGAAGACACCAAATCATTTGCTATTGCACTCAAATATGCAATGCGTCAGGATCCGGATATTATCCTGATCGGGGAGATGAGGGACAAGGAGACGATCGAAGCTGCTCTTACTGCCGCAGAAACAGGCCACCTGGTTTTTGGTACACTGCACACCTCTTCGGCAGCAGGAACGATCAACCGTATCATCGATGTATTTAGTGGAGATGAACAGCCCCAGATCCGTGCAATGCTCTCTACTTCGCTGATCGCCGTGATCGCGCAGTCTCTGCTCCCGAAACTGGGCGGAGGACGTATCGCCGCGTCAGAGATACTGATCACCAACCACGCGATCGCAAACCTCATTCGTGAGGACAAGGTACACCAGATCTACTCCCAAATGCAGCTGGGACAAGGAGATACAGGGATGCAGACACAGACACAGGCGCTTCAGAAATACCTTTCCCAGGGTCTTATCAGCCGTGATGTCGCACTGCAGTTTGCGAACAAACCCAACGAGTTGAAGGTGTAGGCACTAAGCCTTTTTCGATACAATACGCAAAATAATTTTGGAGTGCAGGTAAGAGCATGGATTTTTCACTGGAAAACTTTTCAATGGTTGACTTCAACTACTTTGATGTGACCATAAGTGCGATCATTATTATACTGGGGATCAAGGGCTTTGTGAACGGTTTCATCAAAGAATTTTTCGGTCTTGCCGGGCTGATCGCGGGGGTCTACTTTGCCTCGCGTCTCTCAGAAAAAGCCGCCCGATTTATCGAAGCCAACTTCCTGCAGCTCGACAACAGTGCCATCCTTAAACTGATCGGCTTTCTTGCAGTTCTGATCCTTATATGGGTAGGAGCAACACTGGTGGGTACTATTTTATCAAAACTGACATCCGCCAGCGGACTGGGATTTATCAACCGCCTTCTGGGGCTTGTTATCGGCGGGGGGAAGTACTTCATCATATTTGCACTGATCGTTACTGCCCTTTCGAATGTAAAACTGATCAAAGAGAAAGTTGAAACCTATACGCAGGGCAGCCAGCTCTTTCCCTATCTCTATGCTGCCGGATCATACCTGATCAATCTTGACACAAAGGCGCTTGGACTTGAAGCAACTCCTTTCTCCGAAACTAATGAAACCAATGCGACTTCACTACCCTATGGGCAAACCCCTATCGCAGAGGATAGTAACAACAGCAATGCAACGACACCATAAAAAGGTAGATGATGATCTCATATAACGGACTTTTAGAAAAATTTAAAGAATTGCTCAAAAACAACGCTCTCAAATTTACCAAGCAGCGAGAGCTTATTTTAAAGTTCCTGTACCAAAACAAGGGACATTACACCCCAGAAGATATCTATATGCTCTTAAAACAGCAGCACCCGGATGTCAATATCGGTATCGCCACGGTCTACCGTACCCTGACACTCCTGGAAGAGTCCCATATCGTCAGTTCTATCTCTTTCGGAATTCAAGGGAAAAAGTATGAACTTGGACTCAAAAAACACCATGACCATCTCATCTGTACCCAATGCGGCAAGATCATCGAATTTTATGATGAGATCATCGAGGAACGCCAGGAAGAGATCGCAAAGAAGTTCAACTTCAAAATGACAGGCCATACGATGAAGATCGAAGGTATCTGCGAGGCGTGCCAAAAAGCAGAATCGGAAGCATAATACTTTCGCAAAAAACAAATGAAAGAAAAAGAACCAACTTACAATAGGAGCCACTTTGATATTTGATAATCAATATATCCAAGAACGTATCAAAAAAACAGAAAAACTAAGAGAAGAAGGGATCAACCCTTATCCCAACCAGGTCAAGAAAGGCAAACCTTCCAGAGAGTTTCTCAGTGAAAACGAAGACCTTCTTGCAATGGATGCAGAGGTCAAGAAGGATGAGTCCAGAGAGTACACACTGACTGGGCGTATCAAGTTTGTGCGTATCATGGGTAAAGCGGCATTTGCAAAGATAGAGGACAGTGAAGGCCTTGTGCAGATCTACTACAGCCGTGACGATCTCCCCGAAGGGTATTACAACAACATTGTCAAAAAACTCTTTGAGGTAGGTGATATCATCGAAGCCAAAGGCTTTCCGTTCGTCACGCAGACCGGCGAGATCACCCTGCACTGCAGAGAGATCAATATCGTCAGCAAGGCGATCTCCCCGCTGCCTGAGAAGTTCCACGGCCTGCAGGACCCTGAACTCCGTTACCGCCAGCGCTACCTTGATATGATCATGAACTCCGAGGTCAAAGAGACCTTTATCATGAGAAGTAGGATCGTTTCACTGGTAAGAAGATTCTTTGAAGAGAAGAACTTCCTTGAAGTGGAGACACCAATGATGCACCCGATCCCCGGCGGGGCGAATGCAAGGCCGTTCATCACACACCACAATGCGCTGGATGTGGAAAGATACCTCCGTATCGCTCCGGAACTCTACCTCAAACGTCTGATCGTAGGGGGTATGGAAGCGGTCTTCGAGATCAACCGTAACTTTAGAAATGAAGGGATGGACCACACCCACAACCCGGAATTCACGATGATCGAGTTCTACTGGGCCTACCACAGATATGATGACCTGATGAAGATCACAGAGGAGCTCTTTGACTACCTCTTTGACCACTTGG
>JAQUFB010000035.1:0-4217 GCA_028684885.1 Sulfurovum sp. | reverse complement strand
CACTCTATCCGTGACGTGCTCCTCTTCCCTGCGATGAAACCGGAAGTACCGCGTCCGGAACTGCAGCCGCTGTGCGATGTGGAAAACCTTTGCAAGAAGTGCGGCCATGATGTCGCAGAAGAGCTCAAACCTGCCAAAAAAGGCAAAGGGATGTTCTGTATCGATGTCAATGCCTGCAAAGAGAGAGCGGCCAACAAAAAGTAAGGCGGATTGTATTCGCCTTTTGTGGGCGGGTACACCCGCCCTGACACACAAACACATTGGCAAATCAATAGATAAATTCTCTTGATTTCACCCTTCCCTTAGCCGAATTTTGCTATAAATACATTCAATAAATTACCCACCGATATCATCGGGAAAAGGAATAACATGTCATACGCAATGGAAACTTTCGACCCGGAAATTTTTGAAGCGATCAATAATGAACTGGAAAGACAGACCGATCACCTTGAGATGATCGCGAGTGAGAACTTCACTATCCCGGCTGTCATGGAAGCGATGGGTTCTGTATTTACGAACAAATATGCAGAGGGTTACCCGTATAAAAGATACTACGGTGGATGTGAAAATGCCGATGTGGTAGAACAACTGGCGATCGACAGAGCGTGTGAGCTGTTTAACTGTAGCTATGCAAACGTGCAGCCTCACTCAGGTTCTCAGGCAAACGGTGCGGTATACGCTGCACTCCTGAAAGCGGGCGAAAAGATCCTCGGTATGGACCTCAGCCACGGTGGCCACCTGACCCACGGCTCCAAGCCGAGCTTCTCCGGTAAAAACTACCAGAGCTTTACCTACGGTGTAGAGCTTGACGGCCGCATCAACTACGACAGGGTGATGGATATCGCAAAGATCGTACAGCCACAGATCATCGTCTGCGGTGCTTCGGCGTATGCCAGAGAGATCGACTTTAAGAAGTTCCGCGAGATCGCTGATGAAGTAGGCGCGATCCTTTTTGCCGATATCGCACACATCGCAGGACTCGTATGTGCAGGCGAACACCCAAGCCCGTTCCCGTATGCGGATGTGGTGACGACAACCACGCATAAAACACTTGCAGGGCCACGCGGCGGTATGATCATGACAAATGACGAAGAGATCGCGAAGAAGATCAACTCTGCGATCTTCCCTGGCCTTCAGGGCGGTCCGCTTGTGCATGTGGTTGCAGCAAAAGCAGTAGGTTTCAAACACAACCTGAGTCCTGAATGGAAGGTCTATGCAAAGCAGGTCAAAGCCAATGCTGCGGTGCTTGCGGAGGTCTTGATGAAAAGAGGATATGACGTTGTCTCCGGCGGTACAGACAACCACCTGGTACTCCTTTCATTCCTCAACAAGGATTTTTCAGGTAAAGATGCGGACGCGGCACTGGGTGCGGCAGGTATCACCGTCAACAAAAACACGGTACCGGGTGAAACAAGAAGCCCGTTTGTCACTTCAGGTATCCGTATCGGTTCTCCGGCACTGACCAGCAGAGGGATGAGAGAGGCTGAGTTCGAGATCATTGCAAACAAGATCGCAGATGTACTTGACAACATCAATGATGCGGAACTTCATGCGAAGATCAAGGAAGAGATGAAAGCACTTGCTTCAAACTTTAAAATCTACGACAAGCCGATCTATTAATAGGACACTTTTTGAATCTTATGAACATCTGTCTCTTGAAAAAAACTTGCCATCAAGGCAACTTTCTTTTCAAGAGATTGTTAACACTGAGTTCTCCTCAGCGGAGAGCTCATGCGACTAGTCGCATTTTTTCTATGCAAAGCCAGCATCCTCTCAAGGTCAAATAGTTGAAAGTATTTGACCTCGACCTTATCGATACCCACTACTATATCAAACGCAACAGCATCGTTGAACAGATCGTCTTCAACAACCGTACCTTTTATGCGAAGTTCGAACGTATCAACGAACCGCTTACCCCGCTTCTGCTTGAACAGCATCTTAAATGCGAATTTACCATCGCTGCACCCCTGCTTGAAAAGGGATATACCGACTATCTCGTGATCGAATACAAAGGGGAGGAGCACCAGAGGTTCCACCATCTGATCAAACATCTTTTTGCCACTTTGGAGATAGAGAACTATCATATCTATCAAGGAAAGAGCGAAGAACGGTTAGAGGTGTTCATCGAGGTGGATAGACTCTCTTTGGAAGAGGCGGATAGACGACTGAGGGAGCTCTCAGAGATGCTCAAACAAAAGCTTACAAAAAAATGGAAATGCCTGCCCGACAGCTCTTTGCCTGAAGCGTATAATATCGTTACGCTCCCCTACAAAGCACTCTAAAGCAGATATCTCCCTCTTAAAAACGAGGGAAGAAGAAGTTGTGTAGAGCACTACAATGCTATACTTCTTTGGCATATTTTGTCTATAGTAACTTTGCAGGCACACTTATTCGATATTTTATATTAATCATTTTTAATAATTTATTGTTATTTTTTAAATTTTCAATCATTTTAGTTAAATGTTTCATATTCACACAGACAAAAGACCTAATCATCTATATAGATAAATATGATATAATCAAACTAAATTTATTTGGGAGAGTTTTTCTGCTATGAACGATCATAATCTTGATGACCTCATTATCGATGATATACAACCAAACCAATCCAACAAGACAAAAAGTTTTCTGACAATTATCGCACTTGCGATTGTTGTACTTATCGTCTCCATCATTTTTACAAAGATGCTCCTCAAGGCACCAAAGCAGGATGAACTTCTTTTTGAACAGAATGAGACAGAGATCATCAGTCCCGACCTGACACTGCAAAGTGTCACGGAGCCTGAGGATGAAACTTCTGAACCGTTAGCATCATCAAAAGAAGAAGACCTGCTTGATATCTCCAAAGAAACGGTATCCCAAAAAGTCACTGAAGAGGTCCCTGCGCCGGTAACAAAAGAGACCACAGTGATATCAGAAACACCTCAACAATCTATCTCTCAGGAGTTGAAAGTCGAAACAGAGAAGGAGCCTGAGCCTGCAAGAATGCCAAAAACCGAAGAAGAAAAACCAACGGATATTTTGGATATCGCAGAGGAGTCTGCTGTTACCAGAACAGAACCGCACACCCCGAAGAAAAGCTATCAGAAAACAACTCCGAAGCATATAGAGAAAACTGTGCAGCAGACCAGAACCAAACCTGCAAATCCTATCACCAGGCCCCAGTCACAGAACTCAAAAGGGATACAGACTGGAGGTTATTATATCCAGGTGGGTGCCTTCAGTACTGTCCCGAGCCGGCGTTTCCTGGAGAGTATCTCACAAAACGGGTTTACCTATACAATTACAAAAAAAAGTCCAAGTGGGCTCAGAAAACTCCTTATTGGGCCGTATCCTGACAGAAAATCCGCAGAACGCGCACTGGTCAAAGTCAAGGACCGTATCAATAAACGCGCATTTCTGCTTAAGTAAGAAGTCATCATGCATAAAACCATACTATTTGACCAACTCACCCCGGTAGCGCTTTACGGGAAGATCAAAACGCTCTTCCCCGATGAGATCACAATGTTGTTCGAAAGCGTTGTCAATACGGCAGACGGGAACTTCTCCTTTATCACGATAGGAGCACTGGAACGTCTGAGCTATAAGGACAAAACGACACGCTATACAGACCAAAGCGGAACCGTCCGAAACCTTCCAGAGAACCCTTTTAGCTTTCTCAAGTCATACTATGCCTCTTTAGACCAGGCAGCGTATCAGGCAAAATCTGAAGAGGTCGGATTCTCTTTTGTTGACGGATTCATCGGGTTCATCGGGTATGATATGGTCAAAGTCTTTGAACCTGTTCTTGAAAAAAGTATGGATAAACTCTATGATCCGCTCAATACACCGGATCTGGACCTTGTGCGCCCATCGATCATCATCGCCTACTCTCATAAAAGTGCCAAACTGACACTGATCCTGAATGATACACGTCTGAACAACGAATTCAACGAGATAGAAAAGTCTCTTGGCGACATATGCACACCGATGCCGCTTACCCCTGTGGAACTGGAGGGACAAGGCGAGTTCAGTATCGAGGAAGAACGCTTCAAAGAGATGGTCGATGAGTGCAAAGAGAATATCCGTGCCGGGGATATCTTCCAGATACTGCTTTCCAACCGCTATACACAGAAAGGGGAGATCGATCCGTTGAGCTTCTATAGGGTCCTGCGTTCCAAGAATCCTTCCCCCTATCTTTTCCTGCTTGATTATGAAGAGTTCTCCATCTGCGGTTC
>JAQUFB010000132.1 GCA_028684885.1 Sulfurovum sp. | reverse complement strand
TAGTTATTGGGCTGATCGACAGCTTTACGCTCACCTGGGCATTTCTGGGGATGGTGTATATCATCGCTTTTTTTGAAGCAATGAGACTCTTTGGCCTTCGTTCCAACAGTGCCTTTTTCTGGGCCGCGTTTATCTGGATCGTTGCCTATTTCTATCCAAATCCTGATGACCTCTTCTTCTTTGTTGCCGTGGTTTTTGGTGCCTCCATCGCCTATTTTCACAATTTTGACAAGAGACTTCTCCTCCCCTTCCTCTATCCTGTCAGCGGAATGCTCTTTATCCTGATGCTCTACCGGGATTTCGGCATCATGACGATGTTCTGGCTGGTTGTTACCGTCACTTTGACCGATACGGGAGCCTACTTCACCGGCAAAAAGTTCGGGAAAACAAAGTTCTCTGACACCTCTCCGAACAAAACACTCGAAGGGGTTTTTGGCGGTATCTTCCTCGCCACAGTGATCGGAAGCCTTATCGGTACCCTTGTCGTACCGTTTTGGATCGCGGTAGTGGTCACACTCATCACTTCTGTCGCGTCTGTATTTGGCGACCTTTTCGAATCTTATCTCAAACGAGAGGCAGGGGTCAAAGACTCAGGGGATATCCTTCCTGGCCATGGCGGCGTACTTGACCGTATCGACGGCTACCTCTTTGGTGCCGTCATGATGCTGATCTCGATGAGAGCGTTGATCTAAGTATGCAAAGCATTGTACTTCTGGGGTCTACCGGCTCCATTGGGATTAACACACTGATCATTGCCAAGCGATACAATATCACAGTCGAAACACTCGTGGCAGGAAACAATATCGACCTGCTCAACCAACAGATCGCAGAACATCATCCCCGGAGAGTTGTCATAGCCAATGAAGCAGACAAAACAAAGGTGAACCACCCTGATGTACGTGCGGGCAGCGAAGCGATCCTGGAGGCGATTGAAGAGAGCCAAAGCGATATGGTTGTCAATGCCCTGGTAGGATATGTAGGACTGGCGCCTACACTGAAGGCAACAAGCCTCGGCAAGAGAGTGGCACTGGCCAACAAAGAATCTCTGGTGGTTGCCGGAGAGTTCATCGATATCTCCCTGATCACCCCGATCGACTCGGAGCACTTCGGGCTCTGGTACCTGATGAATCACCGCCCCTTCTCCAAGCTCTATATCACAGCCAGCGGCGGGGCATTTAGAGAGTGGGAGATAGAGAAGATGCAAAAAGCATCCTTTGCCGATGCACTCAAGCACCCCAACTGGTCTATGGGCGACAAGATCACGATCGATTCGGCGACAATGACCAATAAGCTCTTTGAGCTGTTGGAAGCAAAATGGCTCTTTGACACCACCGATATCGATGCATTGATCGAAAAGAAGTCCATTATCCATGCCTTGGCCGAGTTCAAAGACGGCTCTACCACAGCACACTTTGCAGGTGTCGACATGAAGCTGCCTATCGCCTTTGCGCTGCGCGGGGAGGTCAATGAGCCGATCCTGCCTCCCACGGATCTGCTGGCAATGGGGAGCATCGAGTTCCTGCCCATAGAAGAGCAGAGATACCCTATCTGGCAGATCAAAGAGCATATCCTCGCAAATCCCCACCTGGGGGTAGTGGTAAACGCGGCCAATGAAGAGGCGATCGAAGCCTTTAAACATGAACGATGCAGTTTTTTCGGGATGAGCGAAATCGTACTGGATGCCTATAAAAGGTTTGAAAGCTTCAAAGCCGCAACGATCGAGGAGATCATTGCGATCGATAAAGAGGTAAGAAAATATGTTAAATAAAGCGTTCAGCCTTCAGTATTCAGTGCTTAGAAATAAAAGCATTGCAAAGCAATGCAAACCTACACTCTTCACTCTTCACTCTTCACTCTTCACTCAAGATAAGGAGTTCCAATGAAACTCCTTATCTTGCACGGCTGGGGCGGGAGCGATGCGCCGCACTGGCAGGCGGAACTGGCTGCCGAAGTAGCGAAAAACTACGGGACGGTCTCTTTCCCCCTGCTTGACAACTGCCACTTCCCGAGCAGAAACCGCTGGGTCAGGCAGGTGATGGAGATCCTTAAGGAGTTCAAACCCGATACCGTGGTCTGCCACTCCCTGGCAAATACACTCTGGTTCTGGCTCTGTCAAGAGGAGGAGATGTGTACGGTAGAACGGCTCTTTATGGTCTCGCCTCCCAGTCTTCAGACAGAAGAGAAGACGATCAGGACCTTCTTCCCTGCACCGATGCCCGCTTCTCTGCATGCCAAAGAGGTGCAGATGATCGTTTCGGATAACGATCCCTGGATCACAGTGGATGAGGCTACAGAGATTGCATCTCACTACAATATACCTCTGAATATCATCGAAAAGGCAGGACATATAAATACCGACAGCGGATACGGACAATGGGAACTGATAGAAAATCTGGTAATGGAGAAAAACAATGTTAAATAGTAGGGAGGATGCATGATCCTGAGTATTGAAAGCAGCTGTGATGACAGCTCAATAGCGATCACAGAGATCGCAACCAAAAAGCTTCTCTACCACAAGAAGATCTCCCAGGAAGCCGAACATGCCTGCTACGGAGGTGTCGTACCTGAGCTTGCTTCAAGGCTGCATGCCGTGACGCTCCCCAAACTGCTTGAGGAAGCCAAACCCTACTTTGATACACTCAAAGCCGTAGCGGTTACCAACCAGCCCGGACTGGGTGTCACTCTGCTGGAGGGAATCGCTATGGCAAAAACCCTGGCATCCCTTCAGAAGATTCCATTGATCTCTGTACACCATCTCAAGGGACATATCTACTCGCTCTTTATCGAAAAGGAGACCATCATGCCTCTCCTGGTCCTGTTGATCTCAGGAGGACATACGCAGATCATACGGGTAGAGAGTTTTGAGCGTATGGAGATACTGGCAACCAGTATGGATGACAGCGTGGGAGAGAGCTTTGACAAAGTGGCCAAGATGATGGGGCTGGGGTATCCGGGCGGCCCTATCATCGAAACGCTTGCCCGCAAAGGAGATGAAAACCGTTTTGATCTGCCTGTTCCACTTAGAAACTCGAAGCTCATTGCCTTTTCTCTCTCAGGGCTGAAAAATGCTGTGCGTCTGGAGATCGAAAAGCTCGGCGGCATCGAGGGTATGAGCGAACAGGACAGGTGCGACCTCTCGGCAAGTTTCCAGAAAGCGCTCAAACTTCATCTGCTGCAAAAGAGCAAAAAGATCTTTGCAGCCGAACAGGCCAAAGATTTTGCCATCGTAGGCGGGGCCTCAGCCAATCAATATATCAGAGATGCTTATCAGGAACTCTGCGATCAGTTCGGCAAGACCCTCCATGTCGCACCGCTTCAATACTGTTCGGACAATGCTGCCATGATCGGGCGCTATGCACTTGATGCCTATCAGAAAAAGCAGTTTACCGATCCTTACGAGATCGACATAGTCGTCACCAAAAAACAGCAGGCAGGAATGCTCCTCTAGCCTCGCTCTCCTCTATTTTTCCCCTCTTCCCGGGAGTTGGGGTTTTGCACCCGGTTTCTAAGCACTTTTTGGCTAAAATATATACTATTATAACCCCACAGAACGGAGTGCAAAATGGCAGAATACGGTGCTAGTAATATCAAGGTCCTCAAAGGTCTCGAAGCGGTAAGAAAAAGACCGGGGATGTATATCGGTGACACCTCTGAAAAAGGGCTTCACCACCTCGTCTATGAAGTAGTCGACAACTCAATCGACGAAGCGATGGCAGGGTACTGTGATACGATCAAGGTCACACTCACAAAAGAGGGTTCGGCGATCATCGAGGATAACGGTCGTGGTATTCCTGTCACAGAACACCCGACAGAAAAGATCTCCGCGGCAACAGTCGTACTTACCGTCCTTCATGCCGGCGGTAAATTTGACAAAGATACCTACAAGGTCTCAGGCGGGCTCCACGGGGTTGGTGTCTCTGTGGTCAATGCGCTTTCCAAAAAACTGGATATGACGATCTTCAAAGATGGACAGATCCACACACAAAGCTTCCAAAAAGGTATCCCCGATGCGCCGCTTGAATCAGGGG
>JAQUFB010000131.1 GCA_028684885.1 Sulfurovum sp. | reverse complement strand
CAGCAGCGGCGCCAACTCCTCCAGATCAAACTCTACTTTGTTATTTTCTTTTACTTCCATCGCTATGACTCCTTTTTCTTTTTATCATAGCTGATTTGGAATTTACAGAAATATTTTTACGCTACCGGATATATGTATGATGCGCTCAATGTACCCGATGAAGACGACATTCTTGTCACCTCCTGTGCGACGGAGAGCAACAATACCGTCATCAAAGGGGTCTACTTCAAACACATCCTGATAAACCCTGAGAAGAACCACATCGTCACCACTTCGGTCGAACACCCGTGTATACTGGAGACGCTGCACTTTCTCAGCGACAACGGTCTTGTGGATGTGACCTATGTGGATGTCGATGAAAACGGCGGGATCAACGCCGAGGATATCAAAAATGCCGTTACAGACAAAACCGTACTGATCACCATGATGTGGGCGAACAACGAAACAGGTGTCCTCTTTCCGGTGGAAGAGGTCAGCAGATTTGCCAAGGAAAAAGGGATACTCTTCCACACCGATGCGGTACAGGCCATAGGCAAGGTTCCGGTAGACCTTGGCAAAGTCGATGTGGACTACCTTACATTCTCCGCCCATAAATTCCATGGACCAAAAGGGATAGGCGGACTCTACGTCAAAAAAGGCAAAACACTGCCAAATTTGTTACATGGCGGCGAGCAGATGGGAGGCAAACGCGCAGGGACCCTCAATGTCGCTTCCATCGTAGGTATGGGGCTGGCGATGAAACAGGCTGTAAATCATTTAGAGAAGATGGATACGGAAGTCAGAAGGCTGCGCGACAAACTCGAAGATGCACTCTCCATGATCCCCGATACGATCATCGTAGGACCGAGGGATCGGCGTACACCCAATACCCTGCTCATCTCTGTGAAGGGGATAGAGGGTGAGGCGATGCTCTGGGATCTCAACAGAAAAGGGATCGCGGCCTCTACGGGAAGTGCCTGTGCATCAGAATCACTGGAAGCCAACCCGGTGATGACCGCTATCGGTGAAGATCCCGAGCTTGCACATACGGCGATGAGACTCTCTCTATCCAGATTTACCACCGAAGAGGAGATCGATTATGTGATAGATGCCTTTATCAGGGCTGCAGAGCGTCTGCGCTCCATCTCTTCCACTTATGCCTACACCAACGAAGTAGGATGATATACCAACACAGGATAGCCGGACAGGATGGAGAGATGGAACCGTTTTTGCATCTCTCATAACACAATATTATCAGGAGTAAACACCATGTCACACATACAGAATTTCATCTACAACAACAACCTGCAATGGCAGGCTTCATTCAATGAGAACACGGCGAAAAATGCATACGCATATAGAGGTTCGTTGGTGATCACACCGGGGAAAGTGCTTTCTGAAGACAAGCAGCTCCCGCCAAAGGCTACGGCAACACAGGTGATCCTCACATCGAACTCGGACAAGATAGACTTTATCGCGTTCGAACTCGAGACACTGGATTTCTTCGAACCGTTTGTCGAGAGATACAAAGAGGTACTCTCTCCTGATGGTCTTTATCTGCTCTTTGTGGTTGACCTGGATGCAGACGGAAAGTTTGAATACGAAGGATTGACCTTCTGCGCATTCGCACTGGATGAGAGTTCGGTATGGAACGAACTGCTTGACCACGCGGATCTTTCCAAAGGTGATCTCAAAAAGCTGAGCCCGTCAGAGAAGATCGATGAAGTCTATAGTAAGATCAAAAGAACCGCGCTTCGAATCAGCGACAAGAGCTACGAAGAGATCAAAGCGCTTCAAAACAGTGAAGGGAAAGTCCTTTTCGGTGCCGTCTGATAGATACTGGCACCGTCTGTACAAATGATGAAAAAATAAGCAGTGTTTTTTCTCTTTTTCCTGCATTTTAAGTCACAATATTCTATGAACCAAACAATACAGAAGGAGTAACGCATGAAACTGAATTTCTACGACTGTAATGGAACCCCTTATGCCTACAGTGAAGATGGCAAGACGCTCTATACCTTTGGCGGCAAACCGGTCGCCTATATCGACGTGCATGATATTTATGCATTTGCGGGGAGTCATTTGGGCTATTTTGAAGAGGGAAGTATCTGGGACCACAGTGGCAATATGCTTTTGTTTACCGATATGTCAAGATTCGGGCGCGGGCCTCTGAAGCCCAAAAAGTCCCTTAGATCATTAAAAACGCTCAAAACACGCAAACCGCTCAAAAAGCTGAAAGCACGCAGACCCGTAAAGCCGTTAAAAAGCAGATGCTGGTCTGTATCGAGCCCCAAAGAGATTTTTTTGGGCCTTTAGAACAACGGATCGTGTGAAATTGCCTTTTCCTCGATCCGTTGTGCCGTCACGATGGCACAGACACGATCAAATAGTTTATCAATCTGATAGATCATTACCCCGCTTCCAGTTTTTCAGGTTCTTCCTGTACCTTTTTGCCTACACCGCGCGCTTCAAGCGGGATATCTTCTCTATATTTTTTCTCCCTGTGGGAAGGGGAAAGCACTTTTCCTGTCTTACTGGTACCGATCGCATAGAGATCACTCTGCATATAGTGCGCCTCATACGCTTTGGTATAAGGCATATCCCAGGTGATACACCCGATACTGGGACAGATCGCCGCACACTGGGGATCATCAAACACACCTACGCACTCGATACACTTTTCAGGCTGCACATAGTAGCGGCTCTCCCCTGTCGGGTTATGCATATCGTCTACGATCGCGTTGACCGGACAGTTTTGCAGACATGCATCACAAGTGATACAGGTATCATCGATAATGACTGACATTATTGACTCCTTTGAGTAAAATGACTAATTATAAAGTTTGAGCGTTTCACCTACGCTCACACGGTTGGTTCTGTCATCTATGGAGATATTTTCTCTAAAAGGCCTTGGGGATACCTCCGGAGACATAATCCCCTTTTTCTTGTGCACACGAATCACATAATCATCACTGTCAACGAAGTGATCATTATACGTTTCTGTGTAAGGCATATCCCAGACGATACACCCTTCTGTAGGGCAGACATCGGCACACTTTGGTACGGCTGCATCTACACACTCGATACACTTTTCAGGTTTGACATAGGTATGTTCAGCACCCTTCAATGGTGACTCATCCGCACCTACAATAGCCGATGCCGGACACTCCTCGATACATGCATCACAGTTGATACAGTTCTCAGTGATCAGTACTGCCATCTTATGCACTCCTCTGCCGGGCTTTGTGAAACGCTCTGAGCAGCCATATCGGCGGCTTCGTATTGAGCATTTCGATCACATTGCCGATCGCATCTTTCAGCGCTTCGCCTTCGGCTGCACGGACCGGGTGGATACCCGCTGCCTGTACCATCTGCGACGCTTTCGGCCCGATCTGTGTACAGTACATGATATCCGCCTCACCGATCGCTTCGATCTTGCAGTTGAGCTTTTCATGCTCATCTTCAATATCCGTTTCGGCATTGACAGTCTTGAAAAACTCTGCCCCCGCTTGATCGATACGGTAGAGATAAAAATATTTTGACCAGCCGAAATGCTGATCGATCTTTTCGCCGGTTGACGATGCAAAAGCAATAATCATCCTCTACTCCCGGAACGATGCTGCCACGTCAGCATGGGATTCGCGCAGATCCATACCGATCGCTTCCATAAAAGCCTGTGATTTCACAGAAGGCAGCATCAGCCCTTTTTTCTTATGATCCCGGATCAGATATTTTCCCTCTTCGTGGCCTGCCGCATAGTAGGATTCGAAGTCAGCCGTATAGGGCATATCCCATACGATCGCCCCCTCCGTCGGACATGCCTCTGCACATCGCGGGCTATCGGCATGCCCCACACACTCTACGCATGTTTCAGGTTTGACATAAAAATACTCGCCCGCATAGGGATTCTTTTCACTCTCTTCACTTAAGATCGCTGCCACCGGACACTCTGGCGCACACGCATCACAACTGATACACTCATCGGTAATCATCACTGCCATTATTCACTCCTTAGTATGGTATGAAAAAAAGTATGCAACTTCCATTCCAGC
>JAQUFB010000130.1:1994-4076 GCA_028684885.1 Sulfurovum sp. | reverse complement strand
CCCGAGATGACCGTAGTGAACGTCCCTTTCGGATATGAAGACAAATTGGAGCAATTGAGATAAGATGGCGAAAGTAAATAAAAATCTATTATTGCAGCGTGCTGAAGGAGAATTCCTTAACGGTGAGTTCAGCAGTGCATTAAGGGATTATGCTATTTTACTGAAAGATTATCCGACACTGGATGAAGCGAAAGTCGGCGTTTATCTGAGTGATCTGGGTATTGAGAGCAGTGAAGAGGCACAGGCACTGTTTGATTACTACCAGGCGATTAAAGATGAGAAAGAGAATGCGGCGGAGATCATTGACAGTCTGATCCGTTCACTTGACAGCTCCAAGGATGCACTGAAAAAACTGCTTGTTGATCCTATCGAGGAGCAGATCGAGTACAGCGACGGGATACGCTACAGTGATTTTCTGGAACTTGTTGAACAGAGGGGGTCCTTTAAAAAGACCTTTGAGGATATCATGTTCTCTACCAAGGTCATTATCACAAACAAAGACGAGTTTATCGATTTTGTCAAAAAGTTGACAGCCGAAGGGTTTGATGAGATGGCGCTCTCTTATCTTGATGCATCAAGCGCGCTTTTCGGGAACGATCAGGATATCCTGACACTTTATACATTGGTAGCGGAGCACAAACAGTGAAAATAGCATCCGAACTGAAGGGATACCGCTTCTTAAGCGACGATACGAACGCATTGGATAGCGATACACTCTTTTTGAGAACGTCACAGAATGCACCATACTACGAGAGACTGAACCCAAAACCGGAATCCATCAGTGTCGAAGAGCTTATCGGGCTCTGGGGGCTTGAAAAACTCAGAGTGGTAGGTGTGACAGGCACGAACGGCAAGACAACGACAACAGCGGCGATCTACTCCTTCCTTCTGGATCTTGGTGAACAGCCGGCACTCCAGGGTACACGCGGCCTCTTTGCAGGGGAGCGCCGTATCGAAGAGAAAAGCATGACGACCCCTTCGATCCTGGAAACCCTTCACAATATGAAACAGGTGCTTGATCTGGGATGCAACTATTTCATCATGGAGGTCAGCTCCCATGCGATCCATCAGAAGCGTATCGAGGGGATCACCTTTGCGCTCAAAGTGCATACCAATGTTACCAGCGACCACCTGGACTATCACGGGAGCGTAGAGGAGTACCGGCGTGTCAAAAGTCTCTTCTTTGCTGATGAGACACCGAAACTGCTCAATAAGGACGATATACGCTCCATCACCTACAATCCCGTCAATGCGCAAAGCTACGGGGTAGACGAACCTGCTACCTTCAAAGTGCAGGCATATTCGCTGCTACATGGCATTACTGCGGGTATCAAGCACCTGAGGGAGGAAGCGACATTCCACTCGCCTATGGTTGGCCTTTTTAACCTCTTTAACCTGATGGCGGCAGTGGGGGCCGTTCAGATCCTGACACAAAAACCTCTCCAGGATATCTGCGATGTGGTAGCGAATTTTGCCGGTGTCGCCGGGCGTATGGAGGTGGTCAGCCGTGATCCGCTTGTGATCGTGGATTTCGCGCATACCGATGACGGGATGCACCAGGTGCTTGACTCGATCAAGGACAGGGATATCTCCGTAGTCTTCGGTGCAGGCGGCAACAGGGACAAGGGCAAACGCCCGCGTATGGGTGCCGTCGCAGGCAAGTTTGCCAAAAAGATCTATGTGACTAGCGATAACCCGCGTGATGAAGTTCCCGAACAGATACTCGAGGATATCCTCACGGGGCTGTATGGGAAAGATCATGTCGTGGCTACGCCCGACAGACGCTTGGCGATCAAAATGGCACTGGATGAACTGGAAGGCGATGAAGTGCTGCTGATCCTCGGCAAGGGGGATGAGGAGTACCAGGAGATCAAAGGGGTAAAGCATCCTTTTGATGACCGGGAAGTAGTTCGTGAACTACTGAAGGAGAGAGGAGTAGGTAGCAGGGAGTAGGTTTGGTAGACTTTTCTCCGAAAGGCTTTTATCTTTTAAGATTGGATTTAATTAACCTGTACTAAATTTGCTATTTGCTATTTGCTATTTGCTATTTGCTATTTGCTATTTGCTATTTGCTATTTGCTA
>JAQUFB010000130.1:0-1894 GCA_028684885.1 Sulfurovum sp. | reverse complement strand
ATTTGCTATTTGCTATTTGCTATTTGCTATTTGCTATTTGCTATTTGCTATTTGCTATTTGCTACCGCTTCTCATCCGTAAAGTCCTGCATCGCTATGGCGTAGGCATCATAGAAGTTCATGACATATCCGCCGTACGCTTTCGCGAAGGCATCGGCATCCTTCCGTTTTGCGAACGTATATTTGCTAAAGTTGCTCATGGTTGCCTCTCTGTTGCTCCCTACTACATAAAAAGCACTTTGCACCGGGATGAACTTCAGTGTGGCGGCATCCACGACCTTGACATCATAGAGGTCCGTCTTGCTGATCTCATTGTCGTGGACGAGGCAGTGGAGAGAACAGTACTGCCGGATCCTGTTCTTTTTTGTGGCTGCGGCATGGTTTGTTCTGTAAAATGTGGGAAGGTCCCTGCCGCATATGACACACTGGTTTTTGTGGGTCCCTTTTTGCAGCAGGATCGCTTGCTCGGTAGCTACGGTTTGAAAGCGTGTTTTGAGATATAAAGGAGCTGGTTCGTTCTTGGGAATTGGTTCTTTTTTGGAGGTACATCCCGGAGAGAAGAGCAGCGCTGCAAGCGCAAAGAGAGCGGCCAAGACCTTCATAGAACCCCCTTTGGATATTTGGTTTAAGTGTAACGAAGTTATTGTAATAGTTTACTTTTCGAGCCTCTCTAATCTTGAATTAAGTAAATAGGAGTAAAATACTCTTAAATAAAATTTCAAAGGATAGAAATGATGCAAGGTATACCACAACCGGCGTTTTATATATTTAAGTGTCAGCAGTCTGCACCTCCGGGCATGCCAAAACCAAGCTGCGTAAAACATGATGACCCTGAATCGCAGCAGTTGTTCCAGCATCTTGCTCAAACTTTGATGCAAAAAGGGATCATTGCAACCGTGCAACCGATTCAGACAGGATGTCTGAACCGTTGTCAACAGGGTCCGGTAATGCTTGTAGAACCGGGACATACAATGTATGTAGGATTGACAAAAGAGAAGATCGACAGGATCATCGATGAACATATCATCGGCGGGAATGTAGTTTCTGAATATGTGATTGATGAAGCAATGTGGGGAGAGCCTATTTCTCCGGCATCGGTAGCCAGATAAATCTCTTCAATCAGTTTCGCAGGCATCGTCCTGCGATACCTCATGATTTCCTCACAATTTTCAGTATAATAGAAAGCGATGGAGTATTTTGGTATAATCCCGACAACTATAATAGTAAGATAGGAAAGCGTATGAACATCACGATGTTTTACAGTAAGATTCACAGAGCAACGGTTACAGATGCAAATCTGAATTATGTCGGTTCTATTACTATCGACCGAGATCTCATGGATGCGGCCAAAATGCGTGTCGGCCAGAAGGTTGATATCGTGAACAATAATAACGGAGAGCGTTTCTCTACCTATATCATCCCCGGCGAAAGAGGAAAAAGAGATATCTGCCTCAACGGTGCAGCAGCAAGAAAAGTACAAAAAGGTGACAAGATCATCATTATTGCCTATGCAACGATGAGTGAAGAGGAAGCGGATACATTTAAACCCAAGATCGTGATCCTGGAGGATGACAACAGTATCGCCCATGAGTTTGAAGGACTTGAATAATGTTTGAGGGATTCAACTTGGGTGATATGGGCAAAATGATGGAGCAGCTCCAGGAGAAAGCCAGAGAGATGCAGGAACAGGCCAAAAATGTTGAGTTCACTGCCAAAGCAGGGGGCGGCATGGTCACCGTGACTGCAAACGGTGCCGGTGAAGTGGTGGATATCACGATCGATGATTCTCTGCTGGAAGATAAAGAGTCTCTGCAGATCTTGTTGATCTCGGCAATGAATGATGTCAATAAGATGGTAGAAGACAATAAGAAATCCCAGGCAATGGGGATGATGGG
>JAQUFB010000129.1 GCA_028684885.1 Sulfurovum sp. | reverse complement strand
GGGAGATATTCTGGTACTTTGGCTGAAGGATCTGATGGTAGATGCTCATCTGAAAATCATTGAGCGTATCAAGGTTTCGGCTCTTTTGAGCCTCTGCGGTACTGCCGCTTTTGTAGTCGAGCACCAGCGTACGTGTCGCATCCTGGTCAATACGGTCGATCCGCCCCTTAAAGCACAATCCGCCTATCTCCCCTGAAAACTCCTTCTCTCGCTCCACAACCTCCCAGCCGGACTCAAAGTGAAAAACCTGGCTTGCGATAAAACCTTTGAGTCTCTCTTTCCACAGCAGTTTTTGATAGTTGGTTTTCGCATCCTCCTCCGGCAGCAGCTGATCCATAAGACGATAGAGTTTCTCCTCCAACTCCTCGATCGAAAAATACTGACTTTGCTCTTTAAAGAGATACTCCAAAAGCTCGTGCAAAAAAGCCCCCTCATTAAGCTCTTCCTCTTTTTTCGCTTTAACCTCTTGTATATATCTATAATAATACTTCCGTTTGCACTCCAGGAAGGTTTTAAGCCTGGAGGCTGACCATGTGATCGCTCTGGCATCAAATAGTGCGACAACAGGATCCTGTTGCACAATGGTCTGCGTTGGCTCACTGTAGAGCAGAGCAAGAGAAGCCTTTGCCTCCCTGGCCTCCTGCAAGCCCAGTTCATAAAGGAACTTTGAAGGAAGCCTGTTCTCGCTGCTGCTGTAGACGATCACTGCCGTTTTTGCCTGTTCCAGCACTCTTTTGTAGTACTGTTTCTGCAGGGATTCCCTGTCATTCCGTGTCGGCAGTCCGGCAAAAGCCCTGACACTTGAGTTGAGGAACTGGTCTTTGCTGGAGCTGGCCGGTACGATGCCATCATTGAAATCCACAATCACCACACCTTCAAAGCGCACGCCTCTGGTCTCCAGTACTCCCATGACTGTCACTTTCCCGCCTCTTACATCATCGATCGTAATCGTGCTTAGTGCCTTCTTCCATAGATAAATCCACTCTTTGAAGCGCAGCTGCTCTTCCTTAAATGTATGCATAAACTGCAAATATTTTTCATAGACCCTTTCATTGGACTGTACCTTTTTTTCAGTCGTTTCTTCTAAAGATATATCCAGCAGGTTGAGTGTATCCAATGTCTGAGTGAACCGCTTGACATCACATACTCCGGAGGGTATCGTTTCTCTTACCTTTTCCAGCTCCACACCATACCGTTGCAACAACAGAGCATCTTCTTTTTCAAAACCTCCCAGATAGTGTGAGAGCACCTCCAGGGATTTGTAGACTCTGCCCTCCGTATAGTCATACCCCATGGCAAAGTTGAGATTGTTCAGCCTGTCATAGAGAGAGAAATAGGCCTTGAAACTTTCATCTGGCAGTATCAGGACGATCTTTTCAGGGGCTATCCCTTTTTGCACCAGCATTTCTATCTTCTCAAATGCCAAAGCGACCTGTTCGCTACGCTCACCTACCTGGAAGGTTGTCGCCTGGATCTTCACACTGTTCGGGATAGCTTTCAGGATGGTTTTGGAGCTAAAATCTACCGAAACTTCAGCATTATCCGGAAACACTACCCCGTATTCGGCAAACCGTTCCTGCATTTTTTTATTAAACCTGCCGGTACTGTAGTGGAGGACCAAATGAACGTTTTTTGATACTTTTTCCAGCAATTCCAGCTCAAACCGGCTCAGATACCCTTCCAGATAGATCTCTATCTTCTGGTAGTTCTCTATAAACCCCTCATTGATCTCATAAGCAAGGGGAATGAAGGCCTTATCTGTCAATCCTCTCTGCCGGAGTATCTTCTGGTAGTTCTCCAGCAGCTGTTCAAGAATATCCAGGTGAGCATCAAACTCAGCATAGGCATCGGCCTCTCGCAGCTTCTCAAACCCGACACCCTCTGCTGCCAGTTCTTCATAAAACTTAAAGATCGCATCAGACCGCGTAAAGAAGCGGACAAGATCCAGATCGATATTGAGTCCCTCAAAGGCTTCGAACCTGGCCGCTTCTCTCAAAAAAAGAATGCGCTGCAGTGCATCCACCTGCATCTTGCCCTCAAGCAGGATCACTCTTTTCTCAAACTCATCCATACGCATCAATGTCGGCAAAAATCCCTCTTCGTGCTTGAATACCGAACTGATTTCCCTCAACGCCCTTGACGTAGGATAAACATGGAGTTCATTACGGCTCACCATACGATATTTCGCCTCTTTTGCATTATTGTTGTAATCATAGTGGGTAGTATAGCACAGCCCTTGTAAGTTTCGGCATGATATCCCATATTGACATCTAAAGCGATAAGGGCGCCTCAAAAAACCCTACATACGCATAATTTTTCTGATAGTGCCTTTTGGATATAATCTTAGGATTTAAAAAGTTAGGAAGGATAGTAATGGCAGAGCTTCAAAATGCGGCACTGATACAAAAATACAATATACCGGGACCAAGATACACTTCGTATCCTACTGTACCGTTTTGGGATAAAGAGGGAATCTCTATAGAGGACTGGAAAGAGACAGTGAAACGTTCCTTTGAGGAGAGCAATACCACTGAAGGGATCAGTCTCTATATTCACCTCCCCTATTGCGAAAATCTCTGTACTTTCTGTGCCTGCCATAAACATATCACAGTACAGCACTCCGTTGAAGACCCCTATATCGATGCACTGCTTGCTGAATGGAAACTCTATGTCGATCTATTGGAGGACACCCCGGTTATCCGTGAGATACACCTCGGCGGGGGTACGCCGACCTTTTTCTCGGCAGCGAACCTCAAACGTCTGATCGACGGTATCTTCCTCTATGCAAAACGCCCGGAGAGCTACGACTACAGTTTTGAAGCCCATCCCAATAACACGACCGAAGAGCAGCTGCATACACTCTATGATCTTGGGTTCAGACGTACAAGTTTCGGTATCCAGGATTATGACCCAACGGTACAGAAAGCGATCAACCGTATCCAGAGCTTCGAGGATGTAGAGAAGATCCATAACCTAGCCAAAAAAATCGGTTATGAGTCGATCTCCCACGATATCATCTTCGGTCTGCCGCATCAGAACAAGGAAAATATCAAAACAACGATCGCCAACACCGTCAAACTGATGCCGGATCGTATCGCCTACTACAGCTATGCGCATGTGCCATGGATCAAAGGGGTCGGGCAGAGAGGTTTTGATGAGAATGATCTCCCCAAAGACGAGTACAAAAGAGAGCTCTATGAGCTGGGGAAACAGCTCTTTTTCGAAGCAGGGTATGAAGAGATCGGGATGGATCACTTTTCACTGCCTACGGACAAGCTTTACAAAGCGATGAAAAACCGTACACTTCACAGAAATTTCATGGGGTATACTGCAGGGAAAACACAGCTGATGATCGGCCTTGGGATGTCCTCCATTTCCGACAGCTGGTACAGCTTTGCACAGAACGAAAAACGAGTAGAGGACTATATTAACAGAGTAAGCGAAGGAAAACTGCCTGTATTCAGAGGACACCTGCTCACTCAGGAGGACCTGGTTGTACGCAGACATATCCTGAACCTCATGTGTAACCTCGAAACTTCCTGGGCAGACGATGCGATGAAACTTGACAGTATGCCGGAAATACTTGATCGCCTCAAAGAGATGGAGGAAGATGGTCTCATCGAGATCCATAAAGAGAAGCTTATTGTCAAAGAGTCCAGCCGTATGTTTGTCAGAAACGTCTGTATGGCATTTGATCTGAGATTGGTGGCCCAACAGCCTGAAAAAAGAATCTTTTCTATGACGATCTAGATCGTCATAGTGTTAGGGTTTAAGATATGCAGGTATCTCAGAATACCCTATGGCATCACCTACTTTAGCACGCAGCTGCAAAGTATATCTGCCGGGCTTTGTGATATTGATATCTCTAATGATATATTCACCATCCTCATAAGACACAGCTTCGACCATCAGATCATCCGCTCTCGTATGCGGTCTGGTCAGCAAGAACGAAACATTCGCATCCGCAACGACAGTGCCGTTTTTCTGAGTGATCAGGTAGGTGAAATCATTTGTACCTACAGAGAGTTTTACAGGATCAACAGATTTGAGCTTTGAGTGCCTGTTCTCATCCTCCAGGACCATTGTCTCTTTCCCGGCCAATTCTATAGTGTACTGTTTGTCAAAAAGTACTTTCTT
>JAQUFB010000128.1:1655-4156 GCA_028684885.1 Sulfurovum sp. | reverse complement strand
TATCAGGTTTTTGATAAAATACACTCCAGATTATGCAATAGGATCATCTATGACTTTACAAAAGCTTTTTTTAACTTTTTTCGGCGCAGGACTCAGCCCGAAAGCACCCGGCACGGCCGGATCACTCGCAGCACTTCCGGTGGGTGCGGCGATCATCTACTATCTGGGGATAGAATCTCTCTTTATGCTCACGATCGCGGTGACGATCATCGGTATCTTTGAGGTGAACAAATATGAAAAACAAACAGGAACACATGATCAAAGCCATATCGTCATCGACGAGGCGGTAGGGATGTGGCTCTCTCTGATGATCGCCTACTCCACGATGATCACCCTCTCCTACCCCTATATAGAGATACTGGCTCTGGTCTTCAGTTTTGCGGCATTCCGCCTTTTTGATATCTGGAAACCCTCTACGATCGGCTGGATTGACAGAGAGTGGAAAGGCGGCTACGGGGTGATGATGGATGATGTGCTTGCAGGCATCGCCGCAGGTCTTCTGACTGCGCTGCTGCTTATGGGAGTGGGGAAACTTTTCTAATCTTTTTGAAAAGAAGAGGCTTCCAACTTATTTCTCTTTTTCATACCCTTTTGTCTCATAGATCATTGCCCTCAGCTGCGCCTGATAGGCTTCATGGTCGTAGTGCTCTATAGAGGAGACTCCCTCTTCCACTGCACATCTGGCAACAGCGGAAGCAACCCCTGCCAGCACCTCTTTATCGAAGGCCTTAGGGATAAGATATTCTTTCCCGTAGAGAAGAGAGGCGTTAGGATACACCGCTTTTAGATCTTCGGAGGCCGGCGCTTTGGCAAGCGTTGCCAGTGCACGCGCAGCAGCCATCTTCATCTTCTCCGTGATCCTCTTCGCGCGTACATCCAGCGCTCCCCTGAAGATAAAGGGAAAGCCCAGAACATTGTTGATCTGATTGGGGTAGTCCGAACGTCCCGTTCCCATAATCACATCATTTCTCACCTTTACAACTTCTTCTGGGAGTATTTCCGGGATCGGGTTTGCCAATGCGAAGATGATAGGCTCCGGTGCCATTTGGGCTACCATTTCTTTGCTCAGCGCACCTGCCTTGCTCAGCCCCAGGAACATATCAGCACCCGCTATCACCTCTTCCAGGGTTGATGCCTCCGTCTCGATCGCAAATGCCGCTTTATATGCATTGAGGTCACTCCTGCGTGTAGAGAGTACACCTTTGGAGTCACACATGATAATATGCCTCACGCCCAAAGCCTGATACATCTTCGCCGATGCGATTCCTGCCGCACCCGCACCGTTGATGACGACCTTGATCTCTTCCGCCTTTTTGCCTGTCAGCTTAAGCGCGTTGATCAGTCCCGCCGTCGTTATGATCGCCGTGCCGTGCTGGTCATCATGGAAGACCGGGATATCCAGTACCTCCTGCAGTTTTTTCTCGATCTCAAAACAGTGTGGCACGGCAATATCTTCGAGGTTGATCCCGCCAAACGTCGGTGCGATCGCCCTGCAGACGGCAACGATCTCATCGACACTGTGCACATCCAGTTCGATATCAAATGCATCGATACAGGCAAACTTTTTAAACAGTACCGATTTCCCTTCCATGACAGGTTTCCCTGCCAATGGACCGATATTGCCAAGTCCCAATACTGCCGAACCGTCGGAGATGACCGCCACCAGGTTGGCGCGGTTGGTATATTTAAACGAGAGTGATGGATCTTTTTCGATCTCAAGACAGGGGTATGCCACGCCGGGCGTATAGGCCAGGGAGAGCTCATGCTCTGTATTGAAAGGAGTCTTGGCCGCTATGCCTATCTTCCCACCGACATGGTATGCTAAGGCTTTCTCTTTTGTGATCTTTGGCATGCTATCCCTTTCAAAGTATATGGTGCTGATTGTACTCTATTTATATTTGGAAGACAAGCATATAAAAAAGTGAAAGACGATCAAAGTATTTGAGTAGACCTACTCAAAATACTCTTGGATGATCTGAGGGAAAATCCTCATCGTTTTACGCGCTTTGGCTATCTTTGGCTCAAAGATCTCCGCACTCGCAGGGAAACTTGTCATCATCTCCGTGTAGATACCGATCTTCTCTTCCATATGATTCTCAAGTGCATCGAGCACCTTTTGCATATTTTCCTTACTGGTCGCATACTTCATCAGGAGTTCGAACATACGCTTGCGCGGGTGTATCGCCATGGAATCCCCTGCAGCCAGCGCGATCTCCTTGATATCCCAGCGCGAGATGTAGATACCACTCTCATAAGGCGCGATCAGCTTCTCATAGAGGGCTTCCGTATAGGAAGGGTAATCCTTGAGATCAACCTCCTCATCAGAAGCACACTGCCCGTCTGGGCAAAATGCGGGGTTGCCGTTAAAATTCTGTTCATTGAAGTTTTCAAATTCTTTTCTTAAATCTTCCATATCTCTCATTTTTACTCCTTATTTTTTCGTTATCCTCTGTGGATTCCCGACCGGGATCTAATCCCCTATCAATAGCGGTATCTCATCC
>JAQUFB010000128.1:0-1555 GCA_028684885.1 Sulfurovum sp. | reverse complement strand
AACATCGCTTCCTCCTCTTCGACCAGACATCTCGGACAGGTCTGTTCGCCGCCGGTATAGGTAAAGGGATTTCCGCACTCGTTGCAGCGTTTGATGGTGAACGTTGCCAATGTCCGCTGCTGA
Organism: Sulfurovum sp.; assembly: GCA_028684885.1. Classification (GTDB taxonomy): domain Bacteria; phylum Campylobacterota; class Campylobacteria; order Campylobacterales; family Sulfurovaceae; genus Sulfurovum. The sequence continues at coordinate 1,432 of JAQUFB010000128.1, read as the reverse complement.
GGCTCAAAAAACTCCTTGAGTTCAAACCCCTTTTGCAGGTGGATCGCATCCGGTTCACACACATCATGGCAGAGATGGCACTTCACACACAGCATCGCATCAAAATGGATCAGTGAGAACTTCTTGTCGCTTGAGAGTGCACCCGTAGGACAGATGCGGTAACAGATCTGACAGTTCGTACAGTTCTCATCGACATATTTCTGGGAGATAAAGCTGATATCTTCCGTCGCAAGGACCTCAAACGCTTCGGGGCGATCAATACGCTTCAGTGTCGTAAAGAGTATCTTCCGCTTATCCGGCAGATGCTTCTCTTTGATCTTGGAGATCACCGAACTGTCCAGTTCAAACGACCGCAGCTCTTCGGCTTCCACCGCCTCATCGAACGCTCTTTTATGCTTCATCACCCCTTTGAGCGATGCATTGCCAAGAAATGAACGTCTGGAAACTCCGTCATTCCGGACTTGATCCGGAATCTCCTCTGCAATCGCTGGGAATTCTGAAAGTAGTTCAGAATGACGAGGAGTATCAATATTGGTCTCCAGCTGCCTGAAGGAGATACTCGAGAGGACAAAGTTCGCCTCTTCGATACGTGCTTCGATCAGATCAAAGAGCTGACTCTCCGGGTCATAGCTGCTCAGATCCAGGGTGATCGGCTCTTCACTTGCCAGTGCAAGTGCGATCAGATGTTCAACACTCAGTACGGAAAGACACGGTACATTGATCTTGGGAGAGATCAGTCTGACCTTTGATTCCAAAAATGTAAAGAAAAACTCGGTTACCGAAAAGTCACTCAGGGAAAATGCTTCCGTCGGACATGCACCGATACAGGCGGCAGCCTCTACACCCGTACCTTTTGCAAAGGTCGGCAGGTTGTTCACGATCCGGATCGACTCCGGACAGGCATCCACACACTTGGTACACTGGGAGAACTTGCTGGTCGCCCGTACACAGGAAGCGATCTCTAAATGAAGGCTCATGCGTTCTCCGTCTCCTTGCCACAGTAGTCAGAGAGCATCTGAGTAATATACTCAAAGTCAGAAAGAAGGAACTCCAGCGTCAGCTCAGTCCCATCATGATAGAGCGGTGTGCGGGACTCTCTTTTTGCATTGATCAGAAACATCGGAGCCCACTCCAGAAGATGCTCTTTCAAAAATGCCCTCTGCACCTGGAAAAGCTCGCAGATCCCCTCTTTGTCTCCGGCGTCAAGCGCTTTCTTCTGCGCGGTACAGAGCATATACATAAACTCAAGCTCTACCCCGATATGGTCCGCACTGACCACCCTGGCTCTGTCCAGTTCCACACGGAAATCCAGCTCGTTATAAAGTGCGATCACCGGGTTGTCTCCGCCACTCTCGATCATCTGGTCTTCCCTAGTATAGAAACTCTCATAAGGTACCAGGTGCATCAAAAAAAGATTGGTAAAGTCTACGTT
>JAQUFB010000127.1 GCA_028684885.1 Sulfurovum sp. | reverse complement strand
GAAATTTCCTTTGGTAAGTGAAGAGTGAACAGATAAGGAATAGCATGAAGATATTTTACAGCAGTGATGATACATTTGAAGCAAATTTTGCCGAGCTTTTGGAACGCGGCAAAATGGATATCGAAGGGGTGACCAGTATCGTCAACGGACTTCTTAAAGAGATCAAAGAGGGTGGAAACAGTGCGCTCAGAGCTCAGATAGCGAAATTTGACAGATGGGAGCCTCAAAGCGATGAAGCGCTGATGGTCTCGACGGAAGATATGGCAAAAGCCTATGATTCGATCGATCCGAAACTCCGTGAAGCACTCCATCTTGCCTATGACCGTATCGAGGCATACCACCAGAAACTGATGCCGAGTACCTGGATGGATGAGGATAAAACGGGCTCTATTCTCGGGCAAAAGGTGACTGCTGTAGACAGAGCAGGGCTGTATATCCCGGGCGGCAAGGCAGCTTATCCGAGTTCGTTGCTGATGAATGTGATCCCGGCGCAGGTGGCAGGGGTAGAAGAGATCGTAGTATGTACACCGACACCCGATAACGAGATCAACGAGCTGCTGCTTGCAGCATGCCACCTCTGCAAAGTGACAAAGGTATTCAAAGTAGGCGGAGCCTCTGCGATCGGTGCCATGGCATACGGAACTGAAACGATCCCGAAAGTGGACGTGATCACAGGTCCTGGCAATATCTTTGTCGCAACAGCGAAGAAACTGGTTTACGGTGAAGTCAATATCGATATGATTGCCGGGCCGTCCGAGATCGGTATCCTGGCTGATGAGAGTGCCAGAGAGGACTACTTGGCGATAGACCTTCTCTCCCAGGCGGAACACGATGAGATGGCAAGCTCAATCCTGATCACGACTGACAGTGAACTTGCAAACAGAGTCAGTGACAAGGTAGAGGCGTTCCTTGGAACACTTTCACGTGAATCGATCGCAAGAAAATCCATCGAGGAGAGAGGAGCGATCATCGTGACTTCTACGATGGAAGAGGCGATCGACCTGATGAATGAGATCGCACCGGAGCACCTTGAAGTGGTGACCAAAGATCCGATGAGCCTGCTTGAGAGCATCAAACACGCCGGAGCGATCTTCCTAGGTGAAAATACCCCCGAACCTGTCGGTGACTATATCGCAGGACCCAACCACACGCTTCCTACAGGCGGTACAGCGAAGTTCTACTCACCGCTCAGCGTAGAGCACTTCATCAAAAAGTCATCGATCATCTCTATGAGCAAGGAAGGAATTCGGGAGATCGGTGAAGCATGTGCCATGATCGCCAATACTGAGGGATTGACGGCACACGAGGAGTCTGTAAGGATTCGTCTAAGAGACTGATTAAATTATTTCTTTAAGAGGGGGAATATCAATGGAAACAAAACCTAGTAAAATAGTGATTATCATCAGTGTCATATTGATGGTTATCAATAGTTACTTTGCCTATCTGTTGGGTGGAGGAAGTATAGGGTATGTTGCAGGTTTTGTTTTTGCTTTGCCACTTCTTATTATAGCTATCAGTTCCATCTTTAAAGTATATAGAAATTGGAGATCAAGATGGTTTATTATATTTAATACCATGTTGGTTACTTCCCTGGCAATTTTTGGGAACTTGCTTTCAATGGCTGATAAATTGAAGTAACTTTTCTCTTTTTTTTCCTTTGACCAGGGTGCACTATGTCTCTTTCCCTCCTGAAAAACCATCAATCTTATAGGTTTTATATGTTCATTTTCTTTTTTTCTCGATGCAAGAAAAAAAGAGAAACGAACCAAAGTCAGCACATGCGGTTTGCGAAGCAAAGACTTCTTCAGAAAAGAAAAAAAGTGCAAAAGACTGACGTATAGTTGGACTTACCATTTGATAGTAATAATTTGTATGTTGAAAAAATTTTTGATGTTTCCTTGTCTTGCTATTGAATCTTAATGTATTTAAAAAGCAGTAACCATCTCATGCTATAATAAGCCAATAAGTATTGAAAGGTATATTTCATGAATCTCATCGGAAACATCACCGGTCCATTCAGCTCGCTTAGTGACAAGCTCAAAGAGCAGATCGATCTGGCTATACAGGAGAGAGCTGTATTGGCACTCAAGTCGGAGCTTACCATGAGACACAAGAGCTTTGATGACTATAATGATGAGGAGTTGGAGATCATGCTCTCTGAAGAGAAACGAAAGATAGCGGACTCTCTAAAGACCAAATCCCTGCTGGCAGTTCTGGCACTGCTTGGCATCAGTCTCGTATAAAGGTGCAAATGAATGGTAAGACAGGTTAGATCATTTATACTTTGGACTCTGATCTATCGTTTTCGCAAAAGACTTACGATCGTAGCGGTCCTGCTCTCTATGGTATTGCTGTCACAATGGATCTATGGAGATATTGTTGAGTATCTGCGCCTTTCAGAGAATGTAGGGTATCTTTCGTATGCATTGGCAGGCAAATGGATCGTTATCTTTTCCAATATTGCTATTTCAGCCTATTTGATACTCACTATGTTCCGCAAAGAGGAAAAAAAAGACAAAAAGAATAGATCAAAAGAACAAAAGAAAGAGGAAAAGGCCTTATCCGTAGATACACTGACCGACAGAGAGCGATCTTTTTTGACACGAAAGATACGTTCCAAAGCAGAGATATTAATGGATAAAAAATAAAATTCGATTCTCACAGATGGAAATTTCCAGCGTTTTATATTCAACTTCCTCTCCTTACTACTCAGGAGAGAAACGCAATGGGCGTAAAAGGCCACCGGCTATCAAGACTTTGCCTAACGCTACCAGGATATATTTTCCCCCTCTATTACAGCAAAGAGTATTTGCTATAATGAGAGAATAGAGGAGTGATCATGCATTCAAAGATCATGATAAAAAGAGGGGATATCATCAAAGGGGAGTTGACGATCGTACTATAGAGAATTTTTTGAAAATGAACTGATTGTTAAAAATATTATAGAGGTGAAGTAATGAAAAGAGAAGTGGATGTAGCAGTCATAGGCGCAGGAAGTGCGGGGCTCTACGCCCTTTCCCAGGTGAAAAAGCAGACCAGTGATTTTGTACTGATCAATAGCGGATATCTGGGGACTACATGCGCACGGGTCGGATGCATGCCCTCTAAAGCCCTCATCTATATAGCAGAATACTACCATCAAAAAAAGAAATTTGCGAAGAAGGGGTTGGAAGCTGCTGAAACCATACGGCCACCTCTGCCTAAGATCCTTCAGGATATACGTGAGAAGAGAGACAGGCTCGTAGCTGACACGATCAAAACAAGTATCAGCAAACTGGGTGAAAAACTTATCCAGGGTGAAGCGCAGTTTGTCAACGACCATACCCTTCTGGTCAATGATGAGGCGATCATAGCCAAAAAGATCATAATCGCCACAGGTTCTACGCCTATTGTAAACCCGGAATGGGAAGCTTTCAGAGAAAATATTCTTACGACTGATGAGCTTTTTGAACAGCATGATCTTCCTCCCTCCATAGGGGTACTCGGCCTCGGTGCCATAGGACTGGAGATCGGTCAGGCACTCTCTCGTCTTGGCATCAAGATCACTGCTGTACACTCCAATGAATTTCTTGGAGGTCTCAACGACCCGGAAGTCAATCACGTTATGGTAAAACGCTGTAAGGAAGAGTTCGATATCTGGCTGGGTGGAGGACATGCGACTCTTGAAAAAGCAGGCGATCAGATCAAGATCATCAACGGTGAGAGGGAGATCATCGTTGACAAAGTACTCGTAGCTACGGGCAGGAAACCGAATCTCAAAGGCTTGAAGCTAGAGAAAGTGGGCATCATGCTGGATAAGCACGGGTTACCCAGGTACAATGACGACACGATGCAGATAGAAGATCTGCCCATTTTCATCGCAGGCGATGTGAACAATGACCGTCCGCTCATGCATGAAGCGGCCGATGAAGGACGTATCGCAGGTTACAATACCGTGCACAATATCACTAAGTTCAAACGTAAAATACCCCTCACTATCGTCTTCAGTGATCCTAATATCGCCTATATCGGTAAGCGCTACAAGGAGATAGAGGATCGTGATGATATCCTCATAGGAAGTTTTGATTTCACAAAACAGCAAAGAGCGATGCTGATGGACAGCAACTACGGACTGGCAAGGCTCTATGTAGAAAAAGAGAGTGCCAGGATCGTCGGTGCCGAGATGG
>JAQUFB010000126.1 GCA_028684885.1 Sulfurovum sp. | reverse complement strand
CAGCTGGTATTTCGTGACTTCTACGCCTGCCTGCTCTACCACTTCCCGAAACTTGCGTGGGAGAACCACCGGTATCCTTTCAACGGTTTAAAAGATAGACAAAAGTTTGACGCATTTAGTGAGGGAAAAACCGGAGTGCTGATCGTCGATGCGGGGATACAGCAACTGCTTCAAACCGGCCAGATGCACAACCGTGTTCGGATGATCTGCGCCTCATTTTTTACCAAAGACCTGCTGCTGCCGTGGCAATGGGGAGAGAAGTTCTTTGCCCAACACCTGCTTGACTACGATGCCGCATCCAATATCCTCTCCTGGCAGTGGAGTGCAGGAACAGGGGTAGACCCCCAGCCCTACTTCCGTATCTTCAACCCATGGCTTCAGGCAAAAAAATTTGATAAAGAGGCGGCGTATATCAAAAGCTGGGTGCCGGAACTTGCGAATTTAAGTGCCAAACAGATCCATGATGAGAGATTCATGCTATCATACCGTATAGAGAACTATCCCGGCCCCATGGTAGTCCACAAAGAGGCTGCAAACAAGGCGCTGGAGTACTTCAAAAAGAGAGTGGCAAAAGGAGTGAAGCATGCTTGACCTTCAGGATATGCGTACCGACTATATGAAAGGAACACTCGATGAGTGCAATGTCCCCGCAAACCCCTATCTTCTCTTCGAACAGTGGTTCCAGGAAGCGATAGATTCTCAGATCAAAGACCCCAATGCGATGCTGCTTGCAACTGCCGGAGAGAACGGCCAGCCCAATCTCAGGGCTGTCCTCCTCAAGATCTTTGACGAGCGGGGTTTTGTCTTCTTTACCAACTACAACAGTGTCAAGGCCGAAGAGATCGCGCAAAACCCCAAAGTAGCCGTTGAGTTTCTCTGGCTGGAGCTTGAACGGCAGGTGCGTATCCTCGGGAGATGCGAGAAGATCACCGCCAAAGAGTCGCTCTCCTACTTCATGAAACGCTCCCGTGACAGCCAGATCGGTACCTGGGTCAGCGACCAGAGCAGCGTGATCACTTCGCGCAAAGCGTTCCAGATGCAGATCGAGAAGATGAAACAGAAATTTGCCAAAGGCCATGTCCCCCTGCCCGATTTCTGGGGAGGCTACCGTGTGATCCCCGAACAGATAGAGTTCTGGCAGGGAAGACCCAGCCGGCTGCATGACCGCATCCTCTATAGCAAAGAGGCAGAGGGGTGGAAGATAGAGCGGTTAGCTCCGTAGTCGGCTATTTGAAATTTGGTTACAAAAAAATAGGCTCTTCGCAAAATTAATGACTTCTATCAATACACCTCTTTTCTATGGGCAATCCTGATCACGGTAATCACAAGTAGATTATTTTCCTTTAGATAAACGATCCTATAATCACCTGCTCTTTTTCTAAACTTTCCTTTGTGTTTGCCTTGAAGTCTTTTATCAGTAGAAAATTTTCCATTTTGAAGATCAATAATCTTTGAAACAATTAACTCTTGAGCTGTTTTTGGCAATTTCAAAAACTCTTTTTCAGCATTGGATTCAAAAGCAACCTTATACACCGATACCGGCCTTTGCAAACACATCTTCAAGTGATACCACCGTGGTTTTCCCACTCTTTAGATCATCTATCCTCTTATCAGCAACCATTTCATCAAGCTTATCAAAATAAAGCTCTATCGACTTTTCTATAAGGCTTGTACGCGTTTTATTCAGCTCTTGTGCATATTCGTCCAAACTCTCTATCATCTCTTTTTCAAGACGAATATTTATTGCTTGTTTCATAACATATCCTTCATCTCATTTTGTATATACAATTGTAGTGCACAATAGATAATGTGTCAAGAGTTTAAGTCACTAAATTTGCGAAGAGCTAAAAAATATTGATGAACCCATCATCTCTATGTTATCATGTGATATGAAAAAAATAATCTTTTTGCTCATCCATACACTTTTGTTTGCAGCAGTGCCGGATCAGGATCTCAAACGCTATCAGGAGAGGTACAGTCTGTGTCACGGCAAGACGAACTATCAGATCACCCAATGTCTGCTGAACGGTTCTATCAACTACCACAGGCTCAGAGGAGACAGAAACCGATATCGGCAGGGCAGCAAAGAAGCGCTCCGAGAAGCGGAGCGCAATGGCGATGTCTATCGTTATGTCATGTCACTGATGCCGCGTACAAGAAGGTATCAGGGCCTGAAAGAGTATCTTGACTACCTCTACTCTATCCGTGGAAACTATACGCCTCCCCGCTTCAGAGGCAATAAGGAAGAGGATATTATCAGGATCAAAAGGGTATTGAACCTTCTTCAGGATGCAAGGCTGAGGGAGGATACCGAGATCACAGTATGGTTTGAAGAGGCGGTCCTTGAATTTCAGAGAAGACACGGACTGGAAGTAGACGGGGTCATCGGTCCGCAAACAAAACGGGAACTGGAACGCTCCATCCAAAGCATCATCACAAAAGTAAAAAAGAATCTGGAGCTCGAAAGGATCGCAAGCCCGAAAGGGCCGGAGTATATCCTGATCAATATCCCGGAGTTCAAACTCTACTACTATATCAACCATAGACCGGTACTGGAGATGAAGGTCATCGTAGGAAAACCCAGTATGAGAACCCCTCTGCTCAATCGGAGAATGCAGTATATCGTGAAAAATCCAAGATGGTATGTCCCCCCGTCGATCTATGCAAAGGAGTATGCCCACAAGTCAATGAGTTATCTGAAACGAAACGGCTTTGTCTTGAATGGTCAGGGCAAACTCTATCAAAAGAAAGGCCCCGACAATGCTTTGGGCCTGGTGAAATTTCTATTTCCCAACAGATACAACGTCTATATGCATGATACACCGGCAAAATCGTTGTTCCATAAAAGGGTCAGAGCATTTTCGCATGGGTGTATACGGCTGGAGAAACCGATGGAACTTTTGAACCTATTGGGCTATGAGTATGATACCCATGAAAACGAAAGGATCGCACTGCCCAAGCAGATACCCGTCTATGTAGAGTATCATACCGTCTGGGTGGATGAAGAAGGGATCGTGCAGTTTAGAAATGATATCTATGGATATGAGAGGAAGTTGTTCCGCTAGTCTTTCCTTGATATCTATCAATCCTCAAAAAAATACTCTATAATAGAGTATAGTGAGAAGGAGCAGAGATGAAAGTACTCTTGACAGGTGCAAACGGATATATCGGGCGGCGGCTCAAACAGAGACTGCTTGAGCAGGACATCTCACTACGTCTTATGGTACGCAATCCCAAAAGTTTGGATGAGAAGGTACAGCAGAGAGCCGAAGTCTTTCAGGGAGATACCTTTGACACTGCTTCACTGGATAGAGCACTTGAGGGGGTTGATGTCGCCTACTACCTGATACACTCCCTGCAGGCACCCAACTACCGGGAGCTGGACAGGCAGAGCGCACAGAATTTCCTCGATGCCGCAATCAAATGCGGTGTCAAACGGATCATCTATCTGGGTGGACTGGGGGTCAAAGAGCAGGCCAGCGAACACCTCCTCAGCCGTATCGAGACGGGGGAGATCCTCTCTGGCAAGCCCGAGTCGATACAGACGATATGGATACGTGCAGGGGTGATCATCGGTTCGGGGAGTGCCAGTTTCGAGATCATACGCCATCTCACCGAAAAACTCCCTGTCATGGTCACCCCCAAATGGGTCAATACCCTGGCACAGCCTATCGGTGTAGATGACGTGATCAGTTATCTTGACAGCGCTAAAGATCTGGGCTATGACCAAAACCTTATGGTGGATATCGGAAGCGAGAAGATGACCTACAGGGAGATGATGCTCTCCTGCGCCAAGGCATTGGGGCTGCGACGTATCATCCTGCCGCTTCCGATACTGACGATCAGGCTCTCCTCCTACTGGCTCAATATTTTTACCCCCGTACCTTATAATGTCGCCAAATCACTTATCGAGGGGATCTCCTCGGAGGTGGTAATCCAGAATGACAATGCCAAAACCTATTTTCCGCATATCCGCCCCGCTTCGTTTCAGGATGCCGTCCAAAAAGCGATAGAGGAGATGGAGAACAACCAGGTCTTCAGCCGCTGGAGCGATGCGGGAGGGGGCGTGGATCTTTGGGAAGAGCAGCACACCGATGATCCTTCCACGGCGATCCTGACAGACCGTCAGAGAATGCCACTGAATGATCTATCCAAAGAAGCGCTTTTCCGTACCTTCTGCTCGATTGGCGGCA
>JAQUFB010000125.1 GCA_028684885.1 Sulfurovum sp. | reverse complement strand
AAAGCGATGGGTTTTATCTCTATCATTGAGCGTGAGTTCAATGCGGATCTTGGTGCATTGAAAAGTGAAGCACAAGCCTACTATGCCGAGCAGGTTCCACCTGAGGATAGTATCGTGATTAGAGGTATGCTGGTTGAGGGAAAAAGAAGAAAGCCAAAATGGCTGCTCTTTATCGTACTGGTTTTACTGGCCTATGCATCCTGGTATTTTGTCACACAGTACAACAAGTCACACTTCAATACACTCCAGCCGGTTGAGGACCAAGCAGGTGAGATGGAGAGTGCCTCCCAGAAGGATTTGGATATTATTCAGACGATCAAAGAAAAGTGGAACACGATAGTCAACAGTGATCAAAAAGAGGCGATCACGGAAGAGAAGGAAGTTGCCGCGGATGAGAAAGAGGCGGATTTCAAAGCGGTTGTCGAGGTCGTAGAGCCGGTAGCAGTAGAGGAAGAGAAGCCGGAAGAGACAAATGTGGCCCGGGTTCCCGACGAAGCAGCAGGTGTCGGGATAGAGACGGAATAATTTTCTAACAAAACAAAACATAAAGATTAAATAGTAAAGAGTAGAAATGTTTGACGAAATACAATTTGAAAAGATAAATAAACTGCCAAAGTATGTCTTTGCAGCAATCGATGAGCTTAAGGCGCAGGCAAAAGAGGAGGGCAGGGATGTTGTAGATTTTTCCATGGGGAATCCCGATCAGGATACCCCGCCGCAGATCGTAGAGTCTTTGATAGAGCATGTCCGCAGAAACGGTACACACGGCTACAGTGCAGGAAGCGGGAAAGGCCTTCTGGAGCTTAGGGAAGCGATCTGCAACTGGTATAAAAGAAAATATAATGTGGACCTTGACCCGGAGCGTGAAGCGGTAGCGACCATGGGCAGCAAAGACGGGTTTTTCCATATGGTACAGGCGGTAACGAACCCGGGTGATATCGCGCTGGTACCGGATCCTACCTACCCGATCCATGCCTATGCATTCAGTATCAACGGGGCGAAGCCTATCGGTATCAAAATACCGTTCAATGAAGAGAATTATGAAGTAGATGAGGCAAAATATCTTGAATTGATCGAATCGACAATCGATCTTCAGCATGCACCGGTAAAGTATGTATTGGTGAACTTCCCTCACAACCCGAGTACAGCTACGGTGACACTGGATTTTTACGAGAAACTGGTGGCGCTTGCGAAGAAGAAACGTTTCTATGTGATCTCTGATATTGCTTATGCCGATATCGCATTTGACGGCTACAAATCTCCCTCTATCCTTCAGGTAGAAGGAGCAAAAGATGTAGCAGTGGAAGCCTATACGCTTTCAAAGTCCTACAATATGGCGGGATGGAGAGTCGGCTTCCTTGTCGGCAACAGAAGTTTGGTAGGGGCGCTTCAGAAACTGAAAAGCTGGATTGATTACGGTATGTTCACCCCGGTACAGCTGGCTGCTGCGGATACACTGAACAAACACTATGCGATCGCCGATGAAGAGACGGCACCGCGCTATCAGAGAAGAAGAGACTACCTGGTCAAAGCGTTCAATGAAGCGGGATGGGATATCGGTACGCCAAAAGCAAGTATGTTTGTCTGGGCACGTATCCCCGAGCAGTGTATGCATATGGGGTCGCTCAAGTTCTCGGAAGAGCTGATCAAGCATGCGGATATGGCAGTGAGCCCGGGTATCGCATTTGGCGATGATGCGCATGTGAGGATCGCACTGATCGCGGACGAGGAGCGTATCCAGAAAGCTGCAGATAAGTTGAAAGTATTTTTGGAGGGATGTAAATAAAATGGTAAGAATCGGGATTCTTGGAGTAGGAACGGTAGGTCAGAGTGTTGCCAATATCTTGGAGTCAAACGCAGATATCCTGGAAGCGAGAGCAGGCAAAAAGATCGTGGCTAAATCCGGTGTGGTGAAAGATCTCTCTAAAAAGAGAGAGGTAAACATCACTCTCTCCGATAATCCATACGATGTTGTTGATGATCCCGAGATCGATATCGTCGTTGAGCTGATGGGCGGTATAGATGAGCCCTACGAGCTGATCAAAAAGGCGCTTCAAAACGGCAAAGCAGTTGTAACGGCCAATAAAGCACTGCTTGCCTATCACAGGTATGAACTGCAGGAGCTTGCCGGTGACCTGCCGCTGATGTATGAGGCAAGCACCGCCGGGGGTATCCCGATCATCGGTGCATTGCGCAACGGGCTTGCCGCCAATCATATCGAGTCAATCCAGGGGATCATGAACGGCACCTGCAACTATATGCTGACAAAGATGATCAAAGAGGGTGCCCAGTATGATGCGATCCTCAAAGAGGCGCAGGAGCTGGGGTATGCCGAAGCTGACCCCACCTTTGATGTAGGCGGCTTTGATGCGGCGCATAAACTGCTTATTCTCTCTTCTATCGCCTACGGTATCGATGCAAAACCGGAAGATATCGTGATCGAGGGTATCGAGAACATTACCCAGACGGATGTGGCCTTTGCCAAAGAGTTCGGGTATGAGATCAAGCTTCTGGGTATTGCCAAAAAATCAAATGATGGTGTTGAGCTACGTGTTCACGCTACGATGATCCCCCAGACGTCTATGATCGCCAAAGTGGACGGTGTGATGAATGCGGTGACGGTAGTAGGCGACAGAGTAGGCGAGACGATGTTCTACGGACCGGGTGCGGGCGGTGATGCAACCGCTTCAGCGGTGATCGCGGATATCGTGGATATAGTACGCGGCAACCACGGACCGATGCTGGGATACAAAAAAGGGCTTGAGTCCGGGCTCAAACTCCTTTCAAAAGATGAGATCACGACACACTACTACCTGAGAATGGAAGTGGATGATGAGAGCGGCGTACTTTCAAAAGTAAGCGGCGTGCTCGATAAATCAGGTATCTCTATCGAGTCAATGCTCCAGAAACCGCATACGGCGGACGAGAGGGTGAAGCTTCTCTTTACAACGCATGAGTGCAAAGAGGCGCAGATCTCAGAAGCGATCGCTGCGCTAAAAGCCGTGCCGTGTGTGCATGGCGATGTGGTGATGATGAGGATAGAGAAGTAATGGCAAAAGATCACTACTTTGACATCAGCGCAAAGCTGGATATGATGGAGATGAAAAATGCCGTCGTGATGGCTGAAAAAGAGGTAATGACACGTTTTGACTTCAAAGGGGTGAAAGCGGAGATCGATCTGAATGAAAAAGCTAAGACTCTTTCTCTCAGCTCATCAAGCGATCAAAAGATCGATGCACTCAAGGATATTCTTATCTCTAAACTGATCAAAAGAGATATCGCAGGCAAATCACTCGAAGAGGTAAAAACAGAGGGGATCAGCGGTGGTAATGTGAAAGTGATCTACCGTATCGTTGATACGATCGACAAAGAGGAAGCCAAAAAGATCGTCAAAGCGATCAAAGATGCCAAGCTCAAAGTGACCCCTTCTATCCAGGGGGATGAGGTGAGAGTCTCAGGCAAGAAGATCGATGATCTTCAGGAAGTGATCAAGCTGGTCAGAGAGCTGGATCTCAAAGCACCGCTTTCTTTCGGAAACTTCAAATAACACCTTTCTCATTCCCGACTTGTTCGGGAACTCACTTGATACTCTTTTCTAAACCACTTATGTAAATCTTATATTTCTTATAGATTTTTAACATTTTTATGTCCATTTTCTTTTTTTATCGATGCAACAAAAAAAGAGAAATGAACCAAAAGAAAAAAAGTGCAAACGCTACCATATACGAACTTTATAGAAAATAGTTAAGTATGAGATAGAGGGGAATGATAAAAATGGGGAATCGACTTTACTATGTTTTTATATCACTATTAGTACTTATTACTGCATACCTCTTTTATGCACTCTGGCATACAGAAGAACTCAATCCAGAACCTCAAGAACCTAAGCCTGTAAAAACAGATGAGGATCTCACAGATAAAGAACTAATCCCCAAAAAAGACTTTAAACTTTCTCCTCTTCACTCTACTGTTTCAGAAGATAATCAACTTAAACAGACTAGTCAAGCGAGTGAACAGAAAAGACAAGCTCCTGCTTTTCAAGTTATTGAGGAAAAAACACAAAATACCTATGAGGAGTTGCTTCCAACTCGTTATGAAGAGATTACAGAGGAAGCTGATATCGGCTTTGAAAAACTGAATGATGGGTAGCGTAAAAATATTTCTGTAAATTCCAAATCAGCTATGATAAAAAGAAAAAGGAGTCATAGCGATG
>JAQUFB010000034.1 GCA_028684885.1 Sulfurovum sp. | reverse complement strand
CTTCGGTGCCTGTACCTGTAGCCTTTTGAGCTTTCTGGTCGGTGACCTTGATGTTGGAGGTATTGATCGCTGACTTGGTTATAGATGTCTGGCTCTCGCCCTCGCTTCCGTAACCTACTGATTTGTTTGCACCTGAGCTATCAAGGTTATAGTATTTACTGTCCTGGGCATCGGCATTGTTATAGCTTACCCCTCCGCTTATACCGATACTGTCACCTTCATAATGCAAGAATTAAAGGGTCTATCATTGTGAGGTAAAAACTTTATCCATCGGACCAAGGTTTATTCTATCTCCTGCACCCACAAGGGTTGAAGCAATCAAGTGACCACCTTGATCATCTACCTCACCACTTTCCCCGACAACACTTTGCTGATATTCATTTCTAGGTGCAGTAATACCTGTTAAGTCAGCTTCAACATAATTAACAATTACAAATTTAAAGAGGTGGAAATGCAGGTGACATCTCTAACTCTAAAGCTTCTAAATATTTGAATATTTCATCTAATTTATCCTCATATTCTTTTATATTTAGTTCAGGATATCGGCTTCTACGATACAATAAAAAGTCAATTCGATCGAGTATCAATTCTTTTACTTTCTCATAGTTTTCACTATCAACGAGTTTAGTCAATGTCAAGTATTCAAATATCCAATCTGCACCGACATCGGGAAACTCTTTTTTACCCTCCAGTACAGGTACGATCAATGCTGCATATAAGTTCTCTAAAGATCTATATTTGTTAAAAAAATAAGTGGCAATTTCTACCATATCTTTGACCATCTTTGCCAGATTTTCTTCAAGGTCTTCCCCTGAATAAACAAAGTCATAACTATCAGGATAATTTTCAAATGGTTCTAACATTGAGGCTGTTCTACCTATACTATAAGAACCTCTTTGATCTCTTAATGTTCTAAAACTAAATTCTTCAAACCACTTATGCAGGACATCAAAGCGCACATCATACCCAATGTGCATGATTTCTGTAGCTAATGCTTGCTTCTCTCTATCATAACCCTCCCAATGAAAAAACATACACAATCTTTGATAGCCAAATTCAGTTTTTTTAACGATTCCTTCATGCACTTGCATATACTTAAACCCCTCAAATATAGGCTCAGACAATAGTGTATTAATTACCTTTTGTTTAAAAAGTTGACGCTCTTCTTTTGATAATCTCGTTTTTTCCATTCTTTCTCCTAATTATCTAATAACTCTTTACGGTTCACAACATAATTTGTTACGGTAATTTTTTGACCTTTTATCAATCCTAAACTACGAACATCGCTCCGCACTTCAAAAACACCACTCCCTTCAACAACTTCTTTCTTCGTTCCCATCGTCCCCGATGGGAATGCCTATAGGTTTTTGAAATCTCATGATAGTGTGACATAGTGATATTCCCCTTTTACACTAGAATTATGATACAGAAAAAAGATAAAAAGTCATAGGAGTCGGAAGAATCTGCTGTGAGTGTATGTAGCGCTTCTCATCTACCATTATTAAGTAGGAGACGAGGAAAGAGTGGAGATGTCTTTTACTTTTCTACCATCTAGCGATGGATTTCACCGTTACTGTTTGCCTGAGTTTTGTATACACTCCCATCGGGGACGAATGGGAGCGAGGTAAAATAATGCTAATATAGTTTGATCTCCATATTGTTGCACCATAAAGTTAAAAAATTTATCTTCATCCGTCAATGCTAAGTTTACTAAATTTTCTCCTAATGTTTTAATGATATTACTATAATATTCTGTATATTCTTCAATAGTCTGTCCCTTAAACTTTAAAGTATTAGGATCAATATTAATCTCCATTGTTTTTGATGGATCACCACCTAAAATTGATATAACCTGTCTGTTATCCTCCACAGCCACACTACTTGCCATACCGCTTGCGGCAATATCAGTACTGCTACCTCCTGTTACAGCTGAAATGGCACTTGAGCCAAGAGAAAGGATCGCTGAAATAGTTTGCTTCTGATCTGCATCAAGTTTACTTAGGTCTTTTTCACCATATAACCATCTGCTAAGTTCAGGAGCAAGTACCTCTGCACCTCCTGCACTAATGGCCGCACTCAGTGCATCATTGCCTGCTGTTTGTGCGACTATTCCTGCTGCCAATGCCTGTGCCAAGATATGTGCAGCACTTCCTTCTTCAGATCTATCACCGTTATCAAGATCATTAAGTAATTCATTTCTCTTAAAGTACTGTCCTATCTCATAAACAATTGCAGGAGACAGAGTATTTGCTATAGTTCCTGCTATGCTGTCACTTGGCGTATAGAGTGCACCACTAATACTATCTATGAGTACACCGAGCTTTTCATACTCTTTTATTTCCATCTCTGCTTTAATCCTATCAGAAACAGAGGCATCTGGGTTCTCTTTGATCTTTTTAAGATCATCTATTTTAGTATTAAGATACGCTTTGACCTCCTGTCTTGTTGTATCGAAAGTCTGCGTGACCCTTGTCTGTACATCCAGCTCTTTTTGAACTTCTGCTGCATCGAAGTTGTTGACCAGTGCACCGCTGTCGGCTTGGAGTGTATCTGTCGTGGTATCTGTGTGTACCTGTGCAATGACCTCTTCTGTGCCTGTACCCGTAGCTGTCTGTGCTACATTATCTGTGATCGTGATATTTTGCGTATTGATTCCTGATGTGGTCACTGAAGTCTGACTCTCACCTTCACTTCCGTAACCTACCGACTTGTTAAATCCGAACTGATCATCCTGCTGTCCTGCTTTTGGTGTGTCGGTTGTCGTGGTCTGTCCTGTTGGGGTCTTAGGATCATTGAAGCTATAGCTTGCCGTTGCGCTGATACCGATAGAGTCGCCTTCATAATGCATATGGTTTTCTACATCACTTACACTCAGTATACCAGTAGAGAAACTGTTGAGTCCTTCAGCTTCAGCTTTTTGCGTAGAGGTGATGATACCGCCCTTCAGGTCCGTATGCTCTGCTACAGTTACCTGATAGCCTCCGTCACCCGCGACGACACCGCTTTGTTCATTCACACTTGCATAGTCTGCATTGATATTGCTTTTTGAATAGCTGCCGCTTGCGCTAAATCCATATCCGAAGGTGACTTGTGCGCTTGCATCTTGTTGTTTTTGTTCGCTCCCACGTTGTACGTGGGAGTGTATATCTCATGTTATATGATCTTAGAATCTGCGTTCCTACTTTTAGAGTGGGAACGCAGAAAAGTTTCTACTATTTAATTTTTGGGTATCTGCACTCATACCGTGAGTATCACCACATACAAATATTCTACCGCTTATATCTTTCCTTTCGCCACATAAGGGATTGTATCATCTTGAGTTTTAATGATATGTGTCATTTACAAGAACAAATGTAAATTTTATAATAGGTTCAATAGCATTACTTCTAGAGTGAATAATGTTTATATCCTGATGTGTCATGTAAAGGTTTACTGATGCATTTTCCCTCTCTCCCATCTAGCGATGGATTTTAACGTTACTGTTTGCCTGACTTCCGTATGCACTCCCATCGGGGACGAATGGGAGCGAGGTAAAAATAAATCCATTAAAAATCTAGATCAATATTGTTTTTATTAGCAATTTTATTGACAATCTCTTTCATTTAAGCTATAATGCCGTCCACATAAGCAATAGCGCCTTATGAAAGACAACTGATTGGGGTATCGCCAAGCGGTAAGGCCTCGGTTTCTGGTGCCGATATTCGGGGGTTCGAATCCCTCTACCCCATCCATTCAGAGGATTAATCTCCTTGTTTTTTAACTGTCGCGGGATAGAGCAGTCTGGTAGCTCGTCGGGCTCATAACCCGAAGGTCATTGGTTCAAATCCTTTTTCCGCAACCAATCATAAACACCTACTGCATCACTCATCTTTGTCTCTTGCTAAAAGTAATGATAGACTTTTTCATAAAAACTTTTATTCCTCTTTTTCACTGAGTTTTTTCGACTCATCATAGGGTATATTGCTTGCTATCGCATTCATGATCAGATCTAAGAGTATTTCCGTATCATGCAGGTCCAGGTCAATGATGACAGGTTCTCTTCCGAATTTTTCTCTATGCTCTTCTATCAATATGTTAAGTATCATCTTTTTTATTGCTTGTTTTGGCTCTTCCTATTCTCACCGATATGTATGTGTTCGGGTGATCGACAAGAGTGTTTTTTACGGAAGAAACCGAAATATACAAACTCCCCCCTTTGCTGTAGTTGCCCAATTCTAGCATATTTGTTATTAGTCACCGTTTATCTGTTTCTCTATCACTCGCGGGGCGTTGGAAGACTGGAGCGAAATACACTTCCATCGTTCCGAAGGAAGTGCGAAAGGTATGATTGCCTATGAATGCGCAGAGAGTTCAAGACGGATCGCTTCTCTGAGTTCGTCCAGGCTTTTATCCAGGCTGCTGTCGCTGCCGAGCTTGCCAAGGTTCATACTTACCTTGTCTACAAATTGGACGTCAAAACCGCTTTTTGAGTATGCTACCTGTGCATAGACCGTCGTATAACTGTTTCTGTCCCTGTTTTGATATCTGTATGCATGGTATTGATGGTTTTTGAGTCTTTTTTTGAAATAGAGTCTTTGTATAGCGCATTTTTCCGAAGGGGTATACTCTATCCACCCATCTTTCTGTGCACCTTTTTGTATTGCGCTGAGTATTTTATCTTCCTGTACTGTCATAGGTGACGCCGCATATCCGTTTGATCCTATCAAAAAGCCTACTATCGTTGCAAGCATGAGTAGTTTTTTCATCAGTATTCTCCTGAATGGTTATTTATTTTGGTTTAATAAAAAATGATATTCGGTTAGGAAAGGAGAAATATCGGGGGTTTGAATATCGTGTTGAGATAGAGAAGGTTGCTACGGGGTATCACCAAGGAAAAGCCTGCAAAAGCATCGGTATCTCTGAAATCAGAGGTTAAGATATTTACGATGAAATCAACAGATGTCTTTAACTCTTTCTCTTCCAGTAAAATCTCAACCTGTGTTTCTGATGCAGAATCAACAGACTGAGGCGAAGAGATATCAAATGAGATCAGACCCACCATAATGACAAGGATCGATAAAAGATAATATCTGCTTCGCTTCATAAGCAGGATACTACCAAAAGGGCTAAAATATGTCAATTAAAGCGGGGCCCTGGATCCCCCCTACTTCTCCCCGCCGTGCACCATCTCTGAGATGATGCCCTTTTCCTCTCTATTTTCTACGATGACCACACCGATGATGTGCAGAGGGACGAAGATAAGTACCGCGTTATAGACCAGTTCGTGAAGCTCTTTGAGCGTATGCGCGCCCTCTTCGGTCAGGCCAAGCGCTTCATGAAAATGAAGGATCAACCCGCTTACAGCCATAAAGACCAATATCCCGTAGATCACGATGTAGCCCAGTTTTACGACCTTTTTATGAAGCGTCTCCTCTTTGAGGTTTTGGTAGTTGCGTTTTCCGCTATCGGTAAAGAAGAGCAAGATCCTCCAGACCAGCAGTGCCGCCAGTGCATACCCCAGAAGGATATGCCACTCCCACATCGGCGCACGGATGGTTGTGGCAAGTGCTTTTGCCTGCTCTACGGTTACAGTAAGGTCCATTTCGGCAAGCTTCTGACTGAGCAGTTCGCTGTTGGTTCTCCAGCTTAAAAACGTTTTTCTCAAAAACACCGTCCCCAACAGTCCCAATACCACTGCCGCATGCACCCAGTGCCAGATCCTGAAATCCAAACGCCATTTTTTCATTATCCTCTCCTCACGTTGAAATGCTTATCTATCTTCATCACCCATTATAGTAGAATTTCCTGACTAACTGCTTTTTACAATGATTGATCACTCACCTGAACGGCATCGTCAAGCGGTACAGAAGATAGATTTCATTGATTGACATTCCATGAAAGCAATGCCCATTCCGTAAAACTTTGATCCTGCTTCTTATGATAAACATTGTTAAAGTAGCTTTTCAGCGCTTCTTCTTCAAATGGAGTGAGTTCCCCAAGGCTCCATTTTACTTTCTTGATAAAACTTTCGCTATCGTTACTCTTAAATTTATTGTTTGCGGATCGTATAAAATCAACTTTGGCATAGATACCCATCTGATGAAGGGTATTGACAAGATAGATATAGTCGGGTCTGGGTATGACTTTACGTTGAATATGCTCCAGTATCTCCTCATCGACAAAACTCCCACCAACATTGAAGGTAAGATAGACTTTCTGTTTTGCTTTGGATACTACTTTTTCCAATGCCTCTTTTATCTCTTTGACCTCCAGAGACCTTGAAGCGATCAC
Organism: Sulfurovum sp.; assembly: GCA_028684885.1. Classification (GTDB taxonomy): domain Bacteria; phylum Campylobacterota; class Campylobacteria; order Campylobacterales; family Sulfurovaceae; genus Sulfurovum. The sequence continues at coordinate 11,737 of JAQUFB010000034.1, read as the reverse complement.
GATATCAGCTTGCGGTATATCACTCCACTCCTCTTCCCATGAACGGTTCAACGGAATAACATTTTTCACTCCCTGGGCACGACACTCTTCGGCCAGGCTGGCCAACATCCCATGGGAATAATCAAGCGCAAAAACACGCTTGAGCTTTTTTGCCATAGGAACGGAGAGTGTCCCCGGTCCGCAACCGATATCAAGCAGCGTCTCTGCACCCGTCAGATCGATCGCCTCTATCAGTCTCTTGATATAGTCGCTCTCTCTCATAGATTCCAGATAGTTTTTCGATTTTTCATCCCAATCTGCTGCGCTTTTGCCCTGAAACGTTGAGTTTTCCATTTGTCGCTTATAGTGTTTTGAAAAATCTATTTCTGAAAGATTTGTTTTTTCTATTCCCATATCATCTCCTTAAAAAGCTTTTTAAAACGCATAGCTATCAGCGCATAAAAGTATCTGGCCAAAGCACACAAATAGTTCATTTTTCATGGCTGCCTCCACTTGGCCCTTGTCGGGAAAAAAACCGGGATCTGGGGAAACCCTTTGAACCTGAAGTCGCGTATTAAGTTTTGTACTTCCTGTGAGACAAGAAATTCCAACAGTAGCCTGGCGTTGCGGTGGCGTTCTTCACCGATCCTTTCGATGGTCCCGGTAGCCGCCAGATAGGGTCTGTGCAGCGCTTCCGCATCGATCAGATACCCTTTGATATCGGGATTGGAATGTTTTTTCATCAGAAAAGGGATCACACCAAAGAGCGTATAGGCTTTCCGGGATGCCACATCTTCCAGAAAACCGTGCTTTTTTTGTGTCAGAACGACTTTTGGATGAAAATCATATCGGTTGCCCAACCCGTGAAAGACTTCGAAGGTCCCTCCGCTCAGGTGTATCATGAACGTGCTGTTGGTGTCCTCGATCTTCTTCAGCGCAGCCTCTATGGTATCGGTATCACTGATTTTTGCAGGGTTGGATCTCTCCGAGAGAAGCATCTGGGAATTGTGTATCCACGGGGTCAACCCTTCGATCATGCCGCTTGAAGCGAGATTGGAGATCGTATCGCTGGAGTGCATCGTGATGAAGTCTACGGGGTGTTTTTGCGCATAGGCGTTGAGGACGCCTTTTGGCCCCGTGACGACCAGCTCGGTTGGTATCCCGTATTTTTTTTCAAAAGCCTCGGAGATCTCCTCCCACAAACCGCTCATCGTGATACCCCCGATCACCGCAACACGCAGCGGTTTCGTATCGGCGTGGAGATGCAGTAAAAGAAAGAGGGTAAAAAAGAGAACGATCTTTTTCATCAGAACTTATACTCCATTGTCACAAAGAACTCCCTCCCCGGCATAGGGAACGCACTGTCATAGGCATAATACTTATCCGTAATATTCTTGATACCGAACTCGGCAGTCAGATCTTCCCAAGGGGTATAGACCACTTTGGCATCCAGCGTGGTAAATGTCGGGTTTATGACGTAAGTACGATCCATTTTTTGCTCATAGGCCCCTTTTCTCATTTTGACATTTCCGTATAGCGAGAGGTTTGGGGTCAGCTCTTTTTGGACATAGGCAAAGAGCTGGTGTTTTGGCACATCGGTCAGTTTTGCATCATTGTCGCTTTTGTTTACCAGGGAGAGATAGGTATAGTTACCGCCTGCCTGGAAACTCTCCCCTTGATAGTTCAGATCCAGCTCTATACCGCGGTGTTCAAACTCGCCGATATTCTGGTTTTGGAAGAGATCATCTTTCGTATCTCCGGGTGTGCCGCTGTCGCTGAGCAGAACATTCTGAATCGCATCATCCACCCGGGCAATGAAACCGGTAATGCCTATCTGTGTATTGTCTATCTTTTTATCATAGCTCAGTTCAAAATGGGTGGATTTCTCGGACTCCAGATCCGGGTTCGGTTCTGCCGACCCCAGTCTTCTGCTGTATCTGTCCTTCATCGACGTCAGATAGGTCTTTCTGGCAATACTCGCCCTGTAAATGCTGCTTGCATCTGCTTTATAGACCAGTGCGATCTGCGGGTTGTAGGTGTCCTGTGTCCCCAGCGGGATTCCTGCTGTCGCCGAGTCCTCATCATAGGCATACTCACCCTCTTTTCGGTCATAGCTGATGCCGCCAAGAAGCTCCAGTTGATCAGAAAGCCTGTAGGCATCCTCCACCCCGAACGAGAGGGTACGGTCTTCATACTTTTCGATCATCGTCGTAGTAGAATCTGTTTTATCGATATCATAGCCGCGGTGCACATCGGTTTTGTAATTCGCAGATAAGGTTACCATATGTTTTCCGATCTCCGTTCCGTAGGAGAGACGTGCGCCGTAGCTGTAGTCATTGTATTTGCTTTTAAATGCATATTTCTTGCTGAACGTATTATAGTTCTCATCATCATAAGAGTATAAAGAGTTCTTGAACTTGTCATAATAGAGCACCGCTTTTAGATAGCTGTGATCGAAGGTTTTCTGTCCATTGAGGTAAATGGTCTCCTTGTCCCAGTACGGCCAGTCCTAGTATTTCTCTTTGCTAAACTCCGTATCTGTCGCAGGCGGCTGCTGTTTCTCCCCTTTTTGGTTGATATACCCCAATGCCAGCTCTGTATTTGCATCGATAAAATAGCCTGCTTTCAGGTTCACCTTCCTGTCCTCTGTCTCGGAACGCAGACGGTCGCCAGAGGGCTGATAGGCAGTCGGCTCAAAATCATCACTCAGCCTGAAGTGGTCCTGGTTGGCGTAGTTTGCCCCCAGCTGGATATAGTATTTCTCCTGCAGCGTCCCGACATTCAGGGAAGTGACCTGCCGTGCAAATCCGGCGTCACTGTCAAACACCACATGGCTTCGGATGGAGCCTTCCAGCGCTTTGGTTGGCTTTTTGGAGATCACATTGATCACCCCGCCCATCGTATTGGCACCATAGGCAACAGAAGAGTACCCTTTGGAGAGATCGATCTCTGCGATATCGGTAGTCAGGAAACGTCCGTAGTCAAAGTTGCCGTCATAGGGGACATAGACAGGAACCCCATCGATAAAAAAGCCTATTCTTCTTGCATCAAACCCCCGGATATAGAGCGTGGATTCTGCTCTCCCTCCCTGGGTATCCTGAGTGACCCCGCTGACATTGTCCAGTGCTTCACTGACAGTTACGGCACTGTCCCGCTGTATCGTTTCCTCTGTCGTCGTCTGCTCAAAGACCTTCTCTTCATTCAGCTCGCTGGCAACGTTGATCTTCCCAAGTTCAAATACCTCTGCATGGAGGTTTGGCACCAAAACAGCGGCAACCGCTCCCGACAGGATGATCTTTTTCATAGCAACTCCCTTATATAGACTCATGATATATTGTGATATATAACGATGGTCAAAAAAAACAAATTTTTCGAAAGGATTATATCACTGTATACTTAAATATATAGCGTATTTAAATCAAAAATATTGCTGATCTATTTACTACACTTCTACGCTGAGAGCCTGCGTAAGAACTTTAATTTTTTAGGAAGCGGAGACTTCAGTCCCGCCAAAAATTGGCATTTTAGGCAATTTTTACACCCAAAACAGCACTACTGATTAACGTATTAGGCAAAATGCCTTAGTCCGGGGCTAAAGCCTCCGGTTCCATGAGTTTTATCACAACAAACCGAAAAAGCTTCTCTCTTTCGACAGGCTCAGGGTGAACGGGAGTTTCGGATCACTTCAGAAAGCTCAGCAGCTTTTGTGAAACCCTGCTGAGCGTGTTGTGGGTTTTGAACTTTGCCCGCAGCAGCCAGGAGTGCTCCAGCGCCTCTTTTTGCGCTTTGAGTTCGCGGATCACATCTTCGGCTTCACACTGCTGCATGGTCTGCGGTGAGATATATCGCGGATAGAGCAGATAGACAGCGGCCACCAATGCATCGACATCAAGCTTCCGCGTCCTTCTGCTGCACTGCTCTCTATCCGTCGTCAGCCCCCAACCCGCATAAAATGGCATCCCGTAGGTATAGACACTCTTTCCGTAGACCAGGGCTTCAAACCCTGTCAGGGAGGTCATTGTATGGACTTCATCGACGGCGGCAAGCATGCTTCCCATCCCGATATCGGTGACCACTTCATCGCAGTACTGCAGCGCTTCCTCTTCGGGGATGTTCCCTACGCGGTTTCCGCTCAGCACGTCGGGATGCGGCTTGAAGATGATGTATCTGTCTGGATAGTGCTTCTTCACCGTCTGCAGCAGCTCCAGGTTTGTCATGCCGTCAGCCCCGTACTTTATCGATGCATCATCCTCGACCTGCCCTGCGACCAGTGCTACCGTTTTCCACTGAGAGAAAAAATCGACGGTTCTGTCGCTGTCGGCATTGTATTTGGAGATCTTGTTGAGGATGATCTGCTTTTTGAGGCGTTTGGCTCTCTCTATCAGCTGCGGATCGTTCGCAAAGTCATAGCTGCCCAGTATCTCCTCAAGGTCGCTGGGCTGTGTGGGGTCAAAGTAGATCCCCTGTTTGTCGATGACCTGGGAGTACGGCTGTGTCAGGTCCGAGCCCAAAGCCACAGAACGGATAAACCCGTCCTCTACACGGTAGATGGGTATCTTATGTTCCGCGGCAAAGGCTTCCACGTCAGGGAAGTTTTTTCTCCCCCAGAAGTAGATATGAGCGTGCTCATCCAGCCCTTTTCTCCGTGCCAGTTTCAGGTGCGAAGAGAAGAGAGGGTTGATGAAGTGCATCTTCTGCGGCGCATACTCCCTGAAAAAAGGTTTGACAAACCCGTGTTTCCAACGGGAAAATCCGAAAAAGTAAGCGTGTATATGATGGTTAGAAATGGTGGTCTCCTTGGTTGGCGGTAGTGTTGCGATCCGTCATGATATTTAAAAACTTCCTGCGCTTTAGTACAAAAACCCAAAGAGCCAGAGGGGGATTTTATTGTCATACCCTATTTCGATATTGTCCGAGGCAATATATCCATTTTTATTGCCCTGGAGTTGCTCTTCTTTTTTTGAGGCTCCTCCTATCTCAAACACTTTTGTCTCATCGACGATGAAATCTCCCCTGTCATGATAATGCACCTGATACCCCAGAGAAACCTGGGAAACAAAAAAACTCTCTCTGATCGAGCCGATATCCGGATTTGCGCAGAGTACCGTAAAAAGATTCGGGTTGTCCAGCAGTAATTTGTCCGGTTTATTGACTGCTCTCATGCCGCTGCCTCCCCGTACGATATGGATCAGGCTTCCGGCGTCCATTCTCTCAAGGTACTTGGATAGTGTCGGCCATGAAGTCCCGACAGCAGCGCTCAGTTTTGAAACATTGAGTTCATAGGGCGACGTGGCACAAAGCATATAGATGATCTTTTTCAGTTTATCGAGTTTGGATGGGTCGATGTTGTAAATGCCGCAAAGATCGGAGTCGATAGTAAGATTGATCACCTCAAGAAGTTTTTGGGGATAATCGGTCAATGACTCCTGATAAAAAGGGTAGCATCCGTAGTTAATGTAGTCCTCAAACTGTTCAAGGGGTCGGATGCGGCCCATGATAGTCGTGGCAATATCATAATGCTTTGAGGTGATATCCTCGAGTGTGAAGCTTTGAAATTTCTGACCGGTTTGTATCTCCACAAACTCCCTCAAGGACAATACTCCGAGATCGTGGACAACGGCCCTTCGTGAAAGGTCGGCGCTTGCATGTTCTATCTTCAGTGCGGACGAACCTGAAAAGACTATCTGCATATCAAAGACATCATAAAGCGCTTTGAGCTCTTGTGAAAAGTTTTCATTTTTATGGATCTCATCAACGATGAAGAGCTTTCCGCCCCTTGCATAAAAATTTTCACCGATATCGTACAAACTTACCCCGGCCATAGCCGGATGATCGCAGCTTACATAGAGGATCTTGGAGGGTTCGATATCGGATGCTTTTGCATATTGCTGCAAAATGGTACTTTTCCCCGCTCCCCTTGGGCCTTTTATCCCTATGAGATTTGCGCTGAAATCGATCTTTTCATATAACCATCTTTTGTAGGATGGGACTTCTTTGCTCAGTATTTGCGCTGAAATCTTTTGCAATATCGGTAAATTCATAAAGCCCCTTACTATAAAATATATTTTACAATAATATCTATTTTATTATAAAACATACTTTAGACAGTTTCTCTCCTCTTGACGATCGTCTCTGTGTATCCAAGGGCATTTTATGCGGGTACCCGGGATCTACTTTTCCTCTCTATTTTGAAGAGCATCATAAACTTTGTTGTTTTCCCTTTTCCCTACACTGAGAATATATACCACTATGCTTTTTCTTGTACTTCATACGCTAACCTGTAACCGATATTTCGTAGTTTTATTTTATATACATTTTCATATCCACTTAGTTTATCTTTCAAAACAACAGGATTTTCAAGCCGTTCTTTTAACTTTTTATGAAACTGTAATTTTATAGAGTGATCGTGACTTTTCCACTCTTTTAAAGCTTTTGGATGAAACTCAAGAGAGTAAGTCATCTAACGCTACCTTGACAGGTTTTTCATTATCATGCAGTCTTGTTTGTACTGTTTTAGCCAATTGATACTCATCTATCAGATCTATCATTTTTTCATAGAGTTCACTAGGCACCAGGTAAGCACTTGGAACATTATGGTTGAGTATAGCGATCGCCTCATTGCCTGCCTGGCTTAAGAGTTGTGTAGGTGATTTTTTAAGTTCTGTGATACTCGCTGTATATCTCGCCAAAATAGGTTTCATATTTAGCTCCTTATTAAGTATGAAATATTATACTATTTTTCATACTTTTTTATCAAACACATTTTGTTCGTCATCCTCGGGCTTGCCCCTGGGGTCCCCCACCCCGTCATTCCGGATCAAATTGGGAATGACATAACAAACAAGCCTTTAAACCATTTCCATTAATACCTCAGGATGATTGTTTACAACATTCAAAAGGACCCTGGCAGGACCTTCAGGATGACGTCTACCCTGTTCCCAGTTTCTAAGCGTGTGAACACTTATATTCATTAAAGTGGCAAACTTTTCTTGAGTAAGAGAAAGCTTGGCTCTTATATCTTTTGGATTTGGCTCCTCAATAAAAAACTTTCTACTCGGCTCTTTTTGCCCATTCATGATCTCTTTTGCTTCTTTAGCACTTGACATTAGTCTTTCAAAATTTTTTTCATCCATCACTGATCTCCAAAATAAGTATACCCTTTTATATTTTATAAGTCAATGGCTTAGTTCTCTTATATTCTGTCTTCTCATCTTGACGATCGTCTCTATCGTATCAAAGATATTGCTTGGTTTATTTGTGTAGGGGTTATGGTAGCGGGTGTAGAGGATGTATGCCGCGGCAAACACCTCTTCGACGGTCAGATTTTGTTTGCGGCGTTCGCAGGTTGACCTGTCATCGGTGATCCCCCACCCTGCATAGAACGGCATTCCGAAGCAGACACACTCGCACCCTGCCAAAAGCGCTTCAAATCCCATGCCCGATGTTTTGGTATAGACTTTGTCAAAGTATTTTAAGAGCGAGACGGGATTGACATTTTCTTCGATGATGGTACACCGCTTTTTTGCCGACTCGATGTCTATATCGGACTTCTTCTTGCCGCTGAGTACGTCCGGGTGGATCTTCAGATAGACTCTAGCACCAGGGTTCTCCTCTATCGCAGCAGTGATCATCTCATCGGTCGTATACCCATCCGGCATCCCATACGCCAACGAAGCATCCCCCGCTGTCTGTGCGATGATGAGGACGCGATACACGTCATCCTGAACTCGCCCTTGCCCGTCATCCCGGACTCGATCCGGGATCTCCCCCGCCAATCCGTACTTGATACAAAATCCCTCATCCACATCCGGCGCACTGTTATACTTGGAAATATTGTGCTGCTTTATCAGCGCTATCGCTCTTCTGGCATCAGCCATCAAAGCCGTATCTGCAGCAAAGTCATAGCTGTTTAGAAGCTCCTCCAGTCTGGAAGGCACTGTAGCGTCGTAGTAGATCCCCACATCATCCTCTACGATGCTGAAGGAGGGAGACCCCTCCACTCCCAGACCGACGGAACGGATAAAGCCGTCTTCCAAAAGCACAAAAGAGGTACCGTGTCTTTTGGCGAGTGTTATCGCTTTAGCACCTGACTTTTTCCGACCCCAGCCGTAAAAGACACCTTTTTTTCCAAGAAGCTTATCTACAAATGTATAATGCTTGATTTGTAGAAAGTTTTTGGTGTTTTTGATGAGTTGGTTTGACGTAGATACCTTCAAGAAATTATTAACTTCTGTAGCCATCGGGATTTGTAGACTGCCATTTCCATGCGTCAGCACACATTTCTTCTATGCTTTTTTTGGCTTTCCACCCTAATTTTTTATAAGCATAAGTTGTATCTGCAAAACATTCTGCAACATCTCCTTCTCTACGTTTTACAACTTCATAAGGAATAGTCTTACCCGAAGCTTTTTCAAAAGCTTTTATCATTTCTAATATAGAATAACCATTGCCTGTTCCTAAATTAATAGGAATAAATCCTTTTTCGGTAGCATCAGTCATGCACTTCAATGCTGCAAGGTGACCTTTTGCCAAATCAACAACATGTATATAATCTCGAATACCTGTTCCATCTTTCGTACTATAGTCATCTCCAAATATATTTAATTTATCTCTTAGACCTACAGCAACTTGAGATATAAAAGGTAAAAGATTATTTGGTATACCATTTGGATCTTCACCAATCTCTCCTGACTTATGTGCTCCAACAGGATTAAAGTACCTTAAACTAATTATTTTCCATTCAGGATCGGATTTGGCTAGATCTTCAAGTATATATTCTATAACTAGCTTACTCGTTCCATAAGGATTTGTAGTAGATCTAGGAGACTCTTCAGTTAATGGGAGTTTTTCAGGTACACCATATACAGTTGCAGATGATGAAAAGACTATTTTTTTCACATTGTATTTTTGCATTATTTTCAAAAGATTCAGCGTACCTACAACATTGTTATCATAGTACTCTAATGGTTTTTCAACAGACTCTCCCACAGCTTTTAATCCTGCAAAATGAATAACTGCATCAAATCTTTCATTTTGAAAAACTTGTTCTAACTTTTCAACATTTAGCAGATCACCCTCGATGAATTTAACTTCTTTACCTGTTAACTTCTCTACTCTCTTCAATGCGTCTAAACTACTGTTTGATAAATTATCATATACAACTAGTTTATAATTTTCATTAAGCATTTCTAAACATGTATGAGAACCTATATATCCGGCTCCTCCCGTAACTAAAATATTCATTTTAATAAAACACTTTTCCAATAAGTTTTAAAATAATATTATTGCTGTCTTGAAAAAACTGCTTCTTATTTTTCCTAAATTTATTTAGCTTTCTACTAAATACACTTTTTTGTGGTTCAATAGTTTTTTGTTCTGCATCACTTTTTTGTTGTTTGTGTAGTACAACAGATTTCTGTTGCCTTTGGTTAGCCATATCCAATTTAAAACGATTAAATAGAGGAGAACCAAAAGGTAAAGTAAATTTTCCATCTTTGCAAAAATCATAAATTACTTCATTGGCGATTACCAGTTTATAAAAATCTATACTTTTTGTAATAGTTCTTTTTGAACCATCTTTTTCAATTCTTTCATATGTGTGAGCTTCTCCGAAAGAATAAAACTCTTGAATAAGATAATATATAAACTGTAATACTTTTGTATTATCTATTTCTTTAGTATGTATTATCATTTTCACTATTTCTTCGATGGAAGAATTTTGAGAATTTACAGTAAAATTTAAACCTTCATGTGAATAAAAAGCATTACCAAAAATGAAGCATGGTTTTTTTGCCATCATAGCATAGAGTCCCATACCTGAATTAATTAAAGCCATACTGTTTGATAATTCAATTAGATCATACATATTTGTATGATCAGGAACAACTGTAGCATATTTCATTTCTACTCTGTAAAATTCAGATGGATGTTGTTTTACTAAAACTTTCCAACCAAAAGTTCTCAATTCTTTTGCCACTGCATCTACTATTTCAAGGAAGTTAATCATGACTGGCTTTTTATAAAACCACTCTTTTTGAAACTGAAAATCTTTAAGTGTTAAAAGCTCTTGTTCTGAAGTCCATGATAACTGCATAAATTTTGGCAATAAATCACTTTCTAAAGGTTTAGTAAAGTATTTTATCACAGTATCTGACGGTCTTTGGAGAGGGACAAACAATACTTTATTATTACCAATTTTTAATTGCTCAGACAACACAGATTTTCCTAATCTTGTAGATTGTTTTTCTAATGAACTGCCTTGAGAAAATATTTGATTTATATAAGCTTTCGTTATTTCTTCTTCATATGAAGATAACTTTTTTGACCATTTTTCTTCACTGTATGAACTTGAATCATAATTAAACCCGTTGGCATCAAAAAACCAACTATCAGGTAGCGCGCCACGATCAAAACAATAATAGTCGAGATCGTTTTTTCTAACATAATTGTAGATTGCCAATCTAGTTTTATTTCCGTAGGGATTAGTAAATATAATTTTTGATATATCATTATAATTCAAAAACTCTTTAAATTTTTCTTCATTGAAACTTTCATCATCATTTTGATAGTAATATTCTAAAGTATATATGATGTTTCCAATATACGGCATTGCATCTCTTAAACATTCTGTAGCATTTTCAAAAGGTCTTCCAAAAAATAATGCATTTTCGACTCTCTTTGTTTTGTCGATCAGTGGAGTTGGATGCAGGCCATCTTTGTCAAATTGTTTAAACTTATCTAAAGCATTCACATGATTTTCAAACCTTGCATTTTCATATCCATTACTAGGTGGTCTTGGATGCCATATATGAAAAACAAATAACTTATTTAAAAGAGATTTTTGACCTAACATCGAAAATGTAGCTCTAAACCCTCTGTATAAATTAGAATCCCACGTTTTTGAATCAAAATAATAATCTCTGCTTCTTGGAATATGATTTGATAATTTTAGTAATCTGTGAACTAATTCAAAATCTTCATATCCATGCCCTTTAAAAGCTGGTGAGTGACCTCCTACTGAAAGATAATGTTCTCGTCTTACCACCATAACAGAAGAACTAGGAGCTAAATTTTGGATATATGTTTGATCTCCATCTATATAAAGATTATAGAAGAAATCATCTCTTTTGTCAGAATCCATTTTTAAGAAAACCTCAGAACCCTCTTGAGTCAAATAAAAACATGGAATAGTAAAAAAAGATTTTTTTTGATTTTTTATTTCAATTTCACATTGTTCTAATAGTTTGTTAATAAAGTCATTAACACATACTAAATCTATATCCAAGAAAGTAACAAATTCTCCGTTAGAATATTCTACCCCGTAATCTCTCGCATCACCTATGGCAAATATACTATTTAAAGTATCTTGATATAAGTATTTTATACCTTTTTGAGTACATATAGTTTTAACTTTATCTTGTAGTGATAAAGGGCTTCCTGAATCAACTAAAATATACTCTACAGAAGTATTTTTTTCTACGACAAGTTGCTCTAGTCTTTCAACTATATATGCTCTATCTTCACTGGCTCTAAATGGAATGATTATACTTAGTTTCATTTACTTACCTCTATAAACTTTTGAATATTTCTCTAAAACTATCTAATCTAACCATATTACTCCCATCACTCAATGCACAACTCGGATCAGGATGCACTTCAAAAAAGAATCCATCCACTCCGACAGCTGCTGCTGCCTTCGCAATATACGGTGCGTAATGCGGATTACCGCCCGAAGTCGCTCCTCCACCCGGACGTTGCG
>JAQUFB010000124.1 GCA_028684885.1 Sulfurovum sp. | reverse complement strand
GTGATCCCGCCGTTTGTCGGAAGCGCTCCCCCGGTAAAGCCCGAACCCGCACCGCGCGGGGTGATCACGATCCTGTGCTCATTGCAATAGGCCAGGATATGGCTGACATCCTCTTCATTGCGCGGGAATACTACCGCATCCGGCTCAAAACGCGTACGTGTCGCGTCATAGGAATAAGCGATAAGATGGGCTTTGTCAGAGTAGACATTCTCCTTGCCTACCATCTCTTCAAAAGCCTTGATATGTTTTGCGTCTAGCATAAAACTCCTTTTAAGTCTATCAGGTAATCCAATGGATTGAGGTAAGTCCCACTCGAAAGTTGACCCGGGGTACTAAAGCGATTCCATTACTTTGTAGTAGTCTTTCTCACCCTTATCGCTGTCAAACCAGCCGGATTTTATCTTTTCCAGACGTGAAAAGAAAGGGAATTTACCTTTTTGAGGCAGATTTTCCATTTTTTTCTGATTGATGATCTTTTGAGATACAGGATCCAGCAGTACCGCTGTGCCGTTGCGTACGATAAAGACAAGCCCTACCTGGTAGGCTTTGGCAAACTCGGAAAGATTCTTCCTGCTTGGTCCGCTCTCTCCTTCTGTAGAGAGAAAAAGCGCATAAAGGTCAGGATGAATCCAGTTTTTTGGATATGTTTTGGTGATCCTTGTATAGGTCTCTGCATCGGGAGCCAGAAGGAGTACATTTTGGTACATATACCCTCCTATCACTTTATCCCCACTCTTTACCGGTGTTTTGATTGTCGGCAGCTCTTTGTGGTCGATGGCATTATGGGTTATCATGTCTGCCGAACCCTCTTTGCCGGTCTGGACGAGATAGCTTGTGATGGCCTGTGCATTTTCCCCGTAGGGGTGTATTACTGCACCGCTCATCCCGTTGAGAGGGAAAGCATGATGCAGTTTGATGTGCTGCTGATCAACACTCTTTACTGTTGTGTGTACAGCAGAAGGGAAAAAATCTGCAAAAAGCGGAATGGAAAAAAGCGTAATAAGAGCAAACCTGCGCATAACGATCCTTTAGGTGGATAATATCAGCTTGATTATACAGAGAAAAGAGTAAAAGTTCCATAATCAATTGCAGTTATCATTAACTTATTTAAGTTATAATGATGGCTGATTAATGAGGACAGGAAGCATGAGAAGACATAGAATCAAATGCATGGAGGCGCCCCATGCCGATGCTTAAAAGTATTGTGGTGATACTTTTGGCGCTAAGCTCTCTTTTTGGTGCAGAAGTGACGCAGCATAACTGGGAAAGGGGGCAGACTTTCTCGAACTATCTTGATGAGCACAATATTCCGAAGAGTTTGCTGAACCGGATCTCCGATGAAGACAAAAAGTTTCTGACAGAGATCCAGAGTGATTCGGAGTACTATCAGCTTATCGAAGCCGATAAGACGCTGATACAGGCATTGATCCCTATCAACCAGGAGATGCAGATCCATCTTTACAGGGACAGAGAGAGCGGCGAGTACAGTTTTGATATTATCCCGATTGTCTATGAAGAGAATGAGTATTTTGCCAATGTTGAGATCAGGTCAAACCCCTACACTGATACACTGGAGACCGTAAAAGAGGCAAAGATCGCTAAAAGAGTAGGGCAGGCACTCAAGCATACGATCAACCCAAAAACACTTGCAAAGGGTGATCAGGTTACCTTTTGTTACAAGCAGCGTACCCGGCTCGGATCACTCTGCCATATGCCGAATATTGAAGTCATCAAGCTGACTACACGCGGCAAAACGAAGTTCATCTATGCCGATGAAGAAGGGGATGGACATCTTGAAGGGGCAGAGCGTACCAGCTTCAGCAAAGAGGGGGATTTTATCCATCTGGTACCTTTCAGGGACCGTTCGAAGAGACTCGGTATGCCTCTCAGACATATACGTATCACCTCTTCTTTTACCTATAGAAGGTGGCACCCTATCCTGAAGCGTTACCGCCCTCACCACGGGACAGATTTCGGTGCGAGGACCGGGACACCGCTTTTGGCTGTCTATGACGGGAAGGTCACCTATGCCGGCTGGATGGGGGGGTACGGCAAGGTAGTGAAGATCCGGCACCCCAGAGGTTACGAATCCCTTTATGCGCATCAGAACCGCATTAGCGTACGCAGGGGAGAGCAGGTGAAAAAAGGGCAGGTCATCGGCTATGTGGGCAGTACAGGCAGAAGTACGGGACCGCATCTTCATTTTGGCCTTCAAAAAAGCGGAAGATGGGTTGATCCTATGAAGCATCTTCAGCGCACTTCCCTGAACAAGAAGAAGTTTAACAAGATCGTCATCAAAGATGCCAAAAAGCACAAAGAGAAGCTTGTCCTGCTGCTCGATGCGAACAGCAGTACTTATGTCTGGGATGAGACAAATACCGAGAATACCAGGATAGGCGGCTAAATTGATGGAAAATGAGATCAGGTCTTTTCAGCTCAATCCTCTTGTCGATCCGAAGTTCATCACCACTTCTCTTGCCACCTATCAGCAAAACGGTGTTGCAAAGAGCTGGGAGATCGTAGAGGCGCATGACAGCGTCGCGATACTGATCTATCATAGGATAAAAGATGCATTTGTGCTTGTCAGGCAGTTCAGGCCGGCGGTCTATCTCAACAATCTTGACGGACTCACCGTTGAGCTTTGTGCAGGTATTGTAGATAAAAATCTCTCGTTGCTGCATATCGCCGCGGAGGAGATAGAGGAGGAGTGCGGTTACCGTGTAACCGTGGATCAGATCAAAAAGATCACCTCGTTTCATACTTCAGTTGGTTTTGCAGGCAGCAAACAGATGCTCTACTATGCAGAGGTGGATGAAAGTATGAGAGTCTCCGAAGGAGGAGGCGTGGATGACGAGCAGATCGAAGTGGTCTATCTGCCTGTTTCGGAAGCCAACGCTTTTATCTATGATGAAAAAGTGGCAAAAACACCGGGGCTGATGTTTGCCTTTATGTGGTGGTTTGGGAATAAACAATAGGGAGCAGGTAGCAGGGAGTAAGGAGTAGGTTTGGTATGCTTTTCTTTGAAAAGCTTCTATTTTTAAGGTTAGATTAAAGCAAGGAGGTACAAAATGTGCTACCTGCTACCTGCTACCTGCTACCTGCTACCTGCTACCTGCTACCTGCTACCTGCTACCTGCTACCTGCTACCTGCTACCTGCTACCTAATTATCAGTTGTCCTCTATCGCCTGTGTATAGGCAGCATAGTAGTGGCTTCCGTCCGTGAAACTGTTGACGGTGAGTTTTGAAAAGGCTTCAAGGTATTCCCAGAAATTGTCTTTGAGCTCCTGGGGGATGTCGGTTTCCCGCAGGGCTGTCTCCATGCATCCCAGCCACTCATAGCGGCTTTTTTCATAGATAGAGAACTCATCATGCAGACGGATCATATACTCGGTAAGATCCTGCCCCTCCGACTCTGTATGTACTTTCGGCCCGCCGCAGAGCTGGATAAAAAAGCGTGCATTTTTCTCTTTGACCTTTTCAAACTCTACTTCATCCTGGGGGAAAAAGTTGGCGATGGCACTCTCATAGATCTCGTCGTAAAAACGGTACATCAGGTCTTTCATTCCTTCATACCCTAATGCCTCATAGAATGCCGGGTCAGGCATCCTGAAGTGTACGGCTTCACCTTTTGCTACAGGGGTTATATCATACATTTTATCGCTCCGAATGTAAAAATTATCAGTTATTGTATCAAATTATCATAAATATAAATTACTCATCACAGTAGCGTTTGAGCAGGCAGCCGTAAGACTCGATGCGTCTGTCACGCAGGAAGGGCCAGATGTCGCGTACTGTCTTTGTGCGTGCATGGTCGATCTCCCCGTAGAGTATCTCCTCATTTTCGCTCCCCGCCTGTATGAGTATCTCTCCCTGGGCTCCGGCGATAAAAGAGTTGCCCCAGAAACGTATCCCCTCCATCACACCCGAACTATCCGCTTCAAACCCTACACGGTTGCATGATATGACCGGTATACCGTTGGCGATCGCATGGGAGCGCTGGATCGTGACCCAGCTCTCCAGCTGTCTTTTTTTCTCCCCTTCGCTGTCTCCATCGAACCATCCGATCGCTGTGGGGTAGATAAGGATCTCTGCGCCGCGGAGTGTCATCGCCCTGGCAGCTTCGGGGTACCACTGGTCCCAGCAGACCAGTACCCCCAGTCTCCCTACGGAGGTATCGATCGGTTCAAAGCCGAGATCTCCGGGAGTGAAGTAGAACTTCTCGTAGAATCCTGGATCATCAGGGATGTGCATTTTGCGGTATT
>JAQUFB010000033.1 GCA_028684885.1 Sulfurovum sp. | reverse complement strand
TGGAACAAAAAATCAACAGAATAACAGACATCCTACGCCGAGACGACGGGATATCCGGTGCGATGATGTACACCGAACAAATCTCATGGATACTTTTCCTCAAGTTTATCAACGATCTGGAGATCAACAAGGCTGAAGAGGCTGAGTTGGATGGGAAAGTGTATAGCTATATCATCGATGAAAAGTATCGTTGGGATGTGTGGGCTTGTCCGAAGGATGCGAAAGGGAAACTTGATCTGATCAATGCGAAGAGCGGGGATGATCTGCTGGAATTTGTGAACAGAGAGCTGTTCCCTTATCTTAAAGGCTTTAAGTCGATCACCGAAGATCCGAAGTCGGTGAAGTATAAGATCGGGGCGATCTTTGAGTTTATCGACAACCGTATCGCCAATGGTCATACGCTCAGGGAAGTGCTCGATATCATCGATGCGATGGATTTCCACAACCAGTCCGATCTCTTCCAGCTTTCGCTTGTCTATGAAAAACTGCTTAAAGATATGGGGAGTGATGGCGGTAACAGCGGGGAGTTCTATACCCCTCGTCCGCTGGTCAAGGTGATCACCGATGTGGTCGATCCGAAGATAGGGGAGACCATCTACGATCCTGCGGCGGGGAGCTGCGGGTTTCTCATCGAGGCGTACAACCATATACGCTATGAGGATATCGCAGCCAACAAACAGAGAGAACTCTCGACCGAGCAGTTGAAGTTTCTCAGTGAAGAGACCTTCTTCGGTAACGAAAAGACCCCGCTCAGCTACGTGATGGGTGTGATGAATATGATCCTGCACGGGGTAGAATCGCCCAATATCTCCAAGTCCAATACCCTCACCAAGGATATCCGTGGGTTAGAGGAGAAAGACCGCTATGACTGCATCCTCGCCAATCCTCCGTTCGGAGGGAAAGAAAAGGATCAGATACAGCAGAACTTCCCCGTCAAGTCCAATGCGACGGAGCTGCTCTTCCTCCAGCATATGATGAAGAGTCTTAAAGTAGGCGGACGATGCGGCGTGGTCGTGCCTGAAGGGGTGCTCTTCCAGACCAACAACGCTTTCCAGTCAGTCAAAAAAGAGCTTCTCGAGAACTTCAATGTCCATACGATACTCAGCCTTCCGGCAGGTGTATTTCTGCCGTACAGCGGGGTGAAGACCAATGTGGTTTTCTTTGATCGAAAGGGAAGCACTTCGGATATCTTCTACTATGAGGTGAACCCGCCTTACAAGCTCACGAAGAACAAGCCGATCAAGTATGAACACTTCAAAGAGTTCCTTGATATCTGGCAGGAGCGCAAGGAGACGGAGAACAGCTGGATCATCCATGTCAATGACATCAAGGAGTATGATATCTCTGCGAAAAACCAGAACAATATAGAGGTGATAGAGCACAAGTCACCGATAGAGCTGGTGGAGAATATCAAAGACAATAACAGAGAGATCAATGATCTGATGGATGAGATCGAGGCGATACTTATCACCCGTCATCCTGAACTTGATTCAGGATCTAAAGAATGAGTGAGTTGTATAAACTTCCTGATGGGTGGGAATGGAAGAAAATTAGTGATACATTTAAAATAAAAAGCGGAGACTTTTTACCAAAAAAAACTATGGTGGAAAGTGGAAATTATAATGTATATGGCGGAAATGGTATTAATGGAAAACACAATGAATATAATTTAAGCGGTGAAAATATTATAATTGGAAGAGTTGGAGCATTATGTGGTAATGTTAGATTTGTAAAGGAAGATATTTGGATAACAGATAATGCTTTTTACGTATCTGAATACAAAAAAGAAATTAATAAACAATTCTTAACTCAATTTTTATCCTATATTGATTTAGGTAAAACTGCAAATCAAGCTGCACAGCCTGTTATCTCATACAAAAGTATATCTCAGGTTTACATTCCACTCCCACCTCTCCAAGAACAAAAACGCATCATCACCAAACTCGATACACTCTTCGAAAAGATCGACAAAGCCATCGCCCTGCATCAAAAAAATATGGATGAAGCGGATGCTTTTATGGGGAGTGTTTTGAATGAGGTTTTTGGGGAGTTGGAGGAGAGGTATGAAAATCATCAATTAGGTAGTTTAACAAAAACTACAAGTGGTGGTACTCCAAAAAGAAATGAGAAGTCCTATTGGGGGGGAAGTATTGGATGGTTAAAGAGTGGAGAGCTTAATGATGGATATATTACTGAAGTAGAAGAGTTTATTACTGAAGATGGACTCAATAAATCATCCGCTAAATTATTTCCAGAAGGAACATTATTGATCGCGATGTATGGAGCCACAGTTGGTAGATTGGGAATTTTAAACATAGAAACTACTACTAACCAAGCGATATGTGCCATTTTAAATGATAAAAATAAATTTGAAACTCTCTATATGTTTTATTTCTTGAAAAAAATTAGAGAAAAAATGCTAAAAGATTCATTTGGTGGAGCACAACCAAATATTAGTCAAACATACATCAAAGAATTAGAAGTTCCACTTCCTCCACTTGATATTCAACAAAAAGTTGTTTCATATCTGGATGAGATTTCGCAAAAAATAGAAAAAGTCAAAGCAGTCCAAAAAGAGAAAATGGAGAGCCTCAAAGCCCTCAAAGCTTCTATCCTTGATCAGGCGTTCAGAGGGGAGTTGTGATGGAATGGGAAAAGGTAGCTTTACTACTCATTGGAGGGATCGTAGGTTTTCTCGTAAATGTTATATTGATGAGAGTAAAAAACAAAGATGAATTCCGTAAAGAACGACTGAAAAATCTTTACTATCCATTGCAAGCAATCATTGATAAAAGATATAAAACCGTTAGATTGATGAAGCATCACTTTTCTAAAGACTTTGAGAGCTTTGCTATAGCGTACTATAAGTTTTTTCTAGCATTGAGGGATACTTATCTGGACAATAGAGTTTATGCCTCTATGGAATTAGTAGGAGCATTTAATAGGGTTCTGCATAATCACGAAATGGAATCGTTAAACTATAGTCATAGGATTTCTAATGAAGATGAACTTTTGAAGCGTTTAGCACTTTTTGAACTCAAACATAAAATAAATGAAGATGGTTTAAGTGAAATGGAACGTAATCTTGAAAAAGTTCTCGAAGTGATTTATACTGATATCGAAAAACTTAGTTCCGCCTCTTAATATAATTCTAATCTCAAAATACCTATAATTGGTTACCAATAGGTTGCCAAAGTAAAATACATTGAATCTATAAAAGCTCTGAAACAACGGTTTTTAGGGGATTGTATGAGTATATAGGTGGTGGGTCCTCAGGGACTCGAACCCTGGACCACTCGGTTATGAGCCGAGTGCTCTAACCAGCTGAGCTAAAGACCCTTGGTTAGTGAAAATCTTTGTGTTGCATTGTGATTTTCGAGTCAGAATTATAGCGACTGTAGTCTTTAAATGCAATTAAGTTTTGGAGAATTCCGAAAATAACCGCAAATATGATAAATGAGGTCCCTCCGTGGCTGAACATCGGCAGCGGAAGCCCCACGACGGGGGCGAGTCCGATGATCATATAGATATTTACCCCCATATAGACAAATATCAAAAATGCCAGTCCTGAGGCAAAGGTTTTGATGAGATAATCCTTGGCGTATTTGGCAGAGATATAGAGCAGGTTGAAGATGAGCAGGATATAGAGCGCTATGACAGCCATCATCCCCTTAAAGCCCAGGCGTTCTCCGAGATAGGCGAAGATAAAGTCAGTCGAGGCAACGGGCAGAAAATCAAGCTGTGTCTGGGTTGCTTCGTCTTTGGGTTTCCCTTCAATCCCACCCGAACCGATGGCGATGAGTGCCTGTCTTACCTGATAGCTCGGCTTGTTGAGGGCATCCTCGATACGTTTTTTCTGGTAGGGCTTCAGACCGTACTGGTAGACCACAGGGGCGCTGAAGCCTGCGATGATAAAGATAGTGAACCAGATCTTCCAGTTGATCCCGATAATAAAAAGGATACCATATCCCGTGATCAGCAGTACAAGCGCGGTACCGAGATCGGGTTCTTTTGCGATCAGTACGAAGGGAATGACGATCAGGAGGGAAAGCAGCAGAAACTTCCAGAGGCCATACCCCTTTTCCGGCGGAGGCGTTTTGTGTATGATATACGCCAGCGTCATCATGACCGAGACCTTGATGAACTCCGAAGGCTGTATCGTAATACCGATCCCCGGTATCTCTATCCAGCGCTGCGCACCGAGTATCGTCTTCCCTACAAGTTCTACGGCGATAAGCAGACCCAGGTTTGCGATATAGAAAAGCGGGGCAAACCACCACATGATCTGCCTCCAGGGGATAAAGACCGTGACCAAAAAGGCGATACCCCCGATGGCATAGTAGACCATCTGTTTGGTAAAGAGGTAAGGGTTGATCTCGTTGACGAGATAGGAGGAGATGGCAAGCAGGGGAATGATCTGGAGGATTAAAAGATAGTTGAAATGTTTAAAAATACGTTTGTCAAAATCAAACCAATGCTCCATACCGTGCCTTCATTTTTTGGGTATTATATCAAAAAATGTTAGAGGTAAGGGATGGCCGGGTTTTACCGTTCGGGATTGCTGGATAAATATGAAGGGTGTTTTCATACTGTCACCACGAAAGAGAGCGCGCTTTTCTGTCAGGGATCGTTGGCGCTGCATACCGGGGAACCGGCAGAAGAGATCATCGCAAACAGGCGGGAGGTTGCACGCAGGCTGGGGATCGGGCAGCAGGCGTATTTTGTCGTAGCAGAGCAGACCCACAGCGATCATATTACGATCATAGAAGGCGGGGAAAGCAGAGGATGGCATACCGCCGAAGATGCGGTAGCCAACTGCGATGCGATGATCACCGCTCAAAAAGGGATGGTACTGACGATCCTGACCGCTGACTGTGTACCTGTGCTCCTTTTTGACCCTGAAAAAGAGGTCGTGGCTGCGATCCATGCAGGATGGAGAGGTACAAAAGCCAATATCACTGGGAAAACAGTGCAGAAGATGGTCGATACTTTCGGCTCGAATCCCAAAGATATCGTTGCTTTCATTGCGCCCTCTATCGGGAGATGCTGCTATGAAGTGGGGGAGGATGTGGCGCAGCATTTCGATGATGAAGCGCTATGCGATCAGGTCGGGGAAAAATATATGCTTGATCTGCCGCTGGCCAACCAAAAGCAGCTTCTGGATGCGGGGTTAAACGCTGAAAATATAGAGATGAGCGGTCAGTGTACCGCATGCGAGGCGGAGAGGTATTTCTCCTATAGAAAGGAGCAGGGGTGCAGCGGCAGGTTTATGAGTATGATAGGACTCCGTTGATGCACTAGGCATCAACTCTGAGGTCCTCATGCGCTTCGAGCTCCAGTACCTCCCACGGAAGCCCCTGTTTCATCAGCTCTTCCATAAACGGATCGGGATCCATCTCTTCCATGTTGAAGACACCAGTTCCCTGCCATACACCCTCAAGCATCAGTTTCGCACCGATCATTGCAGGAACACCCGTAGTGTAGCTTACACCTTGACTCATTACTTCTGCATAACACTCTTCATGGTCTTTGATCTGGTAGATATAGATCGTTCTCGGTTTCCCGTCTTTGATCCCTTTTGCGAAGATACCGATATTGGTCTTTCCTTTGGTACGCGGACCGAGGCTTGCCGGATCAGGAAGCAGCGTTTTGAGGAACTCGATAGGAATGATCTGCTGGCCTTTGTGCTCGACCGGTTCGATACCGAGCATACCGACGTTCTGAAGCACTTCCATATGCTTGAGATAGCTTGCACCGAATGTCATAAAGAACCGGATACGCTTCAATCCCCTGATATGTTTGACCAGTGACTCCATCTCTTCATGGTAGAGCAGGTAGCTGTCTTTCGGCCCCACTTCAGGGTAGTCCCATACCTGCTTGATCTCCATCGGCTCGGTCTCGATCCACTTCCCGTTTTCCCAGTATCTTCCTTTCGCACTCACTTCACGAAGGTTGATCTCAGGGTTGAAGTTGGTCGCAAAGGGATAGCCGTGGTCTCCCGCGTTGCAGTCAAGGATATCGATCGTGTGAATCTCGTCAAAGTAGTGCTTTTGGGCATAGGCACAGAAGACATTGGTCGCACCCGGGTCAAACCCGCTTCCGAGCAGACCCATGATATCCGCTTTTTTGAACTGCTCATCTCTCGCCCACTGTTCTTTGTACTCGAACTTCGCTTCATCGGGATGCTCGTAGTTCGCTGTGTCAAGGTAGTCAACCCCGCACTGGGTACACGCATCCATAATGGTCAGATCCTGGTAGGGCAGCGCCACGTTGATCACGATATCCGCATCGGTCTTCATGATCAGTGCGACCAGCTCTTCTACGCTGTCCGCATCGACTTTTGCCGTGGCGATCTCTACGCCTGTTTTTGCTTTCACATTGGCTGCGATCTCATCACATTTGCTGAGTGTACGGCTTGCGAGTGTGATATTTCCGAAAGTCTCGGCATTCATCGCACATTTGAACGCAACGACATTTCCGACACCGCCAGCACCGATAATAAGGGTATTTGTAGACATGGAAACTCCTAATAGTAAGTATGTAATTCTATCACAAATAGAAACGATTTACGATGTAACTCAGCACAAAAAGCATGGGAATGAAGAGCAGGGTGCTGATCATGATGAGCGAAGTGACCTCTTTGGGGCGGCAGTCATAGAGTGAAGCGAGGTTGATGTTGGCCACTGCCAGAGGTACCATCATCTCCATCAGTATCACCCCCTGTACAAAGAGCGGCAGGGAAGTGAAACTCAGAATCGCTGCGCTCAGAAGCGGTATGAGGATAAACTTCTGAGAAAGGGTGGAGAAGATCAGAAGGGGGCGAAGCTCCCTGAGCCTGATCCCCTGCAGAAATGTCCCCAGGAGGAAAAGCTGCAGTACGATCCCTCCGTAGGCGCCCATCTTGAAAAACTCCTGGATCTGCGGTGTGAGGGGGATATCATAGATATTGATCCCGATCGCTACCACAGAGGCCGGGATGATCGGGATCTTGATAATATTCAGAAGCGAATCTTTGATACTGAACGATCCCCGCGAGTAGATGTAGACCCCGACAATGTAGACCACAAAGACATTGGCGATATTGATCAGGGTCGTGTAGATGACGCTGGCCTCCCCGAAGAGGGCAATTCCCAAAGGGATACCGATATTCCCCGTGTTCCCGACAAATCCGGCGATGGAGAAGATGGAACGCTCTTTGGGATTGCTGAAGATGATCTTCCCCAGTGCGATCGTCGGGAGGAGCAGCAAAAAGATGATCCCCAGATAGACCAGCGGTGTGTAGATATGGGCAAGTTCCAGCTTGGCGGTACTGAATCCCCATACGGTGACAAAAGGCTGCAGAAAATAGATAGAAAAAAGTGTGAGTGTTTTGGAGTTCATATCCTCTTTGAAGATACGCTTGGCGAGGTATCCGAGGGCGATAAAGACATAGACAAAAAGAATGCTCATAAATGTATCGATCATGAGCGGAATTATAACATTAACCAATTTTAGATATGATTTTATCCATAGAATTATAAGGGTTTTAGATGGATTTTTCTTCTTTGGAGACGTGGGGATACCTCGCGGTAGCGTTTTTTTCGTTCGGGGGTTCGCTTTTTATCGTAGCGGCGGCAGGCGTCTTCTCTTTTATGGGCAATATGGATCTTACCACCGCGCTGATCATCGCGATGATCTCCAACTTTATGGGGGACAACTTTCTTTTCTATCTCGGTAAGTATCAGAAAGATCAGATCAAACCCTACTATGCCAAACACAAGCGAAAGATCGCACTGGCGACGCTGATCATGCGAAAGTACGGCCCGTTTGCCGTGTTTATCCAAAAGTTCATCTACGGGGTAAAGACCCTGGTACCGGTTTCCATGGCATTGGCAAAATATGATTTTAAAAAATTTATCTTCTTCAATATTTTTGCTTCCATTGTATTCGTTCTGACGATCGGTCTGAGTGCATACTATGCGAGCGAATCGATCATCGCATTTTTCGGCTATGTGCAGCAAAACCCATGGATCGCACCGGTGGTACTCTTTACGATCATCGGACTCATCTGGTTCTCTTTGGAAAATATGACGAAGAGGAGATAGCGTTCAGCGTTCAGCGTTGAGTGATTGGTGATTCGTTTTGAGTTTTGAGTTTTGAGTTTTGAGTTGATCGAATGTGAATCTTTATTTTGAAAATCCATAACATATTTTTTTCCGTCATTCCCGACTGTGATCTGGAATCCAAAAGTGGATGTCGCTGTAGACTTTTAATCTGAAAGGCAGTGGGGTGCTGCTCTTTGATAATAAAAAACTTGTATGTGTTTTAAGATGGGTGGAAAGATCTGTATCAGTGTCGGGGTGAGGACACCCCGACCTACGAAAAGATATTTTTTAAGGACTGGTTAAGGAAAAAAGCGTCAGCGTGCTAAACGCTCTATTTGCGTTTGCTCTCTACAAACTTTTTGATACGGCTGATACCTTCGCGGATCGTTTCGATATCCGTCGCAAAGGAGAATCTGAAGTATCCTTCTGCACCAAATCCGATCCCCGGTACTACCGCAACACCTGTCTCCTGAAGCAGTTCTTTGCAGAACTCGATGGAGTCGTTTGAGATCTTTTTTGTGTTGACAAAGAGGTAGAATGCACCGTCGGGTTTGAGTACGCTCAGACCGTCGATCTCATTGAAGAGTTTTACCGCTTCAGCGGCTCTTGCATCAAATGCCTGTCTCATCTCTTCGATCTCTGCATCAACCTCGCCGTTGAGTGCAACGATCGCTGCTTTTTGTGTGATAGAGTTGATATTGGAGGTACTCTGGCTTTGAAGGTTGTTCATCGCCGCGATCAATGCTTTGTTTGGTGATGCAAGGTATCCAAAACGCCATCCTGTCATTGCCACAGACTTGCTCAGGCCGTTGATGGTGACGGTTCTCTGGTACATATCTTCCGAGATACTCGCAGTCGCTACAAAGTCGATCCCGTAAACCAGCTTCTCGTACATCTCGTCACTTGCGACGATGATATTCGTACCTTTCAACACTTCTGCAAGTGACTCCAGTTCCTCTTTGGAGTATACGGAACCGGTAGGATTGGAAGGAGAGGTGAGTACGATCATTTTCGTTTTGGGCGTGATCGCATTTTTGAGTTGTTCCGCTGTGATCTTGAAGCCGCTTTTCTCATCGGTTTCGATAATGACAGGTTTCCCCTCTGAATAGATCACCAGTTCTGGGTAGGTTACCCAGTAAGGTGCAGGGATGATCACTTCATCACCCGGATTGATGACCGCCTGAAAAAGATTGAAAAGCGACTGTTTCGCACCGTTGCTGACAATGATGTCAGAAGGTGCATACTCCAGGTTGTTCTCTCTTTTGAGTTTTCCTGCTACTGCTTTCAATAGTTCCGGGATACCGGGTACTGCAGTATATTGTGTAAAGCCGTCATTGATAGCTTTGATGGCCTCGTCTTTGATCTTTTGCGGTGTACCGAAGTCAGGTTCACCCGCTGAAAATGAGAGGACATCTTTCCCCTCTGCTTTAAGATCTCTTGCCAGTGAAGAGATAGCAATCGTCAATGACGGTGATAGTGATTGTATGCGATCTGATAGCATTATAACCCTTGTAAATAATAAAAATTAGAAAATCCAACAATTATAGCAGAATAAGCGTAAAAATATTTTGATAAGCGCAGAAGAAAAAGAGGGAAAGGAGCGGATTGTTTCTTATTGCTCCACGATCAATCCATACTGTGGATGAAATCGTCGTAGTCTATCTCGAGATCGTGGTCTTTTTGCCTGATATCTTTGCTCTCGCCGCTCTCGATGGCGCTTTCAAGGATCTCGATACGTTTGAGAAGGTATTTAAAGATCTCTTTATTGATATCCGGCATCTCATCATGGCTCAGTTTGGTTGCGGATTTTTCATACTGGAGTACACGCGCGGGTATACCGACCGCGGTAGTCTTCGGGGGGACATTTTTAATGACCACGGAGTTTGCACCGATCTTTGCATCATCCCCTATCGTGATATTTCCCAGTATTTTGGCCCCTGCACCGATGACCACATTGTTTCCGACCGTTGGGTGCCGTTTTCCCTTGGTGAGGCTTACTCCGCCCAGTGTCACCTGCTGATAGATCACGACATCATCTCCGACGATCGCGGTCTCTCCGATGACGACACCTACACCATGGTCGATGAAAACCCTGCGTCCGATCTGTGCGGCAGGATGGATATCGACAGTGGTAAGGAACTGTCCGATCGCCGAGATAAATCGCGGCAGAAAACGCAACCCTTTGTTGTAAAACCAGTGTGCGATCCGGTGAAAAAGCAGCGCCCAGAGTCCGGGATAGTTGAAAAAGAGTTCGAAGGTGGAGTGCAGGGCAGGGTCATTTTGTTTGACATTGGTAAAATCTTCTTTGATCAATCTAAACGGGTTCAAAGTCTCTCCTGAACATTCATATCCTGCGATCTCAGTTTGACTCCTCGATCGCCTGTATGGTCTTAAGATAGCTATTTTCACTTAAATGCAGGTAAAGTTTGCCCAAAAGTTCGCGTTTCTCTTCGGAAGTGAGTGTTTCTGAAAGCTCAATATGCTGTTTGAGTGTTTTGTCGATCAAATTGGTATCATAATCCATATCATCCAGTACATCCATCAGGTTCTGTGCTTCGATCAGTCCCTCGATTTTATAGTTCCCTGTTTCATCGAAATTGATCAGGCACTCTGTCGGATGCGTAAAGAGGTTATGCTGCATTCCCAGTACTTCCTGATAGGCGCCGGTGAGGAAGAAACCGAGAAAATACTCCTCTTTATCCAGATCAATATCATGCAGGTAGAGCGGATAGTCACGGTTGAATTCTATTTCCCCGTCACTGTCGCAGGTGATATCCCAGATACTTGCCGGATTGGTCGGTATTTTATTGAGATGCGTGAGCGGCATGATGGGAAACTCCTGCTCAAGCCCCCAGAAATCCGGAAGAGACTGGAAGATGGAGAAATTCACCAGATACTTTTCCTGGATACGGTCCTGAAGCTGTTTGAGCTCATCGGTATCTTCGCTTCTGAGCAGGGCGATGGCTTTTTTCACGATCAGGTTTACCAGTGTTTCGGTGTTGGAGCGGTCTTCCAGATCAATATACCCAAGATCGAAGAGTGTCAGCAGACTCTCCATATGATCCAGGGCATCGTGAAGGTACTCTCTGGCATTCGTGCGGCTCATTGTATTGTAGAGGTCATGCAGCTCCTGGATCAAAGGCGGGTTTTCCGACTTGAGCCTCAGGCACTTTTCGTGGTACTCCTGGCTGAAGAGCTCAAGTACGGGCGCAACCAGTACCGAGTGGGAGGCAGCGATATAGCGGCCGGACTCTGTAAAGATATTCGGCTGCGGTACATTTTTGTTTTTTGCGATCTCCTGCATGAGGTAGATGACGTCGTTGGCAAATTCGTTCAATGAGTAGTTACGCTCTTTGTCATGAGCATGCTGGGAATACTCCACCGCCAGACCGCCGCCGATATTGATCGCGCTCAGGCTGTCGGCACCGCGTTTTTTCAGTTCCGCGTAGATGTTTCCCGCTTCACGCAACGCCTTTTTGAGCGGAGCGATATCTCCCATCTGCGAGCCGATATGAAAATGGATCATCCAGAGCGCTTCGAGCAGGTTATGCTTCTTGAGCAGTTCGTAGGCTTCGATCAGCTCAGTCGAGGTAAGTCCGAACTTGGAGTTGTATCCGCCGCTTTTTGCCCAGATACCGATACCTGAGCTGTGCAGGCGGATACGCACACCGATATTCGGCACAATCGGGTTTTCGGACTCATCGTTAAACTCTTTGTTGACCTGAATAATACTTTCAAGTTCATCAAGCCCCTCAATGGTGATCGTAATATTGTGCCCCATCTTGGCCGCGATAAAACACATGGAGATCATCTCCTTGTCTTTAAACCCGTTGATCGTGATCGGTGCACCCAGAGGGGTTTTGCTCATTGCAATCACCAGTTCGGCCTTGCTCCCGGCCTCCAGACCGTAGTTGTACTCTTTGGAAATATCCATCAGAGCATGGACAAAGTTGGGAAACTGGTTGACCTTCAGCGGGAAGACTGCATTGAAAGTCCCCTGGTAGTCGAAGGTCTCCCTTGCAGCGTTGAAGGTCTCGAACAGTGTGGAGATCTGTTTCTTAATAAGATGAGGAAAACGTAGAAGCAAAGGTCCTTTGTATCCCTGGTTGCGTATCTGTTTTGTGATCTCGTAGAGTGAGGGCTCAAGCCCGTAATTGATGTTGATCGTATCATGTTTAATGATAAAATTGTTGTCACTCCAGACATCTATGCCAAAATCTTTCATCATATACTCACTTAATTATAATGGGTATTATACCTAAACTTAATCGAATCTTACCTATAATTAACGTATGATAAATGAATATCTCAGTATCGAAAAGAACAATGATCGGCTTGTGTTGAAGGCAAAAGGTGAGTGGACACTGTCGAGTGTCCCTGAGATTGAACGGATTCTGCAACGAATCACCTATGAGCTGCCGATTACGTGGGATGTTTCGGCTGTCAGAGAATTTGATTCAGCCGGTGTTTTGCTTTTTACCGAATACTTCAAAGCGTTTTCAGGACATACTCCGGTGGAGGTTGCCGGTTACACGAAAAATCAAAAAGAGATGTATGATCTTCTTAAGGAAGATGGACATGTCGTGATCAAACCTCCCAGAGAAGAGAATCTGCTTGAAACGGTAGGAAAGAATACAATCATGCTTCTTAAAGACATGAAAGAATTTATCGAATTTCTGGGCCATGTGTTTTATGCATTTCTCCATATGATCATACATCCCAGAGAGATACGGATGAAAGAGATCGTCTATCATATCCATCAAGCAGGATTTAATGCACTGATCATTATCGGGCTGACCTCATTTCTGGTAGGGATGGTGATTGCCTACCAGGGAGCAGTACAGTTGGCCAAGTTCGGGGCAGATATCTTTATCGTAGATACAGTAGCGATCTCCATCACCCGTGAACTCGGGCCGATGATCACAGCAATCGTGATTGCCGGAAGGAGCGGCTCGTCCTATACTGCCGAGATCGGTGCGATGAAGATCACCGAGGAGATTGCCGCGATGAGGACAATGGGATTTGATCCTTATGCCTATTTGGTGCTGCCCCGCATCATCGCGATGATGGTGGCATTGCCGCTGCTGATCTTTTTTGCAGATATCGTGGGAATCTTCGGAGGAATGGTCGCTTCGGGGATGCAGCTTGGGATTTCGATGACACAGTTTATCGACCGTCTCTATGAGGTGCTGGAGGTAAAACATTATATCCTGGGAATGATCAAGGGACCGGTATTTGCTTTTCTTATCGCTTCTGTAGGGGCTTTCAGGGGATTTCAGGTCTCTCATAATACAGAAAGTATCGGGCTTCATACCACGGCATCCGTGGTCAACGGTATCTTCCTTGTGATCGCTTTTGACGCGCTCTTTTCGGTGATCTATACGGAGCTTGATCTGTGAATAGAGTGATCGAGGTAGAAAGTATTGTCACCCGTTTTGGTGAAAGAACGGTACATGACGGTGTGAGTTTGCATATCGAAGAGAATGAGATTTACGGGATACTGGGAGAGAGTGGTTCGGGCAAGTCGGTGCTGATGAAAGAGATGATCATGCTGCTTGAACCTGCTGGGGGAGAGATCACTGTTCTGGGGAATAATCTTAAGCATATTGGCTTTAAGGAGGCCCAGGCACTGCGAAGGGATTGGGGCGTGCTCTTTCAGTTCGGTGCGCTTTTTTCTTCGTTGACCGTGGCGGAAAATATCGAGGTACAGCTTAAAGAGTATACGATGATCTCAAAAAAGCTACGTGACAGCCTGGTGGCATCCAAACTGAAAATGGTCGGTCTTGATCCCGGGGTAGGGAGTCTTTACCCCTCACAGCTGAGCGGAGGGATGGTCAAGCGTGCAGCACTTGCCAGAGCGCTTGCGATGGAGCCCAAACTTCTTTTCCTGGATGAGCCCACTTCGGGGCTGGATCCTATCGGAGCACGAAATTTTGACAGATTGATCGTAGATCTGCGTGATCTGCTGGGGATCACCGTAGTGATGATCACCCATGATCTTGAGAGTATCTTCAGTATTGTAGACAGGATGGCAGTCCTGGCAGACAAGAGGGTCGTAGCGGAGGGGAGCATCGAAAATGTGCTACAATCACAACATCCTTTTGTTGAAAGGTTTTTTAAGAATGAATATACCAAAGAGAGGTTTGAAAAGGTGAAGAATGTATAGCAGGGTCAATTATCTGGTGGTTGGTATTTTTGTCATACTCTTTGGGATAGGGTTAGTGTGGTTTGCATTTTGGCTGGGTAAATATGATCTAAGGGACAAGTTCCATACCTACAAACTTGAGATCAGCGAATCGGTTTCCGGGCTCTCTGTCGATTCTGATGTGATGCTTAGAGGTGTGGATATCGGTCGGGTGAGTGCTATCCGTATCAATCCGGACAATATCGAAGTTACCGAAGTCTATGTCAATATCCGCCAGGATGTCCCTATCAAAGAGGATATGGTGGCGACCACAAAGATGTTTGGTATCACGGGACTGCTCTCTATCGAGATAGAGGGGGGAACCAATGCGGCAAAAACACTCCAGCCGACGGATGAGTATATCCCTACGATCAAAACAAAGACTTCTTTGGTAGCAAACCTGGGTAGAAGTGTCGAATCCCTCTCCCAAAAGCTTGATGCCCTGCTCGAACAGGGACAAAAGGTGGTCTCGGATAAAAATATCAATACGGTAGAGAAGATACTTGATAATGTCGAGGTGATCACGAAAAACGGCGAAGAGGTAGAAAAGAGGCTGATGAGCTCCCTGGAGGAACTCGATACGGCGATCAAAGCGTTTAGGGATTCGATGCAGAGAGTTTCAACCAACTTTGAAGGTGCGACCAAAGACCTGAATGATGTGAAAAAAGTGATCGTTCCGACGATAGAGAATTTCAACCGTGTTACACTGAAGGTTGAGCAGAGCCTCGACCGCGATGACTATAATATGAAGAAGATACTTGAACCGCTGATTGTGGATATGCAGATACTCTCCTCGCAGATGAGTGACCTTGCGGGAGAGCTTGAAGAGAGTCCAAGCAACCTGATTTTTAAATCAAGAACCCCTTTGAAAGGGCCGGGAGAATAACGATGAAACATATTATGGGAGCACTATTGGTAATCTTCTTGGCCGGGTGCGGTACGAAAATGACACCGCTGAAGAGCTATACTCTGCAGACCCCAAAGGTGGAGAAACGCCATCAGGGGAGCTATCACTCCAAGACGATCAAGGTGATGCAGCCGCTGAGCCTCAAAGAGAAGATGAGTGACAAAATGTATTTTTCTTATTCTCCTATACAGCAGGGGGCCTATCTGAACTCAAAGTGGTCCAATAATCTTGGAAAGCTTCTTCAGGGCACTGTGATGTATACACTGCAGAGCAGCGGTATGTTCAAGGGGGTGGTTTCTTATGACTCAACAGCACAGGCTGACTGCAGGCTGGAGAGTACGGTGTTTGACTTCTCTCACCATGTAAGGGGTGATGCTTCGGCTGCGGTTGTTTCCCTGCAGTTCAATCTTGTTTCAACTCATACAGGCAAGTTGATGAAAAGCAAACGATTCAGCTATAGAGAACCAACAAAAACAACAGATGCCCGGGGATATGTTGAAGCAAGCAACAGGGCAGTGGAAAGACTAGGCAACGACCTCCTTCTTTGGCTGAACTGCATATAGCTTTGTGCTAAAGAAAGATTGATCTTTTTGATCGATCGGATTGAAGCAGAGGAGTCTCTTTTTTATAAAAGAGATAAAATACCTCAAAAATGCAGCTTGAAATAGGGGGTAGATACAAAGCTTTAAGTCTAAATGATCTATGATGAATCCTTCATACTTTTAATGAAGGGAAATGTTTTATAAAATTCAGGAGAGAAAATGAAAAAAATCGTTTTGATGACATCGGTTGCATCATTGATGGCGCTGCAGCTGCATGCAGGCGGTGATATCGCTCCGGTTGAGCCGGCAGTAGAGATACCGGAAGTGCATTCGCACACAGAGAGTGGCTTTTATGTGATTGTCAAGGGGTTGAGAATTGCAGGAGACAGTGTACATCATGGAGAAGCAGTACTGGATGGTGATAGCGGTTACGGATTTGGTATCGACCTGGGTTACAGGCTGGGGCATGGATTTGCGGTGGAGTATGACTTCTCTTATGCTGAAAACACCGTGAGTGAAATGGAACACGGAGATGTTGTGGCTGAAGCGGATGCAACGTACTATACGCATGCACTGGATCTTGTTTATACCTACGAATTGACAGAGACTCTGGGCCTCTTTGCAAAAGCAGGGTATGAGTATGAGATCGAAGAGATCGACGAGTATCATATCGATGCGGATGATAACGGATTTAACTATGGTGTAGGTGTGGAAGTGGCGATGGGGCACGACTATAAATTTGTTGCCGAGTATGAACACTCAACGATCGGAGGGCCTCGGGGAGATTCAATCTTTGCAGGTGTGATGTTTAATTTCTAAAATGCAATAAACAGACACGAAACTCTAAAGGTTTCGTGTCACCATTTAGAGGTCATTGATATCAATGACCTGCTCTTCTTTGCTCTCAAGATCCTTCAGCCATACGGTTCCATTGTTCAGTTCATCTTCGCCGATAAGAACCGCATATCTTGGATTGGCTCTGTCCACCCCTTTCATATGGCTTTTGAACCCTTTGGAGTTGTACTCCACCGTGACTTTGTCTGTCAGGCGTTTTTTCGTTGCAAGTTTGAGGAGTGCCGGGATGGCCTCCGGGGTCATCGCACCCATATAGTAGCCTTCAGGCTCTTTTTCAGGCATCTTCACCAGCTCCATGATACGCTCGATACCCAGGGCAAACCCTACTGCAGGCGTCGGTTTCCCGTCCAGGAACTCTACCAGCCTGTCGTAGCGTCCACCGCCTGCGATGGCACTCTGTGCACCGATCTCGCTGCTGACAAACTCAAAGGCTGTTTTGGAGTAGTAGTCCAGACCCCTTACCAGGTTGTCGTTGACGGTGTATTTGATCCCCTCCTGATCCAGCAGCGCTTTGAGTTTTCTGAACTCCGGGTCGCACTCTTCGCAGAGGTAGTCTTTCAGTTTGGGAGACTCCACCAGCAGTGCCTGGCATTTATCGTTCTTACAGTCAAGGACACGGATAGGGTTGGTGCCTATCCTGCGGTTGCAATCTTCGCAAAGCTCCTCTTTGATCTCAGTAAGCGAGTTGACAAGTGTCTCTCTGTATTTCGGCATACAGACTTTACATCCAAGCGAGTTGATCTGCAGTTCATATCCGATGCCGAGTGCATCAAAGATCTGTGCGATCATCGTAATGATCGTAAAGTCCTCATAGACGGAAGCTT
The DNA here is from genome assembly GCA_028684885.1 of Sulfurovum sp. GTDB lineage: Bacteria > Campylobacterota > Campylobacteria > Campylobacterales > Sulfurovaceae > Sulfurovum. The sequence goes on along the minus strand of JAQUFB010000033.1, from coordinate 657 downwards.
CACCGAAGCTCTCACATCCAAACTGGTGAAACTCTCTGAGTCTTCCTTTTTGCGGCTTCTCATAACGGAACATCGGCCCGTAGTAGTAGAACTTCTGTTTGACCGGCTGACGGTCAAGTTTTGCAGAGATGAAGGCACGCACAATACCGGCTGTGCCCTCAGGACGCATACAGACATCGTTCTCGCCTTTGTCTGTGAACTGATACATCTCTTTCCCTACGATATCAGAGCTCTCACCCACTGAGCGCTTGAAGAGCGCAGTCTCTTCGAGAATAGGGGTTTCGATATATCCATAGCCATAACGTCTGGCAATGGTCGCAGCAGTATTTACGATATATTCAAAACGTTCACTCTCTTCAAAAGTGAGGTCTTTCATACCACGTAGCGGATTGATCATAACGGTTCCTTGTTGTAACGTCATTTTACTCGTTCCCAAGCTCCAGCTTGGGAATGCATACTTTGGTTATAGTAGATCGATATATGCATTCCCAACGAGGACGTCGGGAACGAGGTTATATTTAAATTGGTGTAATTATACCTTCAAGTAGGTTAGTATCGTTTGATGGATGTTCTCTATCGTGTCACGCGCATCGATAAAAAGATGCGGGATATCCAACGCAAGGACGGTCTGCTTCATGTGCTCCTGTACGCTGAGCA
>JAQUFB010000123.1 GCA_028684885.1 Sulfurovum sp. | reverse complement strand
TAAATAAATTGCCCAAATGCACTTTTAATCTCTTTGAAGGAAAACCGCATGAAACATCTATGGCTGATTCTCATTGCCCTGCTTACAGGCTGTGTCGAAAGACCAAAACATGTGACTCCGGTGGAGCACTTTCAGCTTGAGCGCTATCTTGGCACCTGGTATGAGATCGCACGGCTTGACCACTCCTTTGAGCGCGGGCTGGAGAAGATCACCGCAACCTACTCCCCGCGTAAAGACGGCGGTCTCAAGGTCATCAACCGGGGATTTGATACAGAGAAGAAAAAGTGGAAAGAGGCAGAAGGCAAAGCCTACTTTGTAGAGGATCCCGATACCGGATTTCTGAAGGTCTCCTTTTTCGGGCCGTTTTACGGGGCTTATGTCGTGATGGATACCGACTATGAGAGCTACACGATGATCAGCGGACCCGACCACTCCTACTTCTGGATACTTTCACGTACCCTGCAGCTCGATCCTCAGATCCAGTCCCGCCTGATCCAAAAGGCCAAAGAGGCAGGCTTTGAGACGGATAAACTGATCTTTGTCAGCCACGAATAAAACCTGAGTGCCGAAAAGTATTTTTTCACTTATATACGGGATCGGCCAAAAGATCTCAAGCATTGATTCCCACAAAAATGTGGGAACCTAAGAAAATTGTAGAAGCATCTATATTGTCATGCGGTGAGAGTTATGCTAGACTATCTCATAGATACTCCGTCAGATACAGAAATGAAAACAAAAAGGCAGATCATGTTTAAAAAAGTGTTGATACTGCTGTGCGCAATCACTTTGGCAACCAGTGCAAAGGAGCCAGCCATGCAATCGATCTATGAGTTCAACGTAAAAACGATAGACGGGAAAGAGACGACGCTCGCGCCCTACAGGGACAAAGTGATGCTGATCGTCAATGTGGCAAGCAAGTGCGGCTATACGCCACAGTATGAAGGGCTTGAAGCACTCTATCAAAAATATAAGGAGAAAGGGTTTGTCGTACTCGGTTTCCCCTCCAACCAGTTTGGCAACCAGGAGCCCGGTACGGAAGAGGAGATACAGCAGTTCTGCCGCGTCAACTTCGGTGTGACGTTTCCGATGTTCTCCAAGATAGAGGTCAACGGGGAGAACACACCCCCTCTCTACGCCTACCTCAAGTCCGAACAAACGGGTATTCTGGGTACCGAAGCGATCAAGTGGAACTTCACCAAATTTCTTATAGACAGAGAGGGGAAAGTGACCGCACGGTTTGGCTCCTCGACCAAACCCAATGAGATCGAAGAAGAGATCGAAAAGCTGCTCAAACAATAAAAGGAGGGAGAGGATGAAAATAGCCATCACCGGAGCAAGCGGATTTGTAGGGAGAGCTTTGCAGGAGACTTTCCGGGATACCATCAGCATTCAAAGAGAGGATGATGAAACAGCGATCCTGGAAAAACTCAAAGGGGTCGATGTCGTCATCAACCTTGCAGGGGCGCCCATCATCAAACGCTGGAGCGACCCCTATAAAAAAGTGCTTAGAGAGAGCCGTATCCATACCACCGACCGGCTCGTCTCAGCGATCAATCAAAGCGAGGTCAAACACTTCATCTCCACCTCCGCCATAGGCATCTACCCAAGCGATGTTCGCTGCGACGAATCCTGCGATGCCTATGCTGAGGACTTTCTGGGAAATCTGGCCAAAGAATGGGAGGATGAAGCACACAAATGCAGCAAGCCCACCGCCATCCTGAGGTTCGGTGTAATCCTCGGCAAAGACGGCGGTGCGCTGGAGCAGATGATCACCCCGTTCAGACTCGGCGTGGGAGGGATCATCGGGGACGGGAAGATGATGACCAGCTGGATACACATGGATGATCTGATGGGGATCTACAAACATCTCATGGAGAAGCGGCTGACCGGAGTCTTCAACGCCACATCACCCACTCCTGTTACCAACCACACCTTCACCAAAGCACTGGGCAAGGCACTGCACCGCCCGACCATCCTGCCTGTCCCGGAGTTTGCCCTGATGATCATGTACGGGGAAGCGGCCTCTGTCCTTACCGACTCCAAAGAGGTCCACCCCAAAAGGATTATAGAGGAGGGGTATAGATTTCACTATACGGACATAGAGGAGGCGCTGGAAGCGATCGTCACCTGAGAGGATGTTTTCCTTCGGAGATGTCCACTCTCGTTTAACGGTGCGAGAATGTGAAAGTCTCCACTTCCAAATCAATATTTCCGGTATGCGTTTGGCATTGTAAAACCTACGACTTTGGAACTAACACTTTCTTCCATAAATAAACATGTTCTACTCTCTTCAAGCACCTTTTTCTATCCAGGGAAAAACTCTCAATTCATCTTAAAAAAAAGATGCTATGATTTTAGTTGACCGACGGTCAGTCAAAAGGAGATCTATGGCAATTATCGTCAATAAAGAAGAAAAACGAAGAGATATTGCACTTTCCTGCAGGACACTGCTGCTTGAGCATGGCATAAACAACCTGACCATTGCAGAGATCGCCAAAACCGCGGGAATCGGCAAGGGGACGGTCTACGAGTATTTTCATAACAAAGAGGATATCGTCTTTGAGATCATCACACTCTTTATTTCCGAATATGAAGAGGAGTTTTATAAAAAAGTTGCACAGTCTGCCTCGACAAAAGAGAAGATCTACCACTTTTTGAACCTGCTTTATCTCAATGAAGAGACCAAAAAGCATCTCTCTCTTTACCGTGAGTTCATTGCGATCTCTCTTATGGACGGCACGGAAGAGATGGAGCAGTTCAGCCAGGCATGTCATAACAAATCAATGGAGAAGTTAACCATGGTCATTGATGAAGCGATAGAGAATCATGAGATCGTTCCGGAGGCACGTGAACTGATCCCCGCCCTTCACCTCTTTGCCAAAGGGCTGGTGATCGACACGTATATGCTGCATACGGATGCGAAAAGCGAAATAGAACGTTTTGTGGAGACACTTTTTACATTGATAGAAGTTAAGGAGGAACAATGAGAATCTTATGGATAGCGCTGCTGCCTATCTGGCTGGCAGCCCAGGAGTATGAAATGACAGCCTTGATGCCCCAGGAGTATGACCTGAAAGCCCTGATAACCAATGCGCACCAGAATAACCCGATGATCAAAGCCACAGAACTGAATGCACAGGCCAAATCCAAAGAGATGGAAGCTTCAAAAAGTGCCTTTTGGCCTACCCTTGACATTGGTGGAAGCTACAGCAGAGTCACCCCAAATTCCCTGGTAAACCCAGGGGAAACAACAAGCGGCTATGTCACAATGAGTATGGATCTCTACGATGGAGGCAGGAAAAGTGCCATGGTACGTGCAAAAAAATTTGAATACCGTGCCTCACTCTTCGAGCAGGAGGCGTTTGCCAAAGACCTGGCATTAAAGATCATAGACCATTACTATACTATCCGCAAGCTTCAGGCGATACTCGCTGCACTTTATGGACAATCCAAAGAGCTTAAGGCACAGCTTGACCGTATCAGAAAGTTCAGTGCCGCGGGGCTTGCGACCCAGGAGGATATCGACAAGCTTGTAGCAGTCTATGAACATAACCGCTACACGATAGAAAATACAAAACTCTCCCTGCAGACCAGACTGGAAAACCTGCGTCTGGAAAGTGGACTGCCGGTAGATAACCTTAAAAACAGTATATTTAAAGAACCCGGCAATATCATCTTCGAGCCCTATGAACAGAGTAAAATACTCCAAGCCTCTGCCAATGTACTCGATGAAAATGCCAAAGCGGTCAATGCGGGATATATGCCACATATCACCCTGCAGGATAATTACAGCAGATCCAGCTTCGATGACATGGCTTCTTCTCCCGGTTTGGATTCAGGCTCAATACTGCTTGACCATCAGAATCAGGCAAGCATTTCGGTAAATATGCGCCTTTTTGACAACGGAAAGATGAGCAAAGAGAAAGAGGCGTTGCAATATCAGAAACTCGCACTAGAATCAAAACGTCAATACCGTATCGATGAGCAGAAGATGCAATTCAGGCTTTCTAAGAAAAATCTCCAAACGATCCGTGCAAAACTGCAAAGTGCGCGCAGTGAGCTCACATCTGCCCAAAGTACTTATCGTGCTATTGTCAAGAAGTTTGAAAACGGTCTGGTGGACAACATTGCGTATCTCGATGCACTCAACAATCAAACACTGGCGAAAGCACGCTATGATGAGACACGCTACGATTATGAGATAGGCAAGTCTATTTATTACTATTATGCAGGGAAAGATCCCAAGGAGTTTATAGAATGAAAAAATTATGGATTGTGATGCTCATGATGGCTAGC
>JAQUFB010000122.1 GCA_028684885.1 Sulfurovum sp. | reverse complement strand
GTGACGATAAACTTAACCTGGGCTGCGGAGATTATATCCTGCAGGTAGGGAAAAGAAGATTTGCGAAAGTGAAGGTAAAATAAGTGACATTCAAATCTTTTAAGATCGGAAAATATACGATCGAAAAGCCTATTATACAGGGAGGAATGGGGGTTGGTATCTCTTGGGACCAGCTTGCCGGCAATGTATCAAAGGAGGGAGGTCTAGGCGTGATCTCCGCTGTTGGTACAGGTGTCTATAAAAATAGAAAATACCTTGATGACAAAGAGATGGTCGGCAAAGACCACCGCCCGCTTGAAGCGATTAACTTCTACTCTTTTAAGGCACTACAGAAGATATTTGAAAATGCGAGAGAGATCTGCGGGGACAAACCGCTTGCCGCAAACATCCTTTATGCGCAGACAGACTATGACCGTGTGGTACAGGATGCGTGCAAGGCCGGTGCCAATATCATTATTACCGGTGCGGGACTGCCTTTGACGATGCCTGAAGCGGCAAAAGAGTATCCCGATGTAGCCCTGGTACCGATAGTATCTACTGCAAAGGCATTGAGGATCCTCTGCCGAAGATGGAAAAAAACACATAACAGACTGCCGGATGCCGTGATTGTAGAAGGACCTCTCAGCGGAGGGCACCAGGGGTTTAAATACGAAGAGTGTTTCCTCTCTGAAAATCAACTTGAAGAGATCCTTCCTCCGGTTGTTGAAGAGGCAAAAGAGTGGGGTGATATCCCTGTGATTGCAGCAGGCGGCATATGGGATCATGATGATATCGTGAGGATGCTGGAACTGGGAGCAGTTGCGGTACAGATGGGTACACGTTTCATAGGTACCGTGGAGTGTGACACCAGCGATGTGATGAAAGAAATCCTGCTGAATGCAAAAGAGGAGGATATCAAGCTTTTCAAATCACCGGTAGGCTATCCGGCGCGCGGGGTCAAAACGCAACTGCAGGCATCCATTGAGGCAGGAACAGCACCGAAAGTGGCATGTATCTCAAACTGTGTGGCGCCATGCCATAGAGGAGTAGAGGCTAAAGCGGTGGGATACTGTATCGCTGACAGGCTGACAGATGCCTATGATGGGATTGTCGAAACCGGACTTTTCTTTACCGGTTCCAACGGCTACCGCCTCAATGAGATCATCACGGTCAAAGCGCTTATGGATAAACTAATGAACGGAGAAGAGTAGTAGACCATGTTAAGACGGAGGTATCCTGTACTCGTTTTCCTCATGACAATCTTCCTCTTTTCCCCCTCTCTTTTCGGGGGAATGAACAGCATGACCAAGGCGATCGTCAAAAAAGGCGAATTGAGACTTTTTTTTGCGCATCCTCTTGATAAAAAAAAGATCAGGCACTTTACACTTCCAAATCCTCACCGGGAAATCTATGACTTTAAAGAGATGAGGCTTGCACACAGCCGTGTACCGCTTGGATTGGGCAACAACGTGCGTATCGCGCAGAACAATAGCAATACGGTACGTGTGGTCATAGAAAATCAGAAACCCTTTAACCCTACAGCCTATCAGCCGCTTTTTTCCAAAGGTACATACCATATCTCTTTGCCTAAGAACAGCGCTTATATTCAAAAAGGACACTCTTCTGTCCAACAGGGCTATGCAAAACCGCAGGTGAAGCAGAATATACGTAAAAGTCATACGGAAGTGATCGTGATTGATGCAGGACATGGAGGGCATGACAGCGGGGCAATCGCGGGCGGAAAAAGAGAAAAAGATCTTGTGCTCGCGATCTCAAGAAAGGTTGTAAAACAGTTGAAAAAAAGGGGATTTCCGGTTTACCTGACACGGAGCAGCGACCGTTTTTTAAAGCTGCATGAACGTACCCGTATCGCCGACAGAAAAGATGCAAAAGTGTTTATCTCTATCCATGCCAACTCCATTGTAAAAAGTAAGCGTGACAAGATGCACGGGATTGAGACATTTTTCCTGCAGAATACCAGAGATGAACGTTCACAGCGTATCGCTGCCAGAGAAAACGAAGCAGTTTTAAAAGGAACAGACCGAGTCAGTAAAAATGTGATCATCGATTCGGTACTTAACGGTCCGAAGATCGTTGAGTCAAACAAGTTGGCGATCGATATCCATAAACGTATGATGGCCAATGCAAAAACACTTTACAGGGATGTCAGGGATGGCGGGGTACGTCATGCACCGTTTTATGTTCTGGTCGGTGCAAGCAGGCCTTCTGTATTGATAGAGGTGGGTTATATCTCCCATTCTAAAGAGCGCAAGCGTCTCTTTTCTGCAGAATATCAGAACCTGTTGGCCAAAGGGATCGCCGAGGGGATAGAGAACTACCTGAGAAACAGAAGAAGAGAGATCGATCTCTAAAGGGTCTGATGATGCCTGTCGGACTTTTTATTCATCAACTTCCTTCTGTATGATGTATGATGTATGATGTTGACCGAGAAATTTCAGAGCTATCTGTAGATGCGGGGGAGATATCTATGGGTCTACAATAGATAACAATCAGTAGAAAAATGGAAGGAGAGTCCCTGTCAATCTTAAAATAAAAAGAGTGACAGGACGTGGTATAAGAGGTTTATGGCTTATTTGTAGTTTTTTATCGCTTTTTCAAGGATCTCGGCAGCGGCTGCTTTATCTTTGAATCCTGATACTTTTACCCATTTGTTCGGTTCCAGCATTTTGTATGTTTCAAAGAAGTTTTTGATACGGTTGAGTGTATGCTCCGGTACATCTGAAAGATCCTGGATATTTGCATAAGTCGGATCAATTTTCTCGGTAGGTACTGCTAGCAGTTTTTCATCACCGCCTTTCTCATCTTCTGTCAAAAGTACGCCGACAAGTCTACATTTGATGTAAGAACCAGCCTGAAGCTGATAATCACAAAGTACAAGTACATCTGCCGGATCACCGTCATCTGAAAGTGTGTTTGCTACAAATCCGTAGTTTGCAGGGTAGTGTACAGCAGAGAAGAGCACTCTGTCTACCTCTACGGCACCAGACTCTTTGTCAATCTCATATTTGATGTTTGAGTTCAGCGGTACTTCGATGATTACTTTTACTTCATCTGGGCATTTACCCGGTCCGATTTTACTAATATCCATGTGAATATCTCCATAAAAAATTTTCGAGATGATAACATAAGGTTTATTTGTAAGAAGTTAAACCAGATGGACCCTTCGGATCCACAGGTAATATATGGAGGTAAGAAGAAAACCGATTCCCAATGTCACAGTGATATTTTCCAGGCTCATTCCCCATTTGGCAGCATATCCGATAAACATTGCTGTCAGGACGTTGGAGATCATAAAAAACATATCGTTATAGGAGATGATACGCCCCATGTATGCCCGGTCGGTATTTTCCTGTATCATCAGGTAGGTATAGGCCCACAGCGTTGTAGTAAAGAGTCCCACGATAAAAATAGCTATCAACGATATATAGAAATTTGCCTGCAGCTGGCTCCAGGTGATGATCGCAGCACCTTGAGCGATAAAAAAGTAGTGCAGATTGTCTTGGCTGACGATCTTTGAGAAGAAGACAGAGCCAATAAGCAGTGCGATTGCACGTGTGGCATTTAACCAGCCTATCGCCAGCGCTACGGCAATGATCTCCTTGTACTTCAGATCAGCTAGGAGTGTTACAAGCGCGTCAAAGCTGGTAAGACCGATACTTGCATGAAGCAAAATCAGGTGCAATATCCTGGGGCTGTTTTTAAGATAAACAAAACCGTCTTTGAACATTTTCCAGTTTGACTCGGTATGCTCTTCTCTCTCCAGATCGACCTTCAGCCCAAGGAGAAGCAGGATCGCCATTCCGTAGAGCAGTGCATCGAAGATAAAAGCCATATCATACCCCATATAGTGTGTCGCTATCCCTCCGACGGCCATCCCCGAGGCATAACACAAAGACCAGATGACCGAGTGAATTTCATTGGTGCGTTGAAGCATTTTGCCTTGAAGTATCTTGGGAAAAAGTGTCATCTCTGCCGAAAAGAGGATCGAAGCAGCCGAAGATCGTATAAAGATCAGGAGCATCAGTATCCACACATAGCTCAGCGAGTCTACTAGTATGAAACCAAGCGTCATGGTGATCTCGACAAAAAGCAGGCTCGTCATCAGTTTTTTAAAATCCACCCTGTCCACGACGATGCCGATGACGGGGGCCAGTACAACGGAAGGAAGCATACTCATAGCAGCAGTGAGTGCAATCGTCAGTGCATCCGCCCCATATCCGACAATCATTGCAAAGATGGCAACCTGGGAAAACCATGTACCAAAATAGGAGAGGAACTGTATCGCTGAAAGCCGTCTTACGACAGGGTGTTTCA
>JAQUFB010000032.1 GCA_028684885.1 Sulfurovum sp. | reverse complement strand
TCGTATCACAAAGGCTGTCACCTACATCGATATCCGAGAATCCCGCTACCGCTACGATATCACCTGCTTCTGCTTCCTGGATCTCGATCTGCTCAAGCCCTTTGAAACCGATCAGTTTGGAGATACGGCTCTTGATCTTTTCGCCGCTTGCTTTTACCAGCAGACACTCATCACCCTTCTTCAATCTACCGTTGAAGATACGGGAGATACCGATACGCCCTACGAAGTTATCTGAAGCAAGTGTAAAGACCTGTGCCTGTACATCATTCTCCGCTGAACCTGTCGGATAAGGTACTTTTTCAAGGATCGCTTCAAAAAGCGGTTTCATGTCTATGTTCTCATCTTCTATTTCCCACTTCGCATATCCGTCTCTTGCTGCTGCATAGAGTACCGGGAATTCAAGCTGTTCTTCATTCGCATCCAGTGCTACCAGAAGATCGAACATCTCATCAAGTACACGCTCAGGATCGGCACCGTCTTTATCGATCTTGTTGATCACGACTACCGGGATCAGACCGAGTTCGATCGCTTTTTTCAGTACGAACTTGGTCTGCGGCATTGCACCTTCCTGTGCATCAACGAGCATCAAAACACCGTCTACCATCTTCAAAACACGCTCTACCTCTCCACCGAAGTCGGCGTGGCCCGGAGTGTCGATGATATTGATCTTGTGGTCACCGTAAGTGATCGCCGTGTTTTTTGAAAGGATCGTGATCCCTCTTTCTTTTTCGATGTCATTGCTGTCCATCGCACGCTCTTGCACCTGCTGGTGCGCCGCGAAGGTACCTGACTGTTGGAGAAGCTGATCTACCAGTGTTGTCTTACCGTGGTCAACGTGGGCGATCACGGCAATGTTTTTAATTTTTTGCATGGGTGTTCCTGAAGGCAAAAAGCCTATATTTTTCGCGAATTATATCTAAAAATTATTACAGTAGCATACTTTATAGTGTCAAACCGTAAAGGTCATGATAGCTCTTCATCGCATACCGGTCCGTCATCGAGGCAATAAAGTCGGCTACGACCCTCTCTTTCGGGCGATGTTCCAAGAGCTCGTTCTGATAGGAGGGAAGCAGCCCCTCATCTTCGGTAAAGGCCTTGTAAAGCCCCTGGATACACTGCTTTCCCGCATACATCTTGCGTATGATCTTTTCATGCCTGTAGAGCTTTTGGTACATGATCTTCTTCAGCTCTTTGAGCCCTCTTCCCACCTCACGCGAGAAACCGACCGGAAGCGGGAGCGAAGCATCCAGCACCGCACTGATAGGAGTCTCCCGGCGATACTTATTCACACCCTCCTGGGAATTTTCGATAAAATCTTCCACCAATATCTTGATCAGACCTGCGACAAAACGGTGACGGTAGAACTTCTCACCTCTCCCTACCCCCTCGCTGATCACCATCTGATCCACTCTTTGGCAGAGGGTATTCTCCAGAAGATCCTCAAAACCGATCAGCCCGTATTTCACCCCGTCATCGATATCATGTGACGTATAGGCGATCTCATCGGCATGATCGACGATCATCGCTTCAAGCGAGGGGTGCTTATCCAGCGCAAACCGTTCATCCAACCCTTCCAGAAAGGGTTTTTTATAGGGGTAGGAGTGTTTCAGTACCCCCTCAAGGGTTGCAAAGGTGAGATTGAGACCGTCAAAATCCTTATAGCGTTTCTCTATCTTTGTCAACACTCTGAATGACTGGAAGTTATGCTCAAACCCCAAAGGCCTGCCGTCGGCTTTCAGTAGCCTGTCCAGTTCATCTCCCCCCACATGCCCGAAGGGGGTATGCCCCAGATCATGCGAGAGTGCGATCACTTCGGCCAGTGTCTCGTTCAGCCCGAGCATTCTTGAAAGTGTACGTGCGATCTGGCTCACCTCAAGCGAATGGGTCAAACGGGTCCGGAAATAATCCCCCTCATGGTTGAGAAAGACCTGTGTCTTGTACTCCAGACGCCTGAAAGAGCTGCAGTGTATCACCCTGTCTCTGTCCCTGGAGTAAGGGTCTCTGAAATCTTCCTCAAAACTGTGGAATCGCTGGCTGGGCTGCATCAATCACTCCTAAAATAAATTAGATATAATTGTAACCAAAAATCAATAATAGGGTATTGCGATGCAGATGTATCAGATAGAGTATGAAAAACCTACTGTCACGCTCCTCCAGGAGTCCGGCCTCGGGGTTGCAGAGATTGCTGCACGTACCTGCTATGACAGTTTTGAGAACTCTGAAAATGCCTGTGTAAGAGATGCCATGAATACACTGGATAGAGAGGCGGTCAATAGCATAGAGGACTCTGACCTGCTGACCAACCTTGCATGGGTACACCATCACCACTCCATCATCGAACATGCAACACTCAGCTTCCTGATACAAGGAACAAGCCGGGGTGTACTGCAGGAGCATGCGAGACACAGACTCCAGGCGATTTCCGTACGGAGTACACGCTATACCATGTCTTCTGTGATCAATGCTTTTGTGGCATCTTTGGAGGCGGAGGACGGGTTTGCGTTCTTTTTCGAAAAAGTGCTGGCGATGAGACTTTTTGTCATTACCGATGAAGCCTACCTGAGGATAGAGATACGTGCGATTTATGAAAAGCTGAACTTTCAGTACCAACGGGATGAAGCCTTTCTCCAAAATGCTGTTTCCAAATCTTCGCTGTCTTTTATCGAAGCGCACAAAGGAGATGCCGAGGCCCTCTACCATGCGCTTGAAAACGGAAAGAAAAAACGAAATGTCGGAGATGCCTTCAAACATATTGTCTCGGACAACTGGAAGGTCGATATGGTCGTCACATTCAACATCCGCAGTCTCAAAAACTACTTTGACCTGCGTGACAGCGGTGCAGCATGGTTCCAGATACAGTGGCTTGCACAGGCAATGAAGGAAGCAACGCCCAAAAAATACCTGAAGTTGATTGATAAAAAATATAAAGAGAGTTAAGTGAAACTGATAAAATTATTGTGGGCAGGGATACTCCTGCAGACTCTGGCCTTCGGGCAGATAAATATCGGTGAGATCGAACAGCATCTCCAAAAATCGCTCTATACACATCTCCAGGGGCAAAACAAAGAGATCGTACAGTCCCTTTATGAAAACTCCGGGGGCCAACCCCTCTGGCTGGGAGAGCAGAACAAAGAGAAAAGGAATGCACTGATCAAGGCACTGAAAGATCCCCTTTTCAACTATAAGGACAAAGCCTTTGACCAGCCCTCCATTACCAGGCTCTATTATATGCTGGATAACAACACCATCCCTTCTTCCCAGAAAGCACAGGTCTATGCCCGGATCGATCTGATGCTGACGAACTCTTTTGTAAGACTCGTCCGCTTTATAGTGCAGGGTGATGTCGACTGGAATCTTGTTCAGGAGAAACTCGCGGCATTGAAAGAGAGTGACGATATCCATGCCGTCTGGGAGATGGAGATCAAAGCGCTCCCGGATACAGAGGAACTCTACAGTGCGGTAGGAAGCGGCAATATCTATCCCTATCTCTCCTCTCTTATCCCCATGGAGAGACGCTACCGTCAGCTGATCAGACTCCTAAAAGACTACCGCATTATGGAAAAATTTCCCCAGATTCCCTACACGCAGGAACCGCGTACCATGGGGAACCGTAAAAATAAAAATATCGAAGAGATCAAAAAACGTCTGCAGATCACAGGGGATTATCCCAAAAATGCACCGATCAACGGCACCTTTGATTATACACTTAAGCGGGCGGTAATCTCTTACCAGAAACGGTATAACCTCAAGGCAAACGGAGAGATAGACAGGGTCACGACCTATTATCTCAACCAGCCTGTCAGTACCCATATCCAGAGCATCATTACCAACCTGGACAAAACCAAGCTCTATCCCAGACAATTTGAAGATGAATATGCCGAAGTGAACATTCCCGATTTCAAACTGCGCTACTACAAAAATCAGCGGCTGTTGATGAAAATGGGCGCTGTCGTAGGACGTATTGACCGCCCTACACCGCTCTTTAGCGACCAGATAGAGTATATGGTGCTCAATCCCACCTGGACGATCACGGACAACCTGATCAAACGCGACCTGATCCCTGTATTGAGAGAGAACCCCTATTATCTGGTTGAAAACAATATCAAGGCCTACAGCGGCAACAAGGAGTTGAATGTCACCTACGATATGATCGCACCGTATAAAAACCGTGAAGAACCTGTACCCTACCGTTTTGTACAGCAGCCCGGCTCCTCCAATGCCCTGGGGCGTGTCAAGTTCATGTTCCCCAACCAATACGCTGTCTATCTTCACGATACGGACAACAAATCGCTGCTCTCAAGACGCTACAAGATCTATAGCTCAGGATGTGTGCGTCTTCAAAAACCTTTTGATTTGATGTATAGACTGCTGAGGCATACCAAAGAACGGTACACCAAAGAGAAGATCGAAAAGATCTTTGCAAGCAACACGCCGGCCACCATAAAACTGAATTCAAGTATACCGGTGCATATGACCTACTTTACGGTCTTTGTAGAGGATGGCAAAGCCTACTTCAAAAATGATATCTATCTCTATGACCAGATCATCAGCGAATCGATCATAGGGCGTTCCAAACCAACATTCACCGTCCCTGACAAACGTCTCATCTCCGTCAAGAAAAATGCCCAGGGAGTTTCAAACTGAAACCGCCCTCTCCCGCGGGCTGCTTGACGGATTTGCCTGCGCGGGTCGTTATTCAACTCCGCCCTACCTCAGTGGTGCATTCTACATATGTCTGCACGGCTTCGTTCACATTTCGACCGCTTCGGTTCCAACCCTATCAACATGAGGTTCATTCACGTTTGCTTAACGGGTTTGCCCGCGCATCTGTACAACTAGTGCTCAGCGACAAAAAAATATCTCATACCACTGGAATATTTGAATAGAGAAGGGAGATACTTTTCAGCGACAGCCGTTTGTGCTTTTTTCTTTTGGATTCCTTTTCTTTTTTTGTGCACGAAAAAAAAGAAAAGGAATGAAAGGAGTATCATAACTTTCTGGGATATCCAAACGAGGACTTTCGCTATTCACATTTGCTTGATGCCCCCTTCCTCCAGCGGTGCACAAGTTCACGTTTGCTTAACGGGCCTGCCTTCGCGGGTCGCTTTGCTCCACCGTGCCTTCAGCGGTGCACAAGTGCACATCGCTTTCGGTTCCGAGCTTACAAAAGCAAAGCAGTTTGCTTTTGCTTAACAGCTCTCATGGTTTCGAAGCTACAAACGTGAAACTATTCACGTTTGCTTAACGGGCTTGCCTGCACGGCTACACTTCGTTCCGACCGTTCCGGTTTCGGCCCTACAAACGTGAAACTATTCACGTTTGCTTAACGGGCCTCATCTTCACGTGTTGGAGGTGCATCCAGGCGATGGCCATGGCGTCGGAGATATCCAGGGGTTTGATCTCCTTCTTGATACCGAAGAGCTTTTTCACCATGAAAGCCACCTGCTCTTTGGCTGCTTTCCCGTTACCGGTCACCGCTTTTTTCACCTGCAGGGGTGTATATTCATAGAAGTAGCCGACCTCCTGGAGGATTTTCAGTGAGAGTGCGCCTCTGAACTGTGCCAGCTTCAGTACGGTTTTGGGATTGTAGGCATAGAAGATATCCTCTATCGCCACTTCATCGATCTTATGGGAGTTTAAAATCACATCAAACCCCTCTACGAGCTCAACGATCTGCTCCTGCAGTTCCGTCGCCTTGATTTTCAGTAAGCCCGCCTCAAGAAGTGAAAAACTTTTTCCGTCCCAATTGAGTATGCAATACCCTAGATTACGGCTTCCGGGGTCAATTCCTAAAATATTCATTCACACCTTTATTCACACTGTGAAAATCTTTGTTCACTGCACTTTATTGACGCTATTTTAGCCAATTTTGGTTAAAATAGCATCAAGTTATTCACATAAGGAAATCCTGCCCGATGAACATAGGCCAAAAAGTCATTCTCGAACTTAAAAAAGAGATCTCTCAAACAGAATATGAACGCTATATCAAAGCACTTGTCTACGACACAAAACGTTCAAGAAGCAATATCGTCTACTTTTATGCCCCCAATATGATTATCGCAAAATGGATCAAGACCAAATACAAAGACAAGCTCGAACACCTTTTTGAACTCTACAATGAAGTAAAACCCAAAGTAGAGATACAGGTAGGACAGCAGAAAAGTGCAGCAGCAACGGGGAAAACACCCGTAACCTCCGAAAAGAGCAGCGGCAAGAGCACCTATCTCAACCCTTCACTCGTTTTTGACAGTTTTATCGTAGGGGATTCAAACCAGTTCGCCTATACGACCGCCAAATCGGTAGCCGAGAAACCCGGAAGGCAATACAACCCTCTCTTTCTCTACGGTGGCGTGGGTCTGGGGAAAACCCATCTTCTCCAGGCGATCGGAAACTATCACATTTCCCTTGGGAAAACCGTCATATATACCACAGCAGAACAGTTCCTCAACTCCTTTTTGACCCATCTGCGTTCACAGACCATGGACCGCTTCAGGGACAAATTCAGGGAGTGCGATACTTTGCTGATCGATGATATACAGTTTATCTCGGATAAAGAGAAGACACAGGATGAGTTTTTTCACACCTTCAACGAACTTCACGGTGCCAACAAACAGATCGTCATCACATCGGACCGGCAGCCCAATAAAATCACAGGACTGGTCGACAGGCTCAAAAGCCGTTTTGAGTGGGGATTGATGGCGGATATCCAGCCGCCGGGGCTTGAAACAAAGATCGCAATCATTCAGAAAAAATGCGAACTCGACGGAATCAGCCTGGACAATGAGATCATTAACTTCATTGCGACCCATATGGGGGATAACATCCGTGAGATCGAAGGAACGATTATCAAACTCAACGCACTTTCCTCAATGCTCAACCAGGAGATCACCCTGGATTTTGCGCAAAATGCGATCAAGGACCAGCTCAAAGAAGAGAAAGAAAATATCACCATCGATGATATCATCAAAACCGTCTCCGCAGAACTCAATGTCAAGCCTTCGGATATCAAGTCGAAGAAACGTACCAAAAATGTCGTAGATGCAAGAAGGACGGCAATCTATCTTGCCAGAGAACTTACCCCAAGCTCGATGCCTCAAATCGCAATGTACTTTGGGATGAAAGACCATACCGCCATCTCCCATGCAATGAAAAAAATCAATGAGATCATAGAGAGTAACGAAAACTTCAAAATCCTGCTCGAAGAGCTCTCCAACAAAGTTAAAACCAACGCACTCCACCTCTAATTTTTCTCCTCTTGAGTGCGTTATACTACATATAATAAAAAAAAGATATAATTTTAAAAGTGAATAGGTGTGAACTTCCATAAAAGTATCAGCACCTATCAAAGTTCGGGCAAATCGTTGTGTAAAGAGTTTTTCACATATTCATATCGTATAACTACTATGTACTGATTTATTAAAATAAATAAGGGAAAGTCAATGAAGATCAAAGCACAAAAACAAATTATTGAATCTATACTCATTAATCTCCAACCTTTCTTGGAAAAAAAAGATGCCAGCCAGATCACTTCTCATGTTCTCTTTCAAACAGAAGATGAGAAATGCGTCATTAAAGCTACAGATTCAGAAATTGGTTTAAAGATCGTCACCGGTCATATCACAGTTGAACAACAGGGAGCTTTTACTGCTCATGGCAAAAAACTCCTTGATATTGTGCGGATTTTAAAAGATGATGAGATCACACTCGAACTTCTCAATGATACACTAGTGATCAAGCAGAAACAATCAAAATTCAAATTGCCTACATTTGACCCGGATCTTTATCCTGCTTTCCCCTCTATTAATAACAAACCGCAAATCTCACTCGATTCGCTCAGCCTGATCAAAAATCTTAAAAAGATTTCACCGGCGATTGATACCAACAATCCAAAATTTGAACTCAACGGCGCATTGATTAATATCAAAACCAACGCAACTGATCTGGTCGGAACCGATACAAGACGTCTGGCAATCGCTACAATTGAAAGTTCCAACAGTGAAGCACTTTCACTCATCGTACCCAAAAAAGCAATTATGGAGATACAAAAACTCTTTTTGGATCAGATCAATATTTTCTTTGACGAAACAAACCTGATTATCACAAACGATAACTACTTCTTCTATACACGACTGATCAACGGAAAATTCCCCGATTATGAGAGAATTATCCCTTCATCTGTCAAACATTCAATTACCTTGCCGAAAAAAGAGATGGTTGAAGCGATAAAAATGATTACGACTATCTCCCAGGAGATAAAGATGACCTTCCTGTCTGATACAATCATCTTCAATTCACTTTCGGCAGACAATGTTGAAGCAAAAACAGAAATCGCACTAGAGACCGGATTGTCGGATAAATTCGAACTCTCTTTAAACAGCAGATACCTGCTTGATTTCATTTCACAAATCGACTCAAATCAGTTTCTCATTCAGTTCAATGAGTCAAGCCTGCCGTTTGTTGTCAGAGATGAAAATTTTATTACGATCATCATGCCGATCGTAGCATAACTATAAAGGATAATATTTTATGAGTGAAAAAGGAACAAAATATATTTTTGTTACAGGCGGTGTACTAAGTTCTCTGGGAAAAGGTATTACAGCAGCAAGTATCGGAACACTGCTTAAACAGACCGGTATGAGGGTAGCGGTACTGAAACTAGACCCGTATATCAACGTCGACCCAGGAACAATGTCTCCGCTTGAACACGGAGAAGTATTTGTCACAAAAGACGGAGCAGAAACCGATCTGGATCTCGGGCACTATGAGCGTTTCCTTGATACTTCGCTAACGAAAAAAAACAACTTTACAACCGGACAGGTCTATAAAACAGTAATTCAAAACGAAAGAAAGGGAAAATACCTAGGAAAAACGATCCAGGTTGTTCCCCATATCGTCAATGAGATCAAAGAGCGTATCATCAAAGCAGGCGAGGGAAAAGATATTCTTATCGTGGAACTTGGCGGAACGACAGGTGATATCGAAGGGTTGCCATACCTTGAAACGATCCGCCAGATGAAGCATGAACTCGGCCCTTCCATGGTTATGAACATCCATGTGACGCTGCTGCCTTACATCAAAGTAGCAGGAGAGCTCAAAACAAAACCGACACAGCACTCTGTCCAGGAGTTGAGACGTATCGGTATTTCTCCGCATATGATCATCCTGAGAGCGGAACAGCCTGTACCTTCGGAGATCAAGAAAAAAATTGCCTACAGCTGTGATGTAAATGAAGATTCGGTGATTGTCGCAGAAGATGAAGCAACGATCTATCAGGTACCGCTGAGTTTTCTCAGCCAGGATATCCTGACACCTATCTGCAAGCAGCTTGATCTGGATGCATGCCACCCGAAAATGGATGAATGGGCAGAACTTGTGCATAAGATCATTATGCCGAGTGATGAGATCAAGATCGCATTTGTCGGAAAATACCTGGATCTTAAAGAGTCCTATAAATCACTGACCGAAGCACTGATCCATGCAGGGGCACATCTTGACTGCAGGGTCAATATCAAATGGGTTGACAGTGAGAAGATCGAAGAAGAGGGTGCCGCAAAGTTTATTAAAGAGTGTGACGGTGTATTGGTCGCCGGCGGGTTCGGTGAACGCGGTGTCGAAGGTAAAATTCTGGCGATCCGGTATGCAAGAGAAGAGAAGATACCGTTCCTTGGAATCTGTCTGGGTATGCAGCTCTCCATCATTGAGTACGGACGCAATATCCTTGGGCTGGAAGATGCAACATCTGTAGAATTCAATGATACTACAAAAAACCCGATGATCTATCTGATCGACGAGTTTATTGATGCCAGCGGCTCAAAACAGGTACGTACAAGTACTTCACCGCTGGGAGGTACGCTCAGACTTGGCGAATATGAGTGTGAAACCAAAGAGGGATCGCACCTGAGGGCTGCATATGACGGTGCTTCCGTAATCTACGAAAGACACAGGCACCGTTACGAGGCCAACCCGAAATACCGCGAAGCACTCGAAGCGCACGGCATGATCGTGACAGGTGAATCCCACGGCCTTATCGATGCGATTGAAGTGAAGGACCATCCGTGGTTCCTTGGGGTGCAGTTCCACCCGGAGTTTACCTCCAGACTACAGCATCCAAACCCTACGATCATGGGATTTGTCAAAGCAACGATTGAGAACAGACAAAAATAATGGGGGGCCAATACCCTAAAATCTCGCTAGAGCTTCTGGAAAAACTTTTGGATGAACGCTTCAGTGATGGGTTTCTGACCCTCAGGGACCTTCCTCACCCCTCCGCCTTCAAAGATATGGAGAAGGCGACTGCACGCATCGCTTCTGCAATACAAAACGGCGAAAAGATTACGATCATCGGTGACTACGATGTAGATGGCGTTGTCTCTACAACACTGATGGTTCGTTTTTTTGAGGAGATCGACTATCCTATAGCGTGGATCATACCCAACCGTTTTAAAGACGGTTACGGACTCTCCAGCCAAATTATCCCGCGCATTATCGGTTCGGATCTTGCGATCACTGTAGATAACGGTATCTCCGCGGTAGAAGCAGCGAAATACTGCAAAGAGGAGGGGATCGATCTGATCATCACAGACCACCATATCCCTGGAGAGATACTACCGGAGGCCTACGCGACCGTCAATCAGAAGCAGGATGCATGTACCTTCCCGTATTATGAGGTGTGCGGTGCACAGATCGCATGGTACCTGATCGCTTCACTCAAAAACGCATTGAATGTCAAGATCGACATGGTCTGTTACCTGGAGCTGGCAGCAGTTGCGATCATTGCCGATGTGATGCCGCTTCAGCATATCAACCGTGCCATGGTAAAGAGCGGGCTGGAAGCATTTTCCAAGAGTGCTCTTCCGGCGATCAGGGCTTTTATGGAACTTCATCAAAAAAACGAATGCAGCAGCGAAGATATCGCATTTTTTTTTGCGCCTCTGCTTAACAGTGCAGGGCGGATGGAAGATGCCGTGCATGCAGTAGAGTTCCTCACTTCAAAAAATATCTATGATGCCAGGATCAGGCTTGAGAGACTGCAGGGATTTAATACGTTACGCAAAGAAACGGAAGAGCATATTACACAGGAAGCACTGAAACAGGTAGATCCCGAAGACCGGGTGATTGTTGTAAGTGGGGATGCCTGGCATGAAGGTGTAGTGGGGATCGTTGCTGCAAGAGTCGCAAGGATCCACCAGAAACCGGCAATTGTCCTTTCACGCAACGGAGAAGGCATCCTGAAGGGAAGTGGAAGGAGCGTGGAAAGTTGCGATCTCTTTGAGCTCACTGATACCTGTCGGGGATACCTGGAGAAGTTCGGGGGCCATAAGGCTGCGATCGGTCTCTCTCTGGATGAAGAGAATTTTGATACTTTCAAAAAACGTTTGCAAAAAGAGTACGGGAAAAGGGGCTACCAACCGCAAGGCATAGATCCTGAAATAGTAGGCGAACTGGATTTCAGCACCATCAGCTTTGAGCTTACCGGATTGATCAAAAAGTACGAACCTTACGGGGAGGGTAATACCAAACCGAAATTCATCACACGGAAGGTGCGTATCGTTGAGAGTGTTACCATGGGGAAAGACCATAACCACCTCAGGTTCACACTTGAACACAATGGCTGCTTTTTAAAGGGGGTAAAGTTCAAAACCACGGACTCTTTTGAAGCAGATATTCTGGTTGATGTTACTTATCTGGTCAATGAAAATCATTTTAATGGAAAGAGCACTCTGCAGCTATTGATCGATAAAATTGTGAAAATATAGCGTAGTATCTAAAAAAATTTAATGATAAAATTAAGATTGTTTTATAGTCATAGTATAAATTTATACATTTTGTAGTAGAATAAAGCATTGTTGATATTTGAAGGAGTCAATTTTGGATAAGAAAATGATGAAAGAGAGTTTTGAACTCATTGATGCACACTTGAAAGAAGAGGGGATGTCAAGAAGAGATGCATTAAAACTTTTCGGAACAGGTGGTGCTGCGGCACTGATGGCAACCGGTGCAACAGGATGTACGGGTACGAGCTCAAACGCAAAAGGGAAGATCCTCATCGTTGGAGGTGGTCTTTCGGGTATGGCTACGGCCGCAGGACTGACCCATGCACTGAGCAACCCGGATATCACGATATTGGAGCCCAATGAACTCTCAACTTCCTATCAGCCTGGCCAGACGCTTGTAGGCGGGGGTGTATGGACAAAAGAGCAGGTAGTTTACAAAAGAGATGATTTTTTACCCGATGGTGTAACACTGATCAAAGAGCAAGCAGTCGAGTTTAATCCTGACAGTAACACGGTGAAAACAAGCGGCGGGAAAACGATCAAATACGACTACCTGATCATCGCGGCAGGACTTAAACTTGATTTTTCCAAGATTGAAGGGCTTGGTATCGATCAATCAATTACATCGACAGGAGACCACTCTCCGGTAAGCAAGGTGATCGGTCAAAACGGTTTGGCATCGATCTATTTCCAACAGGGTTCTGAAGATACCTGGAAAGAGATGCAGAAGTTCATTGCCGAGGCGAAGAGCGGGAAGAAGGTCAAAGGTATCTTTACCCACCCTAATACACCGATCAAATGTGGTGGTGCACCTAAAAAGATCATGTACCTTGCGGATGCAAGACTCAGGGAAGCGGGTGCAAGAGAGAATGCAGAGCTGACGTTCTATCCGAACGGGAGCAATATGTTCGGTGTCAAAGAGTATCATGATGCGATTGTCAACCAGTTTGAAGCGAGAGATATGAAATGGAACTACAGACACAATCTTGTTGCGGTAGATCCAGAGAAGAAGATCGCTACATTCAACAGACACTGGGAAGAAAAAGGCGAGTGGGACGAAGATCTGGAAGAGTATTCTGTCGTACCTAGAAGCGAAAAAGTGGAAATGCCTTATGACTTTATGCATATTACCCCTCCTCAGGTTGCTCCTGAGGAGATCGCAAACTCCCCGTTAGGTTCAGGCAAAGGCTGGGTACCTGTGAAAAAAGAGACGCTGCAGCACGTAAAATACCCTAACGTATTCGCGCTGGGAGATATCGTTGCAGTACCGATGGGAAAAACAGGCGGATCGGCAAGAAAACAGTACAAAGTTGTGATAGAGAACCTTATCGCTGTCATGGAAGGGCGAGAGCCGAAAGCAGAGTATGACGGATATACCGTATGTCCGTTGATCACCAGCCTCAGTACGATCATGCTTGCGGAATTTAACTGGACAGGAAAACCGACACCGTCATTCCCGCTTGATCCGACACAGGAGAGATGGATCTGGTGGTTGCTCAAAGTTTACGGACTTAAGCCTATGACACAGTACGGCATGCTTTCGGGTAGAGCATAAGTTTAAAAGATAAGGAGTATATTTTGAAAAAAACAAGTTTTATCGTATTATCAACAGTTGCAATTTTCGGATTGAGCGGATGTGGTAATGCTCCGGAGAGTTCACCCGAAGAGAAAACCTACAGCAAAACACCCGCAGAGGTCTATGCGGAATCCTGTGTAAAGTGTCACGGAAAAAATGCAGAAGGTAATCCTGCAAAAAAAGGTCCTGCACTGAACGACAGACAGGCGGGAGAACTGGAGCTTGACCTCTATGACGTGAAGAATTCCGGGACAAACCAGTCTTCAGGGACAGAGCATGATATCATGGCGCACAATATGAAAAAGCTCGCTGAGAAAGGATTTGACTATGATCCTAAAGCGATGGCTGAATATATTGAGAAAAGCTTTTACAAAATGGAAGCAGAAGCAGCACCGGTTCTTGCACCTGAAGAAGCAGCTGCGGAAGATGCTACACAAACAGAGGGAGAAGAGGGTGTAGAAGAGACACCTTCAGAAGAGAGCGAAGCTGCTGCCGAGGAGGCATCTCAGGAAGAGACTCCGGCAGAAGAAAGCAATGAAGAGACTGCCGAAGAGACACCCGCACAATAAACAGTAGAAGTGCCGAAGTGCACTTCTCTTTTCTTCTACATACTTGAGAGAAAAGCCTTACCTAACAGGTATCTTACAGGGTATACGCTTATCAATTTTTTCACACTATCTGCAAAAATCCCTCCACAAAGTACTATTTTTTAAACGACATCAGAGTAGATTTAGATTAATTTAAATTGCATTTTCATATGATATACTTATATTTTTTATAAATATATTTTATAATGGAGTGGTGTAATGAATAAAAAACCGGGATATGTGTTTGTATGGCCCATCAGTACCAGGCTGATACACTGGATGATGGCTTTCTCTTTTACAGCGGCATTTGCCACTTCATTCTATGAACACCTTCTCCATGAACATGTCGCACTGGGGTTTATTTTTATGATCATCATTCTCTACAGGATCATCTGGGGGATCATAGGCCCAAGATATGCCACCTTCAATACCTTCAAACTCAAACCTTCCGAATTGAAACACTACTTTGTCGAAAAGATAGAAAACAGATGGCGCAAGATACCCGCAGGGCACAATCCGGCGTCCAGCTGGTATACCGTGTGGGCGATTATCGTTGGTACGGTCATTGCAGTGAGCGGCTTGCTGCTCTACGGCATACAGGAGGCAAAAGGGATTTTCCGTTTTCTCAATGATGGCTATACCCAGTATATCGATCTTCTGGAATGGATACACCACTATGGCTCCTACCTCTTTTTCGCATGGGTGGTGATACATATTACCGGGGTACTGGTAGAACAGTTCTGGCACAGGACAGGGATGGCCTTTGCCATGATCACGGGGTATAAAAGGACCGAAGGAGAGGATACAGAGGTAAGGCCGGTGTTGAGCTTTTTTGCCTATATGATGCTTCTTTTGGCTGTCGGGACCTACTTTCTGATCGTCAGCAGCAACTACAACTTTCTGACACTGCAGAAGTATACCAATATCAACTATAAGCAAGCCGATCCGCTCTATTATGAAAAATGCGCTGATTGCCATATCCTCTACCCTCCCTTTCTCCTGCCTGAAAAGTCATGGGTACGTGTGATGGGGGGACTGGGCAACCATTTCGGCGAAGAGATCACCGAAGCCAATATCACTCGGGCGCAGCAGGCTTCCATCCTGGCATTTCTGAGAGAGAATGCCGCAGAGAGCAGCCGGCGCGAGGCTGCTGTCAAAGTGATGGAATCCCTGGGAGATCTGCGTCCCAAAGCGATCACGAAGACACCCTATTGGCGAGAAACGCACCAGGCGATACCCCGGTCTGTATACCAGAACGAGAAGATCAAGGACAAATCCAACTGCGTCGCCTGCCACAAAGATTTCGAGAGAGGAAACCTGGATGATATGAATATCATCTTTCATGATTAAAAGTTCAGGTTTGCATGAAAAATATCTATAAGATCAATAGTATTTAACAAAAATATTAGATATTTTTATCAAAAAACCCCTATAAAAGAATTATATAAGAAATACTTCTTTAAAATATAATAAGTACTTATAAAAAGAGTAAATTACTCCTTTTTATAAAGTTTATAGAATATAAGAAAGGAGAAGTGTTCATGCAAGTAGAACTTTCGAGACGAAAATTTCTACAGGGAACAGTGGCACTGAGTGTTGCTGGAGGATCTGCCATCAGTGCAACGAATCTGTTTGCAGGTGCAGATACCCCTGAAAAAAAATTGAGCATTACGACAAAAACAGGTACGGCAAAAGAGGTAAAACTGGTGCCAACACTCTGCGAAATGTGTGTCAACAAGTGTGCGGCGATCGCCAGAGTGGAAGACGGGATCGTCACAAAGCTTGATCCCAATCCGATGTTTCCCAAATCAAAAAATATGTTATGCCCGAGGGGGAATGCAGGGATCCAGGCCCTCTATGACCCGGACAGACTGAAATATCCTATGATTAGGACAGGTGAGAAGGGAGAAGGCAAATTCAAGCGAGTCACCTGGGATGAAGCCTTCAGGTATATCACTGAAAAAACGGTCAAGATACTGGATGAGGAGGAGGATAACCGCTCTACTTTCCTCTTTTGTGCCGGCGAGGGGATGGCGGAGCATACGTTCCAAACCTTTTATCAGGCATTCGGATCGTCAAACTGGCTGAACCACTCATCGATCTGTCTGCAGACAGTAGCCTCAGCGTATGGTGTCACTTTGGGTGCCTATCCTCAGTCGGACCTTGAAAATGCGGAGTATATCATCATGGCGGGGGCGAACAGGGCGGAAGCGATCGTGACCCCCGATACGATGGATATCTTCAAGAGAACCAAGGGAAGAGGGGCCAAGATGGTCTGTATCGATCCGAGATTTACCAATACCGCAGCAAAAGCGGATCAGTGGCTTGCGATCAACCCGGGAACGGATCTTGCCTTTGTACTGGCGCTTACCTATGTGGTCCTTGACGAGGAGCTCTACGACAAAGCGTATGTCGAGAAATATTTCAATGATTTTGAGACATACCGATCACACATCCTCTCAAACGGCTATACGCCGGAGTGGGCAGAGCCTATCACCAATATCAGAGCAAAAGAGATCTATCAGATCGCCAGAGAGTTTATGGCACACGCGCCCAAGGCGATCTACTACCCGGGAAGAAGAAGCACTTTTGCGAAGAGTGATTTTCAGCTTCGACGCGCGATGGCGATCTTCCAGGCGTTGAGCGGCGGTATCGATACGAAGGGCGGGTTGGTCTTCGGCGGGAAAATCGAGATAGAGGGCCATGAGTCACTGATGCCTCTCTACGACAAAGCCAAAGAGAGAGGGGTCGTGAAAACAGAAGCAGGGTATGCTGACTGTGCGGTGGTGAGCGGCGGCGGGTCATGGCTTGCCTGGAGAAACAACTTCCTGGAAGGCAAGATGCCCTACAACGTACGCGGGATGTTCTGCTACAAACACAACCCGATGCAAAATATGCCGAACACAAAGAAAACCGCAGAGATGCTTAAGAAGATGGAGCTGGTCGTCTGTATCGATACGATGCCGAGCGATACGGTCATGTATGCGGATGTGGTACTTCCCGAGTGTACCTACCTTGAGCGGACCGACCCGGTCAAGACCTTCGGAGGCACGGAACCGGCACTGGCACAGCGCAACAAGGTTGTTGAGCCTATGTTCGAGTCCAAACCTGTCAATGAGATCCTGAGAGGACTTACGAAACATCTCTCCAGACCGCTGTTTGAAGTGACGAAAAAGTATGATACAGAGGTACAGGATGCGCTGAGAGAAGAGGATGAAGAGGCGTACTATGAGGAAGAGTTTGATATGACCAAGATGTACAGCCATGACCAGGAGGTGCTTAACACACATGCGGTCCATGCGCACGAAGGTGCAGCCGAAGCACTGAAGAAGTACGGGGTCTACTATCCGAAGATGGATCAGTACTACAAACAGCTCTCTGCCAATGAACATCAGTATTACCCAGAAAAGGAGAAATTCTACAGCGTGGGAGAAGGGAGACCGCAGACACCGTCAGGAAAGGTAGAGTGCAACCTTGCAAATATGTCCAGCAAAGGGATCGACGGTATGCCTACCTGGAGGGAGGAGTACCGCTTCTCCGTACCGGAAGGGAAGTTCAGACTGATGACAGGGCGCCATGCACAATATACGCAGAGCGGAACCTCCAACAATATCGTTTTATATGACCTGATGCCGGAAAACTACATCTGGATCAACAAACGTGTGGCAAAAGAGCGGGGGATTGCGTTTGGTGACAAAGTGGAAGTAGCAAGCAGTACGGGAAAAACGGTCATCAGGGCATATCCTACCGAGAAGATCGCACCCAACCAGGTCTTCTTCATCCATGGATTCGGCGCAGAGAGCAGTGCGTTGACATGGGCCTACAAGAACGGCGGGAGTGACAATGCGGTGATAGAAGATGTGGTGGAACCCGTTTACGGTGCTGCCGCGATGCATGAAACAAATGTAGAGATAAGGAAGGTATAGTCATGGCAAGATATGGAATGGCTTTAGATTATAAAAACTGTATCAACTGTAAAGCGTGCGAAGTGGCCTGCAAAGAGGAGAACGGGATTCTCATGGGTGCAGACAAGCACAGAATATGGGTAGGGGTCAAGGAGATCAAAGGGGAGTATCCGCTTCTGGATATCGTCTCAAGCAGCTTTGAGCCTAGCCAGTGCCAGCATTGCGAGAGTGCGCCCTGCCAGGAGGTCTGCCCGACCAATGCGACCTATTATGACGAGAACGGTGTGGTACGCGTAGACCCGGACAAATGTATCCTCTGCAGCTACTGTATGAATGCCTGTCCTTACGATGCACGTTATGTGGATGACAGAACCATGACGGTAGACAAGTGTAACTTCTGTTCTGATACGAGACTGGCAAGGGGTGAAACGACAACAGCCTGCCAGGCGACCTGCCCGACCAAAGTAAGAACATTCGGCGATCTGGATGATCCGGAGAGTGAGATCAGTATATTGCTGAGAACCAGAGAACACTTCTCTCTCAAATCGCATCTTGGTACCAAACCCAAGCTATTTTATCTGACATAAGGAGTAGATCATGGCAGAAGCAGTAAAAAAGCAGGGGATCAAAGAGTTTA
>JAQUFB010000121.1 GCA_028684885.1 Sulfurovum sp. | reverse complement strand
TCTTCAAGCTCTTTTTGATAGACATGTTCACAGCTGCATATCAGCCTCCCTTTTTCTGAAATGACTCTGTTTGTATAGAGGTAGGAGGCATCTATAGGATTTTTTTCTCTTATCAGACTCTCCAGGTAACCCACATCCAGATTGGAGTTGATACCGATAAAACGTACCAGCCTATCATTCTTGATATAGTACTCATCCACTCTGTGCTCATTGGGAGAGGTAATCAGTATTTTTTCGGCATCTCTCTCTTTGGAACGTTCCGGACTGCTGATATCCATGAGGTTGAATTCTCCGACTTTTAGCATATCTACAGCTACATCCGGTTCAAATCTCTTTTCTTTGTTGCCAAACAGATGTGATACAGCCACATCAGCCTGCATCGTACACTCTTTTACATGCCCTGCGATGAAGCTCAGTGATTTCACTTCCGCTGCCTCGCCAACAGCATAGATATTCTCATCACTTGTCTGCATGAACTCGTTGGTCAGGATCCCGCTGTTGCACGCCAAGGACTCTTTCGCAAATTCAATATTGGGCTGGATACCCACTCCGAAGATAAGGTAGGGGTCATCGATCTCAATTTTTTTGGTTTTTATCCGAGTGATATGGCCGTCTTTTATCGTTTGATCAATGATCTCATCCTCATAAGATATCCGAACTTTACCGCTTTTAAGATAGGCGGATTCGATCTCACTGTGGGCTTCGGCTGAGAGTGACCTGTCATATAGCCTGTTTGAACGCACAAGCAGGGTGATATGCTCTATCTCCTCCATAGTATTGAGTGTCTCAAGCAGTTCGAGTGCTATGGGACCAGAACCGACAAGGACCACTTCACGGTCTTTAATACCCTCTTTGATCTTTTGAGAGTCCTTGGCACTTCTGAAAACACTGGCATTATCAAGATCTTCTATATCAAAAAGTGTTTTTGGGATAGAACCTGTCGCGATAATGAGTTTATCGTAGCTGTAGGAGTGGTCGGCTGTGAGTACTTTTTTGTCATTGGTATCAATATGGATCACTTTCTGATTTAACGTGACTTTTACGGAAGGGTGGAGCTCTAAGGAGATAGCCTTTGGAGACGCTTCATCGTCCACAAGACGGCATAGGTGTATCCTGTCATAGGGCGCACAAGGCTCATCTGAGATGATATGTACGTTTGCCTCCATAGCCGTCTCTTTGATCTGATTGGCTATATATGCTGCTGAGATCCCGCCGCCTATGATCACGATGTGCATACTTGATACTCCATTTATCATCTTATGGTTAGATTATATCAGATTCAATATATTATTTAAAATAATAGACAAATTTTAGATATTCAAATTTGTATGAGACATGGAATTTGAAACAGATGCTGTGTATCGATTCCAATATACAATTCGGGAAGCGGCAAATATATTTGACATTAGTAAACTAAAAGTAATATACTAATATAAATTTTTTAAAAGGAGTGAAAATGTTATTGACAAAGTTTGATCCTATGAAAGAGTTTAGAGATCTTGAAAAAAGAATGGGAAGTGCTTTTAAGTTCCCTGAAGTTGGAGATATCGCCAATGTTTCCGGATTCACACCTTCTGTAAATACAAGAGAAGGTGAGTATGCCTATCATGTAGAGGTAGACCTTCCCGGCGTAAAGAAAGATGATATCAAAGTAGACATAAAAGATAATGTTTTGACCATCTCAGGTGAGAGAAAGACGAAAAAAGAGGTCAAAGAGAAAGACTACTACAAAATGGAAAGTTCTTATGGAAAGTTTCAGAGAAGCTTTACGCTACCGGACAATACAGATGTAGAGAACATTGAAGCCAACTCAAAAGACGGTGTGCTTGAAGTGGTCATCCCTAAGCTTAAAAAAGAGGGAAAAGAGACCAAGCAGATCAAAGTAAAATAAAGGGAGTCTTGCACTCCGTTTAACTGTCTCTGGTTCCCATCGGCCCCGATGGGTAACCCATATGTCGACCAAGAAAACTAACCAATTTCAAGCCCCGCTGCGATAAAATAAAATCACTCTATCGCTGAGTTTCAGCGTGTTCTTTCACAGTCTCGCAACATGGGAACCAAGAAAGGTTTTATAAAGTGAAGTCATACAAGAGAGGGGTAAAGCTTAAAAGACGATCTTCCCTTCGTTCTGCATCCTCATAATGATCTCTTTTGCTTTCTGGTGTCCCTGGTAAGCTGCTTTACGACACCACTCGATCGCCTGCTCCTTATCCTCTTCGCATCCAAGCCCAAGGTCATAGAGTGCACCGAGGTTAAACTGTGCAGAGGCGTTGCCTGCCATGGCTGCTTTTTTGAAGAGGATAAATGCTTTCTGGTAATCCTGGAGGACGCCGCGTCCCTCTTTGTACATCGCGGCAAGGTTGTTGAAGGCATCGATGTTGCCGCGTTTTGCCGCCTCTTCGTACCAGAATGCCGCTTCTGAAAAGTTCTGTTCGCATCCCTCGCCGTTTTCAAGCATCAGTGCAACATCGAACTGTGCCAGGGGAACCTCTCTGGTGGCCGCTTCAAGGTAGTGCGTAAAAGCTTTTTTGCTGTCCTGGTCTACGCCGAATCCCCTGAAGTAGAGGAACCCCAGGTAGTAGTGTGCCACCGGGTCATTTTGTGCAGCCAGCTCGCTATAGAGTACGAAGGCTTTGTCATAGGCTTTGTTGAGAAGATGGTTGTAGGCTTCCTGAGCTTTTTGGGTCATTATTAAATCCTATTTTTGATTTATAAAATCCGTAGGTCGGGGTGTCCCCACCCCGACACAAACATTCATTATGGCATAAAACATTGATGTCGGGGTAAGGATACCCCGACCTACGGTTAACTATTCCTCTTGATAGTTTAAAATTATTTTTCTAACGATAGCAGGGTAGGTTTAAAGTTTCAAGTATATTATAGTTGTTGTCTACTTTTTTAGAAAAAGTAGACAAAAAGCGTCACAGCTCTCGAAACGCGACGTATGATTTTGCACATGAGTACAAATCACACTGCTTTCAAGGACGTTCGCCGTGACAGTATTTATTCAACGCGACCAATCGCGTGAACCTGCTGCTGAATCAAACCTAGTGTTAGCGCAGTTTTTGGAGCTTTGCTCTAAAAACGTCCTATTTAATTGGTCCCAAACCCTGCAAGTTCAGCTTCAACTTTTTCCATCTTGGACTGCGCATCTTCGAGTGCCTGTCTGTTCTCGGCGATGACGTTTTCGGGTGCATTGGCTACGAACCTTTCATTGTTTAGCATACCGCTGAGCTTGTTGATCTCTTTTTCGAGCTTCTCTTTTTGCTTGCTGAGCTTGCCGATGATCGCGCTCAGGTCGATCTCCTCAGTCGGGATGTAGACCTCGAGGTTGTCTGAAACATCAGTCACAGAGTTCTCTACTTTTGCATCGACAAATTCCACCTCTTCGACTTTTGCAAGTTTTTCGATGAAAGGTTTCGCTACGTCTGTGTCGATCTTTGTGTCCAGCTTGACATAGGCTTTGGCGATCTTGGAGTTACCCATATCGATGATGACCTTCGCTCTTCTGATCGCAGTGATCGCCTCTTCGATGATCGCAAACATCGCTTCTGCATCTTCATCTGCAGCAACCTCTTTAGGGAAATTCATTACCATCACAGACTCACCGGTTTCAAGCTCGGTACCTGAAAGTTTGTGGTAAAGATGCTCGGAGATAAACGGCATAAACGGTGAAACCATCTTCAGTGTCTCTTTGAAGATCGCTCCCAGTTCAGCGATAGACTCTTTCGAAGCTTTGGAGTACTCGATCCCCCAGTCACAGAACTCATTCCATACAAATCTATAGAGGTTACTTGCTGCTTCGTTGAACTTATAGGTCTCAAGCGTTTCACGTACCTCTTCGACCGCTTTCGCCAGACGGCTCTGCATATACTTGCCAAGCGGCGTCTTCACTTCGATATCTTTAAGGTCAGCAAAGGTATCCACGTTCATCTGGAGGAAGTTTGTTGCATTGTAGAGCTTGTTGGTGAAGTTCCTGAACTGCTCCAGGTTCTTCGCTCCCAGTTTGATATCTCTTCCCTGTACGGCAAGGAATGCCAGTGTAAATCTGATGATATCCGCACTGTGCTCTTCAACCATATCCAGCGGGTCGATGACGTTCCCCTTGGACTTACTCATCTTCGCACCGTGCTCATCTCTTACCAGGGCATGCATATAGATATCTTTGAACGGCAGTTCGCCCATGAAGTGCTCACCCATCATCATCATACGAGCTACCCAGAAGAACATAATGTCAAATCCTGTGATCAGCAGTGAGTTCGGGTAGAAGTCTGCAAGGTCAGTATCGTTATAGGTGTCTGCCATCTTGCCGTTATTTCCCCAGCCAAGCGGTGAGAATGCCCAGAGTGCAGAGGAGAACCATGTGTCCAGTACATCAGGGTCCTG
>JAQUFB010000120.1:3127-4390 GCA_028684885.1 Sulfurovum sp. | reverse complement strand
TGATGCCTGATGGCATACCTGTTCTAGGCGGTGTCGGGTTGATCGGCGTACCGTTTGGCGAACTCATCGGTTTTGAGATAAGATGCGGCGGTGCAAAGGCAATACCGCAGGCAAAGATGTTTTTGAAATCCGGGTTTTGATAGGTTCTTGGCCAGTCACTCGCTTTCCACTCTTCATAGGGTTTTGCCGTATAGTCCGCGTCTACTTTCAGGAATCCATTTGGAGCAAAGAGCTGGGCAGTGATATCTGAACCGTCTTTGTCATATGCTTTCAGCCCTACTCCGGCAAACGGCGGGATCAGCATCGCAAAGTCAAACTCTATCTCCCCTGTGCTGCCGTCAAGTAGCTCATACGCAAGCTTTCCTTCCTCTACTTTGTTTACATGTGCACCGATCGTCCAGGGGATCCCTCTCTCTGCATAAAGTGATTCTGCAAAGAGTCTGGAACTCGCAGCATACCCCCCGCGTTTCATATGCAGTCCACCGATACCGAAGTCACCGAGGAATGATTCATTGGAGATCCAGTGGATATCGACCATATCCCTTACACCCGCTTTGTTTGCCTCATGTTCTATATTGAAGATATATTCAAATGCAGCACCCTGACAGGTACACATTCCATGTCCTGTACCGACCACGATTTTTTGTCTCTGGCCTGCTTTTGCTTTGGCAAATATCTGCTGAAGCTCCAGGTTTGCATGGACAGCGTGATCTGCAGTACAGACTGAAACCGTGTGCTCTCCGATACCCCCTTTCCCGTCACCCAGCCCGGGTGTCGCATCGAAGTTCAGCTTCGGACCTGTCGCATTGATCAGATAATCATAGCTTACCTCTTCGGTTGTTCCCTCTTTCCCTTTAGCAGTATACTCAATCGTAATATAAGGAGTATCGCTCTCAGCTTTTCCATTCGGGTGAATAGAGACCGCTCTTGCCTGTCTGTAATCGATCCCTGCTTTATGATAGACCGGAGCAAGAGGAAATACCACATCCTCTTTTGCCATCTCTCCCACTCCTACCCAGATATTGGAGGGAATCCAGTTCCATTGGGAGTTTGGCGTGACCACAACTACCTCATGCTCCTCTCCCAACCATTTTTTTGCAAATGTTGCAGCAGTGTGTCCTGAAATCCCACCGCCCATAACTACCAAACGTGCCATTTTTTTCCTTTTCATTCTAAAATTATTCGCAAGCATTAATTTTATGGAATAAAAAGTTAAATATAAATTAATTATATTGATTTTATAGAATTTATTTTTATTATATT
>JAQUFB010000120.1:0-3027 GCA_028684885.1 Sulfurovum sp. | reverse complement strand
CTCGGTTTTGCGATCTTTGTTATGGGGTGGCTGGGGGGCGAACTGGCCGGAATTTACGGCTATGAAACGGTCTATACTCTGTCACTCTTTATCCCCGTTCTCTCGATTCTCGGTGTGAGTTTTGTCAGGCTTACCCCTGTACCTGTTTCACCGCTGAATAAGCAGGTACTGTTCGGAGGATTTGCCTTTGCGGTCTTTGTCGTGCTGATAGGATACAACAATATTCTCTACTCACAAGAGATCGTTTTCATCATCTCTCTGGGGATTGTGCTCTATCTTCTCCGTACGCTTGTATCAGATCTGGATGCAGGTACGATCCGGCATATCAAGATGGCGATGATCGTGATCTTTGTCTACCGTGCAATGCCGAGTGTCGGACCCGCGTTGCAGTGGTGGGAGATCGATGTACTGGGGTTTGATGAAGCCTTTTTCGCCAAACTTGCGATGATCGGTGGAGGGATCGCACTTGCGGGGATGTGGTTGAGTTCCAAGTTTATTGTCGACCAGTCGATCTCAAAGGTGCTGATCTTCCTGACTATTATCGGAACGATCCTCTCTCTGCCGGTTCTTGGG
The DNA here is from genome assembly GCA_028684885.1 of Sulfurovum sp. Classification (GTDB taxonomy): domain Bacteria; phylum Campylobacterota; class Campylobacteria; order Campylobacterales; family Sulfurovaceae; genus Sulfurovum. The sequence goes on along the minus strand of JAQUFB010000120.1, from coordinate 2,454 downwards.
ATGTACTATGACCTGCATACAATGCTGGGGATCGATGCACGGACCGTGGCATTGGTGGATACCGCGATCGCTTCACCCTTTGAGTATATTGCAGGAGTCTTGATGCTGACACTGGTGGCGATCTATGCACCTGAAGGGAAAAAAGGGACGTGGTTTGCACTGATGGCGTCACTGATGAACATCGCGCTGAGTGCGGGAGGGATCTTCAGCAAATATCTCAACAAACTCTTTGTCGTCACACGGGAAGTCAAAGCGGAGGGGATGGTGGTAGTACCTGCAAACTATGATGAACTGGGTATCCTGCTCTGGATAGTCATCCTGATCGGCCTGGTCGTTCCGATCGTGACGATCTGGAAGTTCAACCCTGACCCCAACGGCAGAACAAAAAAGCGTCCGACTTCACCTCAGGCTTGACACGTTCTCCAAAGTCTGCTATAAAGTACCACATTTTGCTCTCATTGAGAGAAGAGAAGGAGATCGATGATAATACTTTTTGACCTTGACGGTACCCTGATCGATTCTACCGAAGCGATACTGGAGAGCTTTAAAGTTGCCTTTGAGACCCATGGAAAGGCCGTACCTGACAGCGCACTGATCAAAGCAGAGATCGGGCATCCCCTGGATGCGATGTTCTCTACCTTGGGTGTAGAGGAGGGGAGAGTGTGGGACTATGTAGATGCCTATAAACTGCACTACCGTACCATCTCCTGCCAAAAGACGGTGCTTCTCCCCCATGCCAAAGAGGCAGTGGAACTTGCGAGTCAACATGCGACGCTGGGAGTCGTGACGACAAAAACAGCGAAATACTCCATTGAACTGCTGGAGCACCTGGGGTTGATGCATCATTTTAAAGTATTGGTCGGCAGAGAGGATGTGGAAAATCCGAAACCGCATCCCGAGCCGATACATAAAGCGCTCAAAGCGTTACCGAATGGGGCACAAAAGATCTGGATGGTAGGAGACACCTGTATGGATATGCTTGCTGCCAAGGAAGCAAATGTGTTAGGTGTCGGAGTGACATGCGGTTATGGGGATGAAATGAATTTGATCAATTGTACTGATTATGTGCATTCAAATGCATTGGAGGCGGTTCAATTTATAGCAAACCAATAGGTGTAACTTAAATATATTATAATTTCAACCCGATTTAAGAGTCTCATGACTACAATAGGAAAAATATTATAATGGAGCTCTCTGTACAACACTACTGATAAAATACATAGTGTTATCTAGAGGGTTTCATTATTATTATAGATAGGAGAAAACATGACAGAGATTAGATGGCACAGCCGTGCTGGTCAAGGTGCGGTATCTGGTGCTAAAGGTCTAGGGGACGTAGTTGCAACGACAGGTAAAGAAGTTCAAGCATTCGCGCTCTACGGTTCAGCAAAAAGGGGAGCTGCACTAAGAGCGTACAACAGAATCGACGATGAACAAATTTTTAACCATGCAAAATTCATGAACCCCGATTATGTCCTGGTAATCGATCCTGCGTTGGCTTATACAGATAATATCGTAGAAAATGAAGCTGACCACACACAATATATCATTACGACACACCTCTCGAAAGAGGAGCTGATCGAAGGTATCCCTTCACTCAAAGGGAAAGAAGATAGAGTATATACAGTGGACTGTGTACAGATTTCACTCGATACTATCGGCAGATCAGTCCCGAATGCTCCGATGCTTGGCGCATTTGTAAAAATTTCTGGTATGTTTGAACTGGATTATTTCCTGGAAAATATGAGGAGAGTACTTTCGAAGTTCCCTCAGAAGATCATTGACGGAAACATGGCAGCGATCACAAGAGCATACAACGAAGTGAAGTAAGGAAAGAGGATTAAGCATGCAAGATTTAAATTTATTAGCAAATGACAACAGAGGGCAAACTGACCTCGGAAACAGTTCCAGTCTTGTAGGGTGGGATGAGGTGACGCAGGGGACAATCCTTCAGTCGTTCGAAGGTGATGCGACAGGTATCGCACAGAAAAAAGCCGAAGAGAGAAACTACTCAAACTTTAACTCTTATACGGCAACAGTTGCATCATGGAGGGTGAAAAAACCCGTATTCAACATCGATGTATGTATCGACTGTCAAAACTGCTGGGTATGGTGTCCGGACAGCTCTATCCTCTCAAGGGACAAGCAGATGCTGGGTATCGACTACGATCACTGTAAGGGGTGCGAGGTATGTGTGGAAGTATGTCCGACAAACCCTAAATCACTCTTGATGTTCAGTGAATATACTCCGCTGGATGAGGCGTTGTCTCAGTGGCCAGAGAAAAAGAAAAAAGAAGAGAAGTAAGGAACAGGTATGGCAGAAAAATACGATTTGCAAGAAAGAGAAGTATGGGATGGTAACTTCGCCGCTTCTCAGGCGTTAAGACAGGCACAGGTAGATGTTGTTGCGGCGTATCCTATTACGCCTTCTACACCGATCGTTGAAAACTACGG
>JAQUFB010000031.1:4874-18637 GCA_028684885.1 Sulfurovum sp. | reverse complement strand
TTGTTGGTGACCCCACGGAGACTCGAACTCCGGTAACCAGGATGAAAACCTGGGATCCTAACCGCTAGACGATGGGGCCAACAATAATTTGAAAGTATAAACAAGCTAAAATGGTGACCCCACGGAGACTCGAACTCCGGTAACCAGGATGAAAACCTGGGATCCTAACCGCTAGACGATGGGGCCATCAACTTGTGGACGGCATTATAGTAATTTACAGCTTAAATATATCTTAAAAATAGGCAATTAAGAGGGAAACGAGGAGATAAAAATGAAAAAATATCTATTTTTAGTGTTTTTTTCGGCATTGGTCTGGATATCCGGGTGTGCACAGCATGTCTATACCAAACAGAATTCGGCGCTGATCGTCTTTAAGACGCCGACATACAGATATGCGGATATGGGGTTTATCTATGAGGGAAAAGAGGCGATGAAAGTGGAGATCTACAGCAGCGGAAAACCGCTGACCTCAATGAAGCTATCGGGTGGACAGGTATGTATGAGCACCCTTCAATGTATGCCGGAGTCCAGTTTCAATGCCCGGGTATTGAGCAGGCATTACCCCGAGGGACTGCTGAAAAATGTATTCGGGGGTAGGGCTATTTTTGACAAAGAGGGATATGCGATAACACGTAACGGCTTTACACAAAAACTTTATCAAAGCGGCAAATACGACATTGAGTATACGGTTTTAAACCGCCAGATCGTATTCCGTGATACAATAAATGACATTTTGATCAAAGTACAACAGCAAGGATAAGTGAGCGTGAAAAAATTTGTAGGTGCACATGTAAGTGCAAGCGGCGGTGTGGAGAATGCACCGCTCAATGCGATGAAGATCGGGGCAAAAGCATTCGCCCTTTTTACAAAGAACCAGAGACAGTGGAAGGCAAAGGCGCTGGAGAGCAAGAGCATCGATGCATTTCAAAAGAACTTGGAGGCTTCAGGTATCTTGCCCAAGCATGTCCTGCCGCATGACTCCTACCTGATCAATCTCGGACATCCCGAAGCAGAGCAGCTTGAAAAATCAAGAGATGCTTTTATCGACGAGCTGGAGCGCTGCAGGGTGCTCGGGTTGGACAAACTGAACTTCCACCCCGGGTCACACCTGGTGAAGATCCCAAAGAAGGACCCACACTATGAAGAGAAGCTGCTTGAGGCGGAACTGGGGTGCCTGGAAGTGATCGCGGAGTCCATGAACAGGGCGATAGATGCGACCAAAGGTTCCAGCGTCAAACTGGTGATCGAAAATACCGCAGGACAGGGAAGCAACCTCGGCTACAGGTTCGAGCATCTGGCACATATCATCGACAAGGTGGAAGATAAAAGCCGTGTGGGTGTCTGCCTGGATACCTGCCACACGTTTACGGCAGGATATGACCTGCGTACCCGAGAAGCGTATGATCAGACGATGGGGGAGTTCGACCGTATCGTAGGGGCCAACTATCTGATGGGGATGCACCTCAATGATTCCAAGCCGCCGCTTGGATCGCGGGTGGACAGGCACCACTCTTTGGGCCAGGGAGAGATCGGATGGGATGCCTTCAGGTTTATCATGAACGACAGCCGCATGGATGATATCCCGCTGATACTGGAGACGATCGATGAGTCGATCTGGGCAGAGGAGATCGCAGCGCTTTACCGTCTGGTAGAGTAGCCTCCGTGCACTTGTGCAAGTTTTTGTATAAAGTTTGCACAAGTTCATAAAAGGGTGAATATCAGAACAAGGAGGGAATATGAAATGGGTAAAAGGTCTGGCACTCAGTGCCGCAGCAAGCTCGCTGGCAGTGGCGGGAGGGTATAAGATCCCTGAACAGTCTATCAACTCGACAGCGCTCGGCGCAGCCTATGTGGCGCATACGATGGGGGCGGATACGGCATACTGCAATCCCGCAAACATGGCTTTCATGGAGGACAAGCACTATCTGGAGGGCGGGGTGACCCTGGCGCACCTTCCTTCCAACGAATATACCCTGGTCGATCCCTACTCGGGAGAATCGGAAGTCGAGGATCTGCCGATCCCCTATCTGCACTACGTAAGCAGACCGATGGGTGATTTCAGGTGGGGTGTGAGCCTTACGGTGCCGGGCGGACTGACGAAGCGCTGGGAAGATCAGCCTCAAAAGTCTTTTGCGGAGGAGTTTACGCTCAAGGTGATAGAGCTCAACCCGAGCCTGGCGTATAAAATAGCCGAGAATTTCAGTATCGGCGGTGGTGTGCGGCTGATCTACAGCGAAGGTGTGGTCAAGAGCAGCGGCGAGGTATCGAGGGATATGGAAGGTGATACGGTTGAATTTGGGTACAACCTTGCTATGACCTATAAGCCGGCTCCGGATATCACGCTGGCAGCGACCTACCGGTCAAATATCGATCTGGAAGAGGAGGGGAGTGCAAAACTCTATTCGGGTACAACACTTGCTTATGATGGTGATGCAAGCGTCACGGTCCCGCTTCCTGCTGCACTCAACCTGGCGCTGGCAAAAACCTGGCAGGAGAGATTTACTCTGGAGTTCGTCTATGAACGCACCTTCTGGTCCGAGTATGAAACGCTTGATTTTGAATACAAAGGAGCCGATATCGGAGGGTTGACCCCCTATTTTGATGCGCCGATACCGAAAAACTGGAAAGATACCGATACCTTCAGGATCGGGGCGACCGTCAAGATGGACAACAGGATCACCGCGATGTTCGGGTTTGCCATCGATGAAACCCCTGCGCCGCTTGAGACACTCGGCTTTGAACTTCCCGACAGCGATGCCAAGATCTTCTCCATGGGATTCAGGTATCAGCAGAACGAACACCTCTCCTGGGGTGCGGCGTTCCTGTATGATAGCAAAGAGCCGGTCTCCATGCCCGCAGGCATCAATGAAAACCCGGTGCTTGCCCATGGGGGAAGCTTCCATGAGGGCGGGGCATTCCTGACAACCGTAGGTATCGCATACGAGTACTGAGATGGGATACAGTTTCAACAGTTTTTATGAGCTCATCGGCCATCAGGGGGAAAGGCAGAAACGCAAAACGGCGCTTTTTGTCGATGAGGAGAAGATCACCTACGGGGATATCCTGAAAAGAGCCGATGCTGTAGCGGCATTCCTGGCAGCCCAGGGGGTACAGAAGGGTGACAGGGTCGCACTTTTTCTGAGAAACTCCCCTGAGTTTGTCTATACGATCTTTGCGGCATCCAAGCTTGGGGCAGTCGTTGTTCCGATCAACACCTTCCTGAAAGAGGAAGAGCTCTCCTATATCCTCGAAGACAGCGGCAGCAGCGTACTGGTCACTTCGATGATCCATGAGCAGGTGGTCAAAGCCAGCAGCGCAGAAGCACTCTGTCGTTTCATCGTATGGGAAGGGGATGCGTCTGTGCAGCAAGATGCGCAACACTACAGTTTTGATGAGGCGGTCAGTTGTGCTCAACGAGTTGCATCCGATACCGGAAGGCTTGAAGATACGGCGGTGATCTTTTATACCTCCGGGACCACAGGCAAGCCCAAAGGGGCGATGCTCTCGCATCAGAATATCTTTTCCAACTCTGTAAGCGGGATCAGGCATATCGATGTGAAACCAAAAGACCGCGGGATCGTTTTTTTGCCGATGTTCCACTCTTTTACCTTTTCGATAGGGATTATGTTGCCCCTCTATGCCGGGGCAAGTATCGTGATCATCAAGTCAATTCAGCCGTTCTCCAATATCTTCAAACAGACGCTGATGAAGCGTGTGACAATCTTTTTCGGGGTCCCCGATGTCTACAGCGCGCTCTCCAAAGCGAAGCTCCCCTGGTACTTCATGTGGTTCAACAACCTGCGTGCCTTTATCTCGGGTGCTGCTCCGCTGCAGCCAAAAACGCTTGATGCGATGGCAGAGAAGTTCAGACGGGCGAAACTGCTTGAAGGGTACGGCCTCAGCGAGGCAAGCCCCGCGGTCTGCATGAATACGCTGCAGAAACAGAAGGCAGGATCAGTCGGGACTGCACTGGCAGGATATGAGATGAAGGTGGTGGATGAAAACCTTATGGAGCTGCCGAGAGGCGAGATCGGAGACATCATTGTCAAGGGCGACAATGTCATGCAGGGCTACCTGAACCGCCCGGAAGCGACAGCGGAGACGGTGATCAACGGATGGCTGCTTACCGGAGATATGGGGTATATCGATGAGGAGGGGTATCTTTTCATCGTTGACCGGAAAAAAGACCTGATCATCTCCAAGGGGATCAATATCTACCCAAGAGAGATAGAAGAGGTGATCGACAGGTTCGAGGGGATCGGTGCCTCCGCGGTGATAGGCATTGCCGATGAAAAGAGCGGAGAGATCCCTGTGGCCTATGTCGAACTCGAAGAAAGCGTGGAGAAGGTCGATGAAGCCGTACTCAAGGGATATCTGCGCGAACACCTGGCAAACTTCAAGGTGCCAAAACATATCCATGTGATCGAAGCACTGCCCAAGAATGCGACAGGCAAGGTACTCAAGCGCGCACTCAAAGAGCAGCTGAGAGAGGGAGCGCATCAATGATGAGAGCGATCATCAATGCCCGTTTGATTGGGAGTGACAGTGTTGTCGGGGGGAAGGTCCTGCTCTTTGACAAAAAGATCATCGGTATCGCAGACGAGGTGCCTGAAGGGGCAGAGGTCATCGATGCCAAAGGAGCCTATGCGAGTGCAGGGTTTATCGATTTGCATATCCACGGGGCAGGCGGGGCGGATGTGATGGATGCAACACCTCAAGCGCTTGAGACGATATCCGATACACTGCTGCAGACCGGCACCACCTCTTTTTTGGCCACGACGATGACGATGTCAACCCAGGCCATTGACACCGCTTTACAGAATGTCAAAATGCACAAAGAGAAGGTAAACGGTGCGCAGATACTGGGAGTCCACCTCGAAGGCCCTTTTATCAATCCCTCCAGGCACGGGGCGCAGGAGATCGCGTATATCCAGAGACCCAATCTTGACCTGATAGCAGATCATATGGAGTCTATCAGGATGATCACACTGGCACCTGAAGTGGAGGGGGCCGAAGCATTTATCCGGCATCTCGGCGAGCAGTATCCCCATGTCATCCTCAGTGTCGGACACTCCGATGCGAGCTATGATCAATGCAAAGCGAGCTTCGGATGGGGGGTCTCCCATGCGACGCATCTTTTCAACGCCATGAACGGGTACCACCATCGGGAACCGGGAGTCATCGGGGCGGTCTTGGAGAGCGATGTGACCTGCGACATCATCCCCGACCTGGTGCATACCCATCCTTCAGCCCTGGAGCTGACCTATCGGCTCAAGAAGGATAAACTGATCCTGATCACCGATGCGATGCGGGCAGGGTGCATGAAAAGCGGCATCTATGAGCTCGGAGGGCAGAGAGTCGTGGTAAAAGAGGGCAGGGCCGAGCTTGAAGACGGTACACTGGCGGGGTCGGTACTGCGCCTCAATGAAGGGCTTCAAAAAATGGTGACGCACACCTCCATGACGCTTGTCGAAGCTGTCAACAGCGTGACAAAGATCCCCGCACGAAAACTCGGTATACCCAAAGGGGAATTGCGTGAAGGGTATGATGCGGATATAGTCATTTTTGATGAAGATTTCAGTATCATATCAACACTGGTGGCCGGAGAGCTGAAGTATATAAGGTGATATAATGTTCGGATTTTTAAAACGAAAACAGAGAGAGATTTTTGCACCTGTCGATGGTCAGGTGGTTGCGCTTGAAGAGGTGGAGGATGAGGTCTTTTCACAAGGAATGGCGGGAGACGGTGTGGCGATCAAGCCGGTTTCGGGTATATTCACGGCGCCGATCTCAGGCCAGGTCTCCAAGATCTTTGAGACCAACCATGCTTACAGCATCAAGAGCGACAAAGACCTTGAGGTGATGGTGCATATCGGCCTGGATACCGTTGCGTTGAAAGGCGAGGGATTTGAGCGGCTCGTGCAGGAGGGGGAGAGGGTAGAAGCGGGAGACCCGGTCATCAAAGCGGATCTTGCCTATCTTGAAGAACATGCCAAAGATACAATCACCCCTGTCCTTGTCATGGAAGAGAGTGATGTCAAAACAATAGAGAAAAAACTCAAGATCGTCAAAAGCGGCGATCTGATCATGGAGGTAAACTGATGCCAAGCGGTGACAATCTTTACTATTATCTTGCCTATGCGATCATTGTGATCGTTTTTATCGTGGTTTTAAAGATGCCTAAAAAAGAGAAGGGCAAAACGTCCAAAAAGGGACCGGTCTCCACTTCCAAAAAGTTTCAGAAAGAGAACGAAACACAGCAAAACACTACAAAGGATATCTGATGGCATACAATGAACTGAGCCCGGAAGAGGCGTATGTGATACTGCACAAAGGCACAGAGAGGCCTTTTACGGGAAAATATGTCGACAATAAAGAAGAGGGTGTCTACACCTGCAGGCAGTGCGGTGCACCGCTTTTCCGGTCCGATGCGAAATTTGACAGCGGGACGGGGTGGCCGAGTTTTGATGATGCCATAGAAGGTGCGGTTGCGGAAATTCCCGATGCGGACGGAAGACGCGTAGAGATCGTCTGTGCCAACTGCGGCGGGCACCTCGGGCATGTCTTCAGGGGAGAGGGATTTACCCCTAAGCAGACAAGACACTGTGTCAACTCGATCTCGCTAGATTTTGAAGCCGATAAATAAGAATCAATACCTCCTCGTCATCGATCCGATGTGCTCCTGGTGCCACGGGTTTCATCCGGTGATGGAGCCCATGAGAGCAGGGTACAGTGACAGGTATGACTTCTCCCTTATTGTCGGAGGGCTGCGTACGAAAGGCGCGATGGCGTGGGATGAGACGACCAAAGCCAGACTGAAAGCGACATGGCGTCAAGTCGCAGAGACAACCGGACAACGATTTACAGAGAAGCTCTTTGAGCGTGAGCGTTTTGAGTATGATACCTATCCCGCATGCAAGGCGGTAGTCACTGTACGTGAACTCTGGGGAGAGTCTGCCTCCTTTGCGTACCTCGGCAGGATACAGAATGCTTTTTATCTTGAGGGGGCGGATATCACAACGCTGCAGGTGTTGAAAAGATGGATCGACCCTGAGAAGCAGGAGGCGTTTGCCGCCTTCTTTGAGAGCGAACGGGCGGAACAATTGATGCAGCATGACTTTTCAAAAGCCCGTTCGATGGGTGCCAACGTATTCCCCTCCGTGGTCAGGATAGATAGTGACGGGCATATGGTGTGTACAAAAGGTTTCCAAAGGATTGATGAGATCATCATAGACAGCTAAATCTCAAGTACCATTTTGATGCCGTCTCCGTCCGGGTAGTAGTTTTTGAGTATTTTGAGCGGTTTGAAGCCAATCAGAGCATAGAGATGCAATGCCTGGGTATTGTCGGTTTTCACCTCGAGCAGAAGATACCCGGCCTTGCCTCCTGCATCCTCTCTAAGACGATTGATCAGAGAACGTCCAAGCCCTTTCCGTCGAAACCCCTCCGCTACGGCGATCGAGTAGATGCGCCAGCTCTTCTTGTAGGTGAAAAAAAGCAGGTACCCGACAACCCTGTTGTCAACCCTGACAACAAGAATATGCTTTTTTTTGATATGGTAAAGAAAATTTCTTCTCGAAAGCGGGTAGCTGTCCGCATCAAATGTCTGCTCCTCTATCTCAAGCAGCTTTTCAAGGTCACTGTAGCCGGCAAAGTCTATATGCATCAGTTTTTCTGGTAGATACTGTATTTGGGCAGGAGTTTGGCCGGCCTGTAGGAGAGTTTGACCTTTTTGAGGTTTTCAAATCCCATATCATCGCCTGCATTGATATAGAGTGAGCCGTAATGTGTTTTGAGCAGTTTGCAAAACTCCCTGAAGATGAATTGTGCCGAACCCAGAATATCAAATTCGGTTTTTTCTATCAGGATCGTCGCAGTGGTTTCATTTGTCCGCTCGCCCACGGTAAATCCCATCACCTCTCCGTCAATACGCAGTACCATTCCAAAAAGCCCCATCTCATGATAGTATTTGAGTATTCTTTTGATCGCAAAGCGTTCATAGTTGATGCCGTCAAGAAAAGCGTCAAGCTCCACTTTTGGCATATACTTCATACGGTTGATGACCCAGCGGTTGAAGAGTTCGGTGATCTCTCAGGTATGGATCGCAGGATCAAGCAGCTCTGTTGTAAACCCGGGATAGTTCTTTTTGAACTTGTTGATCTCGGTACGTTTGGTATGGTAGCCGTTGCCGCGCAGTTCGATAAGGTCGTCGATATTGTAGACATAGTCGGCCAGTTTCTTTTCGATCAGGTAGTTCTCCAGTATCTCAAAGATATCCTGTCCTTCCACTTCCTCGACAAATTCCGTCATATAATACTCATCGACATAGTCGATACGAGAGAGGTACTTTGACGAGTTGTTGAGGTTCATGATCTCAAAGCATTCGATGATCGCATCATTGATACGCTCTTTTTTCCCCAGGGGCGGCAAAAGCATGGAAAGCTCTCCGCCATTGAGGATAAAAAGGCAGAAGGTATCTTTGGCAAGCGTGTAAAAGCCGCTGGAGTTTGCCAGCCACATAAAGTTCGCTGCAAACGAGTAGTCGCTGAGACTGCTGTGAACTTCCAGGAGATACGCTTCCATCAGCCCTTTCGTGTGTATGGTAAAGGGTTTGAGCAGGTAGTTCCCTATACGAAAATAGACCATATGTTTCCTTCTTGATCAAATAGCGAATTGTACACCACTTTGCATCGCTTTGCGGTGGTGATTTTTCATAAAATATAAGTTTTTTAATGAAGAAAAAAAAATCGGTTACAGGTAAAAAAAGATCGTACAGAATATGTTTCAAAAACTTTAGTTTTATCAACTACAGATGCTATAATAATCTTTTGTGCTATCTCAAAACAGGAGGAGGAAAGAGCGTGGAAAACAGGTATGATCTGATCATCGTCGGCGGAGGGCCGGGCGGTATCGCTTCAGCAGTGGAAGCATCGATATTCGGGCTTGAAAGGATACTTTTTATCGAGAAAGGGGACAACCATTCCCAGACGATCCGCCAGTACTACAAAGACTCCAAAAGGGTTGACAAAGACTGGCAGGGGCAGAGCGTCGAGATGGAGGGGAATGTCGAGTTCTTTGACGGGACAAAGGAGAGCACGCTCGAGTACTTTGAGTCGCTGCTCGATCACGAAAATATCGATACGCTTTTCGAGTGCGAGGTGGACAGGGTCGTCAAAGAGGAGGGCCTCTTTACCGTCGTGACCCCGAAGGGGGATTTCACGGCGAAGAACGTCATCGTCTCGATCGGACGTATGGGCAAACCCAACAAACCCTCCTACAAGATCCCGGCCTCTCTCAAAAAAGTGGTCAACTTCAACCCCTATGAGTGCCGCGGCCATGAGAAGATACTGGTGGTCGGCGGGGGCGATTCTGCGGTGGAGTACGCCTGCCAGCTGAGTACCATCAATGACGTGACGCTTGCCTACCGAAGAGAGAGCTTTGCAAGGATCAATGATATCAACCTTGAGATGATTACGCGATATGACCAGGAAGAGCGCCTGCGTGTCCGCTACGGCATTGATATCGACTCGATTGAAAATGAAGAGGGAAGGGTCCGGGTCAACTACAACAACGGCTTCCATACAGTCTATGACAGGGTGATCTATGCGCTGGGCGGTACGACACCGGTGGATTTCTTCAGAAAAAGCGGCATGGAGCTCGATGAGCATGAACTGCCGGTGATCAGCGAGAAGTTTGAGACCAGCGTCAAGGGGCTCTATACTGCAGGCGATATCGTCTATAAAAGCGGCGGTTCCATCGCCATGGCGATCAACCATGCCTACCATATCCTCAAAGATATCACCGGGGAGGACGGGGGTCTGGCATGAGGGCCCTGCATGACCCTGTCATACTCAAAAGAGCAGGTGCGTGATCATTCGGAAAATGCCTGTAGCGCTTCGGGATCAAGCAGGTAGAGCTTCTTTTGGCGTACCTCGACCCACCCCTTCTCTTTAAAGGTACGGATGATCCTGGAGGTACTCTCCGGTGTCAGTTTGATACGCTGTGCGATATTGCGCTGTGTCAGGTGATGCAAATGATGCTCGTGGTCTACCAGAAAACGCGCCAGGCGTTTGGAGGCATCATCGATCAGCGTATACCGCAATACCCCCTCCAGCTGTTTGATCTTGCGTGTAAGAGAGTGGATAATCGGCAGGATCAGGTGGGTATGCCCATACAGGTAGCGGCTGAAGGCATCAAACTCGATCTCAAACAGTGTGACCTCACTCAGGCATCGGGCGGTTGCGGGGTAAGGTATAGACTCAAAGAGCGCCATCTCTGCGATCAGCTCCTGGGGATAAAAGGTTCCCATCACGATCTCATTGCCCTCTGTGTCATGCTTGTAGACCTCCACGCTTCCCTTTGCCAGGATCAGCAGTGATTCCGGGGCGTCTCCCGTATAGAAGAGGATATTGTTTTTCTGATAGGTTCTCTTCCGGGTAATGGACGAGAGGAACGCCAGTGAGTCCGGATCAAAACCTGAAAAGAGATCAATGTCGCTGAGATCCATCTGCTTCCTTTTTTAAACTTAACATAGATCAATATCTATTTCCCCAGTATAGCATATACTCAGAAAAAAAGGAATCAAAATGCTAGAGAAAGAAAAATTGCCGCGTGTTGCCTATGCGATGATGAATACCGTGCACGAAGAGGAGGTTGAACTCCTACAAAAGCTTGAGTCCGCGTTGAACCAAAATCCTTTTAAAGTGATGGAGGTAGATCAGGTACTCAGTGAACTTTTAGCGCATACCCAGGAACATTTTGCAAACGAAGAGAGACTGATGCAGGAGGTCTCTTTCCCTGCGATGATGATGCACCAGGGGGAGCACCTGCGTGTACTCAATGAGATGAAGCGGATCGTCAGCCACTGGGAGCAGACGAGGGATCCGGAGGTGGTACGGGAGTATTTTCTGGAGACCCTGACGGAGTGGCTGATGCTGCATATCACGACGATGGATACCGTCACTGCCCAGTTTATCGCGATGCACAAAGGAGCATAAGATGCAGAAAATCTCATTTATGGATAAACTCTCCTTTTCAGACAAACCCGTGATCACGCTGATGTGCGAAACCTCCCATAGCAAAGAGATACGTATCTGTATGGGAGAGGGCAGCAGCATGAAGGAGCATACCGCACCGGGAGCCATCACGATCATGCTCATCGGGGGAAAACTTCTTTTGGAATCACAAGGAGAAGAGAGGGTATTGGAGGAGGGGGAGATGGTCTGTTTTGATCCCGGGATACCGCACTCGCTTCAGGCAATGGAAGCATGTATCATCCGCCTTACGCTTGCGAAACATGACAGCGTGGAGAGGGTCAGGAACGTCATTGTACCTTTTGGTTTTTCACAAGCCTGATATAAAGCGAAATGGGGGAAGCAGTATTATAGGGCGATCTTTTTATAAGATGGACTGAAGAGGATAAGATTGCCATCAAAAGATTCATGATTAGAGTGATAACGATCGGCAAAAAGGATCATTCTGATCCTCCCTATAGAGAACTGAAAAAGATTTTATGTTTTATAGTGTATTTTTTGTAATAGTTTGAAATAAATTAAAAGTAGAATAATTCTTCAAGATAAAAAATATTTAAATAATTTTAAATAATACGTATAGATTAAGGTACGATCATGTAAGATAGGAATATGTTCATTCTCAACATAAGGAAATAAAAATGAAGTTTTTACGATCTTTTCTAAGCGTCTTGCTGGTAACGGGATATATGGTGACCAAGATTTTTGCAGGGGATCTTTTGTATGGACCAACACTTGAACAAACCGGTGTTTCTTCTACTGAAGGATCTATTGTCGTTTACAGGGAAGAGGATGGGGACACGAGGAGTACCCCCGCGATATTTATCGATGGTAATATCGTGGGCTCTCTGCTTCCCGGTGAGTTTTCACAGACAAAAGTGTGTGGAGATGCGATAAAGTTGCGTATTGCTACAAGAGGGGGGAGTAGTATATAAAGGTCAATCACAAAGGCTAAAAATCCATCAAGGAAAAATCACCTATGTGAAGATTACTCAAATAGCCGATCATACATTCAGGCCGCTTATTGTAAATGAGACAGAGGGAGAAGAAGCGCTTAGGAATATTAAAAGAACAAGCAATATCCTCAACCGCTATGTTGCACAAGTAAAATTTGATACGGATAGTCTGTTTGCATTTGACAGTGCCAGATTGATGCCTTCAGCCAGCAGGGCACTGGATAAGCTTGTACGGGATATCAAATCGTGTCCTAGCCAAATCAAACATATCCAGATCATAGGGCATACCGACAGGATAGGAGACAAGGCATACAATCAAAAGCTCTCCCTGAAACGTGCCAGGGCAGTCGCTGACTATCTTGCCAAGCGGGGCGTTGCGATACCGATGGATGTAGAGGGCCGCGGCTCCAGCGAGCCGGTCACGAGAAACTGCCGCGGCAGATTCTCATCAAAACTGATCGAGTGTTTACAGCCTGACCGCAGGGTCGTAGTCAACTTATTAAACGGTGCGAATAACGATTAATCGATAAAGATATCACATACTAAATAGTTTTTAGGAGAAAAAAAATGGCAAAAGTAATTCAACTGATCACAAAAGGTGCCACTGAAGAGGTAGCGACTGTAGAAGCAGGTGCGGGAAGAGTTGCAAATACACTGATCATCAAAGCGCAGGCAGGTGTCAAGTATGAACTAAGGGACGCTGCGACCAAATTCGCGCCGCAACAGTTATTGGTCATTCGTCAAGGAAAAGATCTCTGGATAAAATTTGAGGATGAAGAGGAAGATGAGTTAAACACAACGGATGCTCCTGATATCATTATCGAAGATTATTATGAAGATTCATCCGGCAGTCTGATTGGGTTGGCTGAAGATGGAGAGTACTATAGTTATGCTCCGCAGGAAGGGAGCAGTGATCTCTATTCTGTCAATATGGACGATGGTGAATTCTCCTACCAGAGTTTGGGGTATTCTGATGTAACCGGAGAAACCAACTGGGTACCGCTTGTACTGGGGGCACTATTTTTGGGAGGTTTGGCAGTTGCGTTAAGCAATGACGACGATGATAGGGGTCCCGACGATGGGCCTACTGTCGATACGGTAGAACCGGGCGCTCCCGGAGCAGGCGATGATGCTGTAGAGGAGGGTGAAAATCTTGTCTATACCGTCACGCTTTCTGAGAGTACTACGACGGATACGACGTTTAGCTTCAGCCTCGGCGGAGGAAGTGCTTCTCCGGGAGATGACTATAACACCACTCCTGTATTCAGTGATGGCGTAGTCGATAACGGTGACGGCACCATCACTGTTCCTGCCGGAGTGACCAGCTTTACAGTAACCGTTCCGACAGTGGATGACAATATCGACGAACCGGATGAGACAGTGCCGCTTGCTGTTGGCGGCGTGAGTGCTACAGGTACCATTGTGGATAATGACGGTGCACCGACAATCGATACGGTCACCGTGACCAACACAAGCGGAGAGGCTACCGAGGGTGATGACCTGATCTATGCGGTTACGCTGAGCAATCCAAGCAGCACCGATACGACGTTTAGCTTCGATCTTGGTACCGGAGGAACTGCCACAGCGGTAGATGACTACGGAAATGCCGTATTCAGTGACGGTGTGACTTATGATTCAGGTACCGGAGAGATCACTGTTCCTGCCGGAGTGACCAGCTTTACAGTAACCGTTCCGACAGTGGATGACAATATCGACGAACCGGATGAGACAGTGCCGCTTGCTGTTGGCGGCGTGAGTGCTACAGGTACCATTGTGG
>JAQUFB010000031.1:0-4774 GCA_028684885.1 Sulfurovum sp. | reverse complement strand
ATAATGACGGTGCACCGGTTCTGGATCTTGATGCGGATGATTCTACTACCACAGGTGTAAATTACCTGACTACCTTTACTGAATCTGGAGCAGCAGTATCGATCGGGGATACGGATGTATCGATCACCGATGTGGATGATACGAATATCGAGAGCGCGACCATCACTCTGACCAATGCAAAAGCCGGAGATGTGCTCGATGTTTCCGGTGTTGTAGGATTGACTACAAATGTAGACACTTCGGTTCCAGGTGTCATTACTGTAACCTTGAGCGGAACGGCTTCGCTTACGGACTATGAAACTGCCATCGAGGCGGTCACTTTCAGTAACCCAGACTCTGGTCTGGATGCCAGCAACCGAACTGTAACTGTCGTAGTCAATGACGGGACGAATGATTCCAATACGGCGACTACGACGATTTCGATCAATACGATCGCCAATGACGCGCCGGTTCTTGATCTTGATGCAGATGACTCTACAACAACAGGTGCTGATTTCAATACAACTTTTCCTGAACTGGGAGGACCGATATCGATCGGGGATACGGATGTATTGATCACCGATGCTGATGATACGAATATCGAGAGCGCGATGATTACCCTGACCAATGCGCAAGCCGGAGATGTGCTGGCTGCCGGAACACTGCCGGGAGGCATCATCGCAAGTGCCTATAATCCAGCAACCGGCGTAATTACTTTGACAGGATCCGCTTCGCTTGCGGATTATCAAGCTGCTATCGAGGCGGTGACTTTCGATAATCCAAGTGACAATCCGGATACCACTCCCCGTATCGTGACTGTCGTAGTCAATGACGGAGATGATAACTCCAATACGGCAACCACGACGATTGCGATCAATGTGACGCCTATCATTGTAGATACTGCCGCCAATGTATCCGAAGAAGGTTTGCCGGGAGCAGCATCAGATACGACCGGTACCCCTACAGACACTACAAATGCGGCAACGGTTTCAGGCACTATGTCCATCACTGATGCCTCGGGTATCGATTCTGTGGCTGTGAGTGGGCCGGCCGGGTTGACTTCCGGCGGAGTTGCTGTCACATGGAGCGGCAGTTTTTCCGGAGGCGTATATACACTCACCGGTATGGCAGGAGTAACGACTGTGGCTACACTGACACTGGATACCGCAGGTGCGTACACCTTTACCCTGCTGGAGCCGTTGGATCATCCTGTTGCAGATGCAGAGGATATACTGGCGCTCGGATTCAGTGTGACAGCGACAGATATAAACGCCAATACAAGCACACCCGGCACCCTGACGATCAACGTGGAGGATGATATGCCTCTGGCAGCGTCAGAGAAGACGTTTGTCATGGAGACACAGCCCGATACGGCTGAAGGTTCACTGGTCGTCAGCTTCGGTGCAGACGGCGGTTATGTATCGGAGATCTCTTATGACGGCAATACCTACTCCTATGATATCGGCACTGACGATGTTTCTGAAGTAGGCAGTTCCACATTGGTGGAGAGCTGGAGCTTCAATGCTGATAATGATGAGTTGACGATCAACACAACCCTCGGTGAAACCTTTGTGGTGGATATGCATACCGGTGAGTACAGCTATGCTGCCCTGGGAGTAGACGAACAGGTAGGGCCTGAAGTGAATGTCAATCCTTCTGCAAGCCTGCTGGGGATCGCCAATGCAGAAGCACTGGGGCTCATCGATATCGGTACCAACCAACTCTTCACTGCCACGGATGCCAATAACGATATAGAAAATGTTGTAGTGAGAGCTGACAGCGTTATCAGTGTTGGGCTGTTAAATTATTATAATCTTGCCTGGTCTGCTGAGATGGCAGCCGAGTTTGGCCTCAATGTCGTAGAGACGAATGATATACTTAATCTCTTATTGGTTACTACCCAAAGCTACTCCCAGCTTGAAATTACATCTATAGACGGCGGTCCGATCGACAATCTCCAGCTCAATGAGTTCCTGGCGACCGTGTATGTGGATCAGACCGGACTGGATCTCTTGTCACTCGGCCTATTGCCGGAGCTATCCATTACGGCGACCGATTCGCTGGCAAACAGCGATACCGATACCGAACAGGATGTGCTCGGACTCAGCCTGCTTGCCCCTGACAGCAGCCCAGCCAATATCACCGAAGGAACCAGTGGCGCAGACACTCTCAATGGTGATGCAGAAGATGACCGTATCTATGGGTATGGCGGTGATGATACGCTCAATGGCGGTGAAGGCAATGACCTGTTGCGTGGCGGTGAAGGAGATGATACCCTCAATGGCAATTCAGGCAATGATATCCTTATAGGCGGCAGCGGCAATGATACCCTGAGCGGCGGCAGCGGCAATGATACTTTTATATGGGAAGAGGATGACGAAGGTACAGTAGGCTCACCGGCTACCGATACGATCACCGATTTCAACAAACAACCTGTGAGCGGCGGCGGTGATATCCTCAAACTCGGAGGTATGCTGCAAGGAGAGCTCGCAAGAGGCAATACAGCCGGCAATCTGACGGATTATATGCACTTTGAACTCTCAGGCGGAGATACGATACTCTATATCAGCACCACCGGCGGGTTCTCCGGCGGATTCAGTATAGGGGATGCCGATCAGCAGATCACCTTCACAGGGGTTGATCTTGTCGGAGGATTCACAACTGACGAAGAGGTGATCGCGCAGCTGCTTGCAAACGGCAACCTGGTTGTTGATCAGGAGACCACGGCTACAGATCAGCTCGATGGCGTTTCGACGTTTGACGCGGTGATCACTGACAATGATGGCGATACCGCTTCCACTTCCGTCAGCTTCGATACCAGTGACCCCGCGGCTCCGATTCCTGGAAATGTAGCACCGGTGGTTCAGGATGATGCGACAGCCCTTTTGGGTCTGGTGGGGCTCAACCTGCTTGATCTCATTGACCTGGAAGCACAGGCATTTGCCGCAGCTGATGCAAACGGAAATCTACGTTCAGTGGTTGTAGAATATGTAGGGCTTTTAGATGTTTCTCTTGAAGATCCGGTCTTTATCGCTTCACAAAAGCTGGCAGAGGAGCTTGGGCTTACCTTTGAAGTGGTGAGTACTACGGGTATACTTGGTGCTGTTGCCCCAACCTCTACCATCACTATTACCGCACTGGATGGCGGCAATATCGATAATAAAGCAGTCAATGAACTGCTTGCTACAGTACGCCTTGAGTCAACAGCTGATCTGCTGGGGCTGGTGCCTTCCCTGGATGTCACCGTGTTGGGATCTTTTGATATCACTGCCACAGACAGCGAAGGACTTACTGCTACAGAGAGTGTAACCACCCTGGCTAATGCAAATGTGCTTGAGGGGCTTCTGGGCGATGAGGGTAACCCTGATATTATCGAGGGAAGCGCTGAGAATGATACCCTCACCAGCAGTGTCGCAGGAACTTCGGATGAGCGTCTCTATGGACACGAAGGTGATGATACCATTGACGGCGGTGACGGCAATGACCTGATCCGTGGAGGTGCAGGCGACGATACCCTTATTGGCGGAGACGGCAATGATATACTGATCGACGGAAATGGTGCAGATACCTTCAGCGGCGGTGCCGGTGATGACTGGATCGTCATATCCGATACCTCGTCGTTTGTCTCCATTGACGGAGGGACAGGGATTGATACGCTTTTCCTCTCCGGCAGCGGTATGACACTCGACCTCTCCGGAATCAGCGGAACGACGGTCATCAGTATCGAGAAGATAGACCTTGAAGGGACAGGGGACAATGCCCTGATTGTAGAGTATAGCGACCTGCTTGCATTGAGTGAAAGCAGCGATATCCTTTATGTCACAGGAGATGAAGGTGACACGGTGACACTCTCGGCAGAAATGTTTTTAGCAACAGATACGGTTGATGGAATCACCTACAATACTTATGATATCGGCGGAACCGGGGATGCGGATATCTGGGTACAGCAGGGTGTCACGGTGCTGTAGCTTATTTATAAAGAGGAGGAGGAACGCTCTATTGGTGCATGGTTACGCACCCTACGAGAAATCAGCCTGATTTCATCGTATCGGTATTCTTAGGTCGGGTTATCCTTATCCCGACATCCGCTTTTATGGAGAGGTTACCAATAATGTCGGGGTGGGGACACCCCGACCTACACTATGAGATATTTTCCCTTTCTTCCCCAAGCTATAGAGAGCCTAATAGAACACCACTCTCATCTTTGATTTTTACACTCTCTACCGGAGTGAACGAGGGTGGGTTGCTTTTTTGAACGGCTTGAGCAGGAGCAGCAGCTTGGGCAAAAGGATCAGATCTGATATCAGGGCAGCGACCATGACCACCATAGTAAGCAGCCCAAAATAGATGGTCGGGATCAAATTTGAAAACGTTAAAATAGAAAAACCTATCACGATAACAAGCGTGGTGAAGTACATCGCATTTCCAATACTGTTGTTTGCTCTGTGCATACTGAAGTAGTAACGATTGTCTTTTGCAAATTCCGCTTGAAATCGGTGAATATAGTGTATCGTGTCATCGATGCCTATACCCATAGCGATCGCTGCGATCGTGATCGTCATAATATCAAGTGGAATATGTAACCATCCCATCAATCCGAAGACCATACCAATAGGGATAATATTGACAATCAAAGCGATCCATGTCAGTTTCAGGGATCTGAAAAGTAGGTAGCGTAAAAATATTTCTGTAAATTCCAAATCAGCTATGATAAAAAGAAAAAGGAGTCATAGCGATGGAAGTAAAAGAAAATAACAAAGTAGAGTTTGATCTGGAGGAGTTGGCGCCGCTGCTG
>JAQUFB010000030.1:15390-18815 GCA_028684885.1 Sulfurovum sp. | reverse complement strand
ATCGCTCATTTTAGACTTTATTTGGATGATTTTTTACTATTATTCAGATATATGGCTCTTTTAGAAAAAAATCTTTATATTAAGGCAGATTCAGGCCGAGAAGGGGTGTGTTCTTTCACACTCTCTCTAGTATGGGAGCAAAGTAAAATACCTTAAAACAGCGTTTTGAAGCCGAAAACCGGGGAAGAACAACTACTCATCAACTGCCTCTACATAGTACCTCTGATTCTTTTGACCAATCGTCAGTTTTGTCTCAAAAATGGTTGAAAGATTTACACTTGTAAGTATCTCTTCTTTGGATCCACTTTTGTATATCGTATTGTCATATATCAATGCTATCTTGGTAATATCTTCAAAAATCTCTTCAAGATGATGCGTCACCAAAATAATCGAACTTTGCTTCGCAAGCTTCTGCAGCATCTTTAAAAAGTTTATCTGCGCTTTGATATCAAGTCCGACTGTCGGCTCATCGAGGATAAAAGCCTCAGGATTATGGATAAGTGCCCGTGCAATGATACACTTTCTCAATTCCCCCGTAGACATACTGCTTACTTTTTTCTCTTTTAGATGACCGATCTCCAGAAACTCCAGAGTTTCTGATACCTTACGGTGCTGCTCTTCTGTAAAGTCCTGATATTTGAAGATACCGAAACTGCTGTAAAATCCACTTTGTACCACCTCATATCCGGTTAGAAAAGAGGCTTTATCATAGAAAAAATTATGCAGATCATTGCTGATCACACCTATCTTATCTCTTAGCTCAAATAGAGAGTAGCGAGACTTTCCAAAGAGCTCTTTGGTGGAGTTTTTGTCAAACCGAGGATGAATTTCCGACTGTATCAGTTTCATTAAAGTGGATTTTCCTGAACCGTTTGCACCCAGTATAGCCCAGTGTTCCCCCTGTTTTATCGTCAAATCGAGATCTTTAAGAATAATCTTATCTTCATATCCGACATTGATGTTTTTGAAATGTATAATATTCATAACGGTTACCTTATCAAAATTATTAATTGGTAGTATAAAAGCGGTATGGTAGTGTAAAAAAATTTATCTATCATTCATAAGATCATCTCTGTTGAACATCCAGAGAGTCAAACCTCTATCGTTGTTCTACAAAGAAGATACGGCAACAGACCTGCCATTGAGGTAAAAACCTCTTTGTATCGTAGGTCAGGGAAGAAAATACTATACCCTATCTCCCCCTCTGCAAAACTACATTCTCATCACTACAACACTGACAGGGGGAGAGCACACAGGGTCTTCTTTATTTGAATGTCATCAGCGCATATCCCTCATTCTGATACCTGATCGTCTCGATGAAACTGTTCTCGGAAACCGCTACAAAAGGAAGGAGATCATCCTCATCGATCACATGGGACTGCAGCGACATCGAACAGGCGATCACCTTGACATTTTTGCGCTTGCCCAGTGCTGCAAGCCATTTCTGTGCCTCTTTGGTATCGGCGATATCTTTGTCATCGACGACCTCCTCAAAGGATTTGGATGCCATCGGCACACAGTTTCCATGCAGCGTCAGCACGACCGAAGCCGTATCTCCCTGCGCCTCTATCATATCGACTGTTTTCCCCACCAGCCACATACGGCTTTTGATATAAGCAGCATCACCCGAACTGCAGTCAAAGACCGCCTTGTACTCTTTCGCCTGTACAGCGACGATCATCACTGCCGAAAAGAATAACCAAGCAAAGCGTTTCATCCCTACTCCCCCAGTCCAAAGACATTGGAAAGCGTATTGATATAGTTGAAATATCCCGTGATCGCCACCGCTTCGATGATCTGCGTGTCACTCCATCCCATCGCTTTGAGTGCATCGATCTCCTCTTTGAGGATCTTGTAGTTATCCTTTCGGGATGCCTTGATACAGAAGTTGAGCAGCGCCTTCTCCTTCTCCTCTGCATGCATCGACTCCACACCCTGCAGTATCTCTTCGATCTGTGCTTCTGTAAGCCCGAGCATTTTCGCGATGTTTTTATGGACATCCACACACATCTTGCATCCGTTCTCCTTGGAGATGAGCAGTGCGATCGCCTCTTTGACATCATAACTCAGTGTCGTTTCATCCAGCAGGTACTTCTGTATCATCTCATCTGTAGCAAAATAGATCTTCTCGTCGATCGCAAGGAGTTTAAAGATATCTCCCAGTTTTCCCGTTTTTTCCAGAATCGGTCTTGCCTTCGCCTGGATCGCAGGAGTCATATCCTCAAATTCAGGTAGTGTTATATGTGCCATCATTATCCTTTAATGTAGAGTTAAACTTAACGTTTTTAATTATAGGGTATAATGCTTAAATATATACGTCAAAAGGCAAATCGTGGAATACAAGATATCCGAACTGGTACAAAAAAGCGGCGTTCCCAAATCGACGATCCTCTACTATATCAAAGAAGGGCTGCTTCCCGAGGCCAAAAAACTCAAGCCCAATGTGCATCGATACAGTGACACTCATCTCGAACTGTTATGCTATATCGACTATATGAAGGAACACTTTGGCAGCACCAATGAACAGCTCAAAGACATCCTGCAGTATCGCGACCAGTCCTTTTCCACTTCTTCAGGGATGATCGTACCTTTGATGAATACGCTCAGTGCGATACCCTCCGATGCCAAACACTATACAAAAGCCGACTTTATCGAGATATTTAATGTAGAAGAGAGCCTCTTGGAACGGCTGATAGCCGATGAGATCATACTGCCTGTTGCTCCGGATGACTTTACAGAAAAAGAGGCCTCCATCATCAAATTGATCAGTTACTTTCAGGAGGTCGGCATAGCGTATGATATCCTGAAAATGTATGTCTTTCATGCCAAAGCGCTGAGCCTTCTTGAACATCAGATACAGTCAAAGCTTTGCGATATACGCAATGAAAAAAACTTCTCTACCCTGTGGAAAATCGTCTTTGAAACACTCTTCAACGCCAAAACCTATATCTTCAACAGACACACCTACAAGGCATACTTTTCTGTACTGAAAAAAGAGCTTTTAAAATAACTCTAAGGGAATACCACTACAATAATGTAAAGTTAAACTTGACATTACTTACTATAAAAGGCTTATCATGAAAAAAATTATTGCAACCCTCTCAACTTCCCTGCTGATACTCACGCTCGCTCCGTCTCAAAGTTCGGCAAGTGCCGCATTGGGTAAAAAAATCTATAAAAAGAGGTTCCATAAATCATGCGGCTTTAGCAGTGTCAGATTTGCAAGGAACCATACACAGGGCGAGTGGGAGACGATCTATGAAGCGGGAAATCTGCCAAAAGAGGCGCAGGTGATCTGTCCGCAACTGGATATTTCCTCACTCGAGAGTGATATCTGGGACGATCTCTATCAGTATGTCACAAAATATGCACTGGACGGTGTAGCACCAAGCGGATGTAACGACTAGATCGATATATCCCATCCA
>JAQUFB010000030.1:0-15290 GCA_028684885.1 Sulfurovum sp. | reverse complement strand
TCCGCAACTGGATATTTCCTCACTCGAGAGTGATATCTGGGACGATCTCTATCAGTATGTCACAAAATATGCACTGGACGGTGTAGCACCAAGCGGATGTAACGACTAGATCGATATATCCCATCCACTTCTAAATGATAGGTAAAACAGTGGCACTAGGCAAGCAGATAGGCAAATTTGCTTACCCAGTCGCTCCATGCATCCGAATCTTCTACATCCAGTCCGTGAAACTGCATATCTTTCACCAGCATGATGGCAAACTCACCGGGCAGCTTCATCGAAAAATCAATAACATTGGCGATCGCCTCTTCACTATCGTTCTCTCTTAGCGCATTGACCAGACCTATAGTGAGTGCCATCAGTACCTTGTGATCCTCCTTCTCTATCTCTGTCAGTGAACCGTCCAGTATCGCCGAGAGATCCGGAAGCTCCTGCATCACCTTTTTGAACGAAATATACCCGATCGCCGCTTCGCGCCCCACGGCACCGCTGATACTATCTAATATCAAGTCGTTTTCTATACCTGATTTGACAATGCTGTCCACATACTCCCAGGACCTTGGCGTCGCAAAGCTCTTCTCATTGGTCTGCGGATCAAAGGTAAAGAGCATGGACTTGTCATACGCCAGGTAGGCAATGATGGATGTCTCCACCCTGGCTTTATAGGCCCAGGCTTTCCAGTCATCAAAGTCCACTTCCATCTCAAAGTGCACAAAACGGTTCGCCAGGGGAGCCGGCATCTTATAGACAACCCCTCTGTCATTTTCACGGTTGCCCGCTGCAACGATGCTCCACCCCTCAGGCAGTTCATACTCCCCAACCCGTCTGTCAAGGATCAGCTGATAGGCTGAAGCCTGAACCGCAGGCGGTGCGGTGTTGATCTCGTCCAGGAATAGGATCCCTTTGGAGTCTTTGTCTTTGGGAAGAAAGCTCGGCTTTGCCCAGACACCCTCCTGGTTTTCAGCATCAAAAAAGGGTATCCCCTTCAGATCGGTCGGGTCAAGCAGGCTCAGACGCAGGTCCAAAAACTCCAGATCTTTCGCTTCCGAGATTTGTTTGACGATAGAGGACTTCCCTATCCCCGGTGCGCCCCAGATAAAGACAGGAAGTTTACGTTCGATCAGACTGCTGATGACCTTTGAGATATTGGATGATTTCATATTTTATTCTCCTTCAAAAGAAGCCAAGCTCCTTTTTCTTCCGTGGCTTCACGTTTGTTACGACCACTCCAGTTTCGAATCTATAAATGACAAACTTTTGTCATTTACTTAACGATTCTCATCCTCTCACTTCTAACGTTAAAATGTGATACAAGGAAATCACTAAATGATTTCTCGTAAAAGCTTAGTCTTTGACTCAGATATTTCATATCACTACCTTGGTTGTATTGTGGTGTTCGACAAAGACCTCATTTTTGGTCAATGCATTACGCAGCCTGGTATCGATCTTGAGCACGTCAAGTATCTCGATAGGGGTTGCAGGGTTGGCAGCAAGCCCTTTGTTGATCTCCAATTCGTCACGCGCGTAAAGCTCGCGCAGTATCTTTTCCGGCGTATTGGGGTTGGAAGCGACCTGATGCATCATATTCAGATCGTTTTTATCATTTGCATAGAACCCTTCAATGAGCTCTACAGGCAAGTTTGGATTTCCAGCCAGAGGATAGAAAGTAGTGCCGATCTGCATGGAATAGAGTGCCCGGAGGGCAGCTGCGGGCATGCTTCTGTTCGCTGCGAGTTTTTCAAGCAGCGCGATATTCCCGCTCTCCAGAAGCTCCTCTATGACCGCTCTGTCGATCTGCAGATTTTTCCCCAGTTCGGCAAACAGCTCCGGATCCGTAATCTTCCCGGCAACCATCCTGTAACGCTCCGCACTGATCGGCTGATACCAGAGCAGAAGCTTCACCACATCCTTCTCTTTTTCCAGCAGCATTTCAAAAAGCGCATCATCGATCGTTTCATTGGCCGCCAATGCTTCATGGATCGATTTTTCCTCTCTGAGTGAAAACTTTTTGAGCTGCTCCAATGGTACAACTGGATTGGCAGCCAGATACATATCGACCTTCGGGTTTCTCAGGCTCAGCAGACGCTTGATCACTTCACCATCGATATGCCCGCTGGTCGCGATCACTTCATAGAGGGATGTTGTTCTATGCTCTTTTTGCTTGAACGCATAGTTCGGAAAACCGATCAGCGCATGCAGGAGTCTGGGATCGGTGGCTTCTCGTACCAGCCGTTTGAGCGTCAGCGTGGAGTAGAGCTGGTCACGCTCTGCGGGTGTGATATCGATATATCTGGTGAGCGTGGCGATCACGACAGAGCGGTCATCATTGTTGTCCTCCTCCTCTTCATGCCACTGATACATCTCAAGGAGTTTGACAAAAAGCGCATCACTGATATCCGGGTTCTGTATCATACGCAGTACCCGCGCCTGATCGTTGGAAAGCTTGATCGCCATCAGCAGTTCGTCATCGTTGATCCCGTCCGAGAGGAGCTGCTCAAACTCTTCCAGCCTGTATGCCGGTATCTTGCGCGCATAGGCATCCTCCGAGATCATCTCCTCCACGGGGTTGAGACTGTGGTGCTCTACCGAAGCAACGACACCCTCTTCTATCCCCTTCACTCTTGTGACTTTGTATTTTTTAAGAAACCTCTCTACCTCTTGCGTCGTAAATATCCCCTCTTTGCCCAAAAAGAGTATCTTCTTGCCTTCGGCTTCTTCCAGTAGTGCTTTTAAATCCTGCTTTTTCATACGTTTACTATAGCATACCACTGTTTAATAGGAGTTAATATGTCCTATTTGTCTTCGGGCGCTGCAGGTATATGGCTACAGATATCCCTGCCGAGCTCAATATTAACATCCCTATCAACTCTAGCAGCGAGATTTCATAGAGAGAGGTATTCATAGAGATCACTCCTTGGCATCAGCCAGCGTCAGGGCAAAGAGCACATTGACCCCGTGCTGTAGCAATACACCCTGAGCCTCCTGCAGCGTGATACCCGTCGTGACCGTATCATCGACGAGTATCACATCGATACCGCTTTTGCCGGTATATCTGAAATCTCTCGGATGGTTCAGCCGAAACTGCAGGTCCTTGCCCGAGTAGCTGACCCTGTTTTTGGCCAGAAGTTTCCCGTGCAGCACTTTCGTCTTTTGGGTCCGCATCGCATGGGCAAGCAGTGCCGTATGCGAATAGCCGCTGCCGACATACTCATCGACCCCGACAATATAGACATCACTCTCCAGCGACTCTGCAAACTCTTTGATAAAGGGATGCATCGTCATCCTGGCAAGTCTCTTGTAGATGCGGTACCCCTCAGGCTTGTGTTTGGTATGCAGCAGAGACGCTATGGCAGCGTAGGGATAAAAACTGATCACATCAAGTGTACCGATTTTGCGTGTGTGTACCTGTGGTCTGAAGAGTTTCTCCCGACAATCGCTGCAGATGATCTGAAAACTCGGTTTTGCACAGGCATAACAGCGCATCAGTGTATCACCTTCTGCAGTGCTTCAAGGGCACCCATCGGAAGCCCGATCTTGGCACCGAAACTCTCTCTGGGGTTGATACGGATCAGCGGGATATCGAAATCTTTTGCAACCCTTTCAGAGGTGTTGCGGACCGTCGGTACCGCCGTACCCGCCCCTATCTCCACGATCGCAAGTTTCGCACCTTCAGCAGCAAGCAGCCCCATCCAGGTTTTCAGCCTCACCCTCTGTGCATCCGTTCGGCTATGGTTCCATCCCCAGTCATTGAACATCAGGATATTGGGCCGTGCTATCCCTCCACAGTCAGGGCAACTTGGCAGCGGGTCTTGTGCCTGGAAACCCTCTCCCACCACTACGGTGGTACCGTCCGCACTCCAGAGCTTCTCTCCACAGTCATCCAGGCACTGAAGATGATGGATAGAGCCGTGGCACTCCATGATACGCTCTTCGCTGAAACCTGCTTTCTGGAACTGCCCATCCACATTAGAGGTAAAAACGAAAGAGCCATATTTTTTAGTATCAGAGAATTCCAGCAATCGTCTGAACCCCTCATGAGGCACGGTATCCCGGTAGAGATGCAGCCTGTGCCCGTAAAATGCCCAGGCCAGCCTCGGGTCGGACTCGAACCAGCGGGGATTTGCCATCTCCTCAAAATGGAGGTTCAGCTCCCTCGCCTTCGGATAGGCTCTCCAGAACCCCTCTCTCCCGCGAAAATCAGGCAGCCCGCTGTCCACCCCCATCCCCGCACCCGCGGTGATCAAGAGTGCATCGGCATCCATTAACAACGCTCTGGCTTCCCGTATCTTTTCCTCAATCTTCATAAGAGTGATTATAACACACCTCCGCATAGAGCAATTTGCCTAAAAAGCACGAAAAATATATTTACTAATATTACCTACTACCTACTTTTTACTTTACCCGCATACTCTTGCGCCTTTTTAGAAAGCGCTCTGAGCCTTGCCAGGACTTTCCCGTTGACCGATTCGGCGGGATACTCTCCCTTTTCATCCTTTGCTCCGGCTTCCACACCGGTCAGGAGCGTGATGCCCTCATCGATCGTTTTGACCGCAAAGATGGAAAATCTGCCCGCTTTCGCGGCTTCAAGCACTTCGTTTTTCAGCATGAGGTGTCTGACATTGGCTTCAGGGATAAGCACCCCGTAGCTGGCTTTGGGATCGTGATGCATACAGATATCAAAAAAACCTTCGATCTTCTCATTGATCCCGCCTACAGGCTGTACTTCACCGAACTGGTTGACCGAACCGGTGACGGCAAGATTCTGACGGATCGGAAGCCCGGAAAGCGAAGAGAGCAGTGCATAGAGTTCCGTCGAGGAGGCACTGTCACCCTCTACCATGCCGTAGGTTTGTTCAAAGACCAGGGAGGCTGCGATGCTCATAGGCAGGTCCGAAGCATAGCGTGATCCCAGATAGGAGCTCAGTATCATCACCCCCTTGGAGTGGATGGGACCTCCCAGTTCGACTTTGCGCTGGATATCTATGATCTCCCCTTTCCCTATGCGTGTCGCGGCAGTGATGCGCGACGGGATACCGAACTCATGTCCGCCCAGCGAGATAAATGTCAGCGCATTGATCTGCCCCACTTTGCTGCCGCCCACATCGATCATGATCGTCCCCTCGTCGATCTGTTCATAGAGCTTCATCTGGACACGGTTTACCCGTGTTTTCTGTGCGGCAAGCGTCTGTTCGATATCTTCGGGCTCTATCACTTCATGTGCACGTTTTTTCGCCCAGTAGTCCGCTTCCTTGAGCAGGTCAGCAAGCGTATGCAGGTGTGTCGAGAGTTTATAGGCATCGGAGACATCCCTTGAACACTTCTCGATCACCCTTGCCGTCGCCTCGGGTGTCAATGCGAGCAGCGTATGCCTCTTGGCGATCGTACCGATCATACGGGCATAGAGAAGATGGTTCTCTTCGCTTCGCTTGATCTCATCTTCAAAGTCGGCAGTCACCTTGAAGAGCTCTTTAAACTCCGGATCGTAATGGTAGAGAAGATAGTAGAGATACCTTTCACCAACCAGTATCACCTTGATATCCAGCGGTATCGGTTCGGGCTCAAGTGTCGTGGTACTCACAAAAGCATATTGCGTCGCAAGCGATTCAATCCGGAGCTCTTTGGCGCGAAGCACCCTTTTGAGCTCCTCATACGCATAAGGCTTCATCAGCAGCTTTCTGGCATCAAGCACAAGGTATCCGCCGTTTGCCCTGTGGAGTGCACCGGGTTTGATCATCGTAAAATTGGTCACAAGCGCGCCCATATGCGAGGCATGTTCGATGCGGCCTATCAGATTTTGATGCACGGGATTGTCCTCATGGATCACAGGGGCGGTATCTCCCTCCTCATGCGAGATGAAAAGGTTGACTTTGTAACGCTCGAACGGAGAGGTGTAAAACTCCATCATAAAAGAAGGAAGCCCCATCTCCTCGGGTTTGACCAGAAAATCCTGGACATGTCTGACGATATCCTTCTCCATCTCTTTAAGATGGTTTTTGATCTTTTCATGTTCCCTGTATCTCTGGCGTACTTCATCGATGATCGAATGGACCGCATCCTGGGTGATCTTTTTGTTGAGGGACTTCAGCTCTTTCTGGTGCACCTTGTTGAGCTCGGTGACTTTACGCAGCGCCTCTTTGACCAAGCCCTCGAATTCTGACATGTTATCGGCGATCTTCTCTTTTTGCTCCCCCTTGATCGCCTTGAACTCTTCGGGAGAGAGGACCTTGCCGTCGATGACCGGCACAAAGGTGATGCGGCTGGATGAGGAGATATTCATCTGCACATCATGCCTGACCGCTTCCTCCTGCAGATGCCTGAAGATCTCTGTCTGTTCATCCATAAACTTTTGGTTGAGTGCTTCACGCTCATTGACGTAAGCGCTGCTCTCAAAAACCGCCGGCAGCACAGTTTTGAGAAGTTCGATCAGCTCCTCCATATTGTCCCTGAAAAGCAGCGCCTTTCCGGGAGGGAGTTTGATCGCCAGAGGGGAGCGGGGATCTTTGAAGTTGTTGACATAACACCAGTCGCTGGGCGCAGACTCCTGTCCGGCCTTCTGCTCGAGATACCCCATCATTACCGAATGTTTGCCGCTCCCCGAGGGGCCCATGGCAAAGATGTTGTACCCGTCCTGTGCGATATTGGTCCCGAAATCTATCGCATCCAGCGCCCGCTCCTGTCCAAGGGGCTGTTCCAATACATCAAGCTCATCGGTCGTGCCAAAATCAAACAGCGCGCTGTCACACCTGTGGTAGAGTTCCGATACATCCAGCGGGTTTAACATCTCTCTCTCCTCAAAAGCAGTTTCTGCCATAGTATAGCAAAAAGATAAAGCATTGCAAGCTGCCTCTTTTGGCGTGCTCCTCTTACACTTTCAGCCCGTAAGTATCTTCAGTCACTACGATACAGTAGACCTGATAGATCTGTAAAGGGTCCTGACGTACCGTCACCTCCAGACCCAACTCCTCGGCAATTTTCTTCAGGGCACTTACCGTATCCTTCTCCATCGTAGTAAACTCGACCAGCATATCGCCCCTGTACCCTGCATAACTTCTCACATCGATAATATCAAGATCAAGCGCTTTGCGGATCATCACTCTGCGGCTCTCATCCATCGTATATTCTGACGTGGGAAGTTTTGAGAAAGATTTTCTGTTCGACTCCCAGATATAGTCATTGGAGTTTTTTTCATTCGCATCATCACTCTTCATCATTTATCTCCTTCGTTTTCTCTAGCCATTGCAACTTTCAAGTATAACAAAAAACACGGCAGAAAAAATCTCAGGCTTCATTTTTTCTGATCACCACCATGTTCTTCCCGTTGTCCGCTATCAGCGTACACCCGTACATAACGCACATAACGCTGAAGGTATGTGGTGTGAAAAAGACGATATGGGTGGGATCAAGATGATAGTACCACCTCTTGAACGCCTCGATATCATTGGGATGGAACTGTGTCTGTAGTGCCAGGTAGCCTCCAACTTCGAGCATCTCCAGGAGCTGTGCGAAGACCGCTTTCGGATCATGCAGATGCTCGAATACTTCTGTGGAGACTATCAATTCATATTTTTTACTATCATTAAGATTATCGGGGTGGTAGACCGGATCGTAATAATCAGATCCTATCCCCTCTTCTTTGAGCATTTCCGCCAGAAGCGAACTTCTTCCGCATCCGAAATCAAGTGCGCTTTTGGGAGTGCCTACCAGAGGTAGCACAAAGTCCAGAAAACGCCGGAAGTAAGCCCGGTACCCCTCATCCTCAGGATCATTTTCATGCAGGTCGTATCGCGCTTTTTGTTCCAAGATCGGTTTGAAATGCACCTGTGACTTGCTGATACATTGACAATGGGGGCAATAGTAGTACGCTATCGCGCTCTTTTCATCAATAAATTTTTTTGTATCATGATTACAGATAAGACAGCTCATTTTCATCCTTTTTAAACGTATGCTATGTTACTATTAACCCAGTTAAATTAAGGATAAAGCCAAGATGAAAAGACGGGATTTTCTCACCGCTACCGCTGTCGGTGCCACAGCGATCGTACTACAGGGATGCCACCGGGCAGAAGAAGAGACACCAAAGGAGAAAGCAGTCAATGTCAACAGAGGCAAAAAGGTCACGCTCAAACTGGCAACCTCCTGGCCTGCGCACTTCCCTATTATGGGTACTGGTGTTGACAGGTTTGCAGCACGATGCGGAGAGATGAGCGGAGGGACCCTTGAGATCAAAGTCTTTGCGAAGAATATCCTTGTCCCTGCCCTGCAGGTGTTTGATGCGGCCAGCGCTGCACAGATCGATGCGTTCCATTCGGGTGTCTACTACTGGAAGGGTAAAAACCCCGCTTTCTCTATCTTCGGCGGTATGCCTCTGGGGTTGACCAGCGAGGAGATAATCACCTGGATGAAGTTCGGCGGGGGATATGATCTGTGGCGCGAACTCTACGGCAGGTTCAACCTCTACCCGATGGTCGGCGGTACGACCGGTCCACAGATGGGCGGATGGTTCAAAAAAGAGATCACTTCGCTCGAAGACCTCAAGGGACTCAAGATGCGTATCCCGGGGCTTGGCGGCGAAATCATGCAGCGTCTTGGCGTCAACCCCGTGCTGCTTCCTGCCGGAGAGATATTTACCTCGCTGGAGCGCGGTACGATCGATGCAACCGAATGGGTGGGGCCGGCACTGGATAAGATGATGGGCTTTGACAAAGCCGCCCCATACTACTACACGGGATGGCATGAACCCGGCTCGATCCTGGAAGTGACATTCAACAAGGCAAGATGGGAGAAACTCGGTTCTGAACATCAGGTGATCATCACGGCTGCAACCGAAGAGATGACAGCACACATGCTGCAGGAGTTCAGATACGAGAATGCCAAAGCATTCCGGGACCTTCCCGAACATGTGCAGATCAGAACATTCCCCGCAGAGGTGATAGAAGCTGCCACAACAGCGCTACAGGAGGTTCTCTCGGAACAGAGTGCAAAAAGCGAAGACTTCAAACGGGTTCTGGAGAGTTATGAGTCCTTCGCAAAACTCAATCAGCCCTGGGATGAGATCAGTACGAAAAACTTCCTCAATATCAGGGGATAACCTGCCTACAGAAAAGCCAGCAGGGAAGCCGTCACTGCGACATTGAGCGACTCCACGCCTCTTTGCATCGGGATCATGATACTTTCATCACTCAGGTTTTCAACACCTTGGCTTACCCCTTCGCTCTCGTTACCCAGGACAAAAATCGTTTTATCAGTATAGTGCATCGCTTTATAGCTCTCATTGGCATGAGAAGAGAGCGTATAGACCTTGGCTCCGTGTCTCTGAAAATTTTTCAGCGTTTCTGACAGGTTGCCTGTCTTGATGATCGGCATTTTAAAGAGCGTGCCCACGCTTGCTTTGATCACCAGCGGAGAGATCTGCGCGGCACCTTTGGTCGGAAGCAGTATCGCATCGATGTTTCCCGCAGCACAGGAGCGGATGATCATCCCCAGGTTTTGCGGGTTCGTCACACCGTCCAGGGCGATGATACGGTAACTTCGATGGGTTTGCAAAAAGTGCTCCTCATCGCCGAAGTGTTCCAAAACGATATCGAGCGCCACCCCCTGATCCTGCTTCGCATTCTTCGAGATGCGTGAGAGCGAGGCCTTGTCATGGTACCTGGTCTCGATACCTCTTGCCTCTGCGATCTTCTTCATCTTCTCGAGCTGTTCATTGGGTTTGTTGGATTGGGAGAGATGAAGTTTGTGGATTGTGACGGCATCGTCTTCCAGTGCTTCCATCACGGCATTGCGCCCGTAGATGGTCAGCACTTTGTCGAAAAAAGCTTTCTTGGCCAAATATTCTGGAGAATCTTTCAATTAGGCGTTTCCGTCCCAAGCGATCTTAGGTTTGCCACCTTCATCAAACTCGACAGCAGGCATCCCCATGATGTTGAATCCCGCATCCACATAGTGGATCTCGCCTGTCACACCCGAGCTCAGGTCTGAGAGCAGGTACATACCTGAGTTCCCCACCTGCTCGATTGTCACGTTCTGCTTGAGCGGTGCATGTGCCTGGTTCCACTTGAGCATGAAGCTGAAGTCACCGATACCGGCTGCTGCCAATGTCTTGATCGGCCCGGCAGAGATCGCATTGACCCTGATACCGTCTTTACCCAAGTCTTCCGCAAGGTATTTTGTCGTCATCTCAAGGGCTGCTTTTGCAACGCCCATCAGGTTATAATTCGGGATATATTTCACCCCACCATAGTAAGTAAGTGTCAGTACCGATGAATTCTCTGACAGTATCGGTCTTAACTCTCTTACAACCTCAATCAGTGAATAAACCGAGATATCCATCGCGATCTCAAATGCCTCTTTAGAGATATCAGAAAAACGTCCGCTTAGTCCCTCTTTGGGAGCAAATGCGATCGAGTGTACGATAAAGTCGATTTTGCCAAAGTCTTTTTCAAGTGATTCTCTCAGCGCAACGATCTCTTCGGGCTTGCTGACGTCACAAGGATAGAATCTTCCCTCACAGCCAAGCTCATCAGCAACAGGAGCAAGCTTTTTCTCAAATCTTTCGTTTAAAAATGTGATCGCCATCTGGGCACCCTGATCCTGACACGCTTTCGCAATACCATACGCAATAGACTTCTTATTTGCGATGCCGAGAACGACACCTTTTTTGCCTTTCATTATCATACAAAATCTCCGGATTAAAAAATTGTCGTATTTTATCATATTTGGAGTAAAATGCCGGATAAATAGTATGATGAAAGTTGCAAAGATATGAAAAATCTATTGATAATCAACACCGGAGGCACATTTAATAAACGGTATGACCCTATCAAAGGGATACTGGAAGTAGTCCCGGACAATACAATCGTGGATGAGATATTAAAAAAATGGCTGTGTGGATTCGAGGTACTCAACATCATCGGCAAAGACAGTCTTGATATAACCACCCAGGACAGAATGGAACTGCTGGCTACAATCAATATGAGCAATTATGATGATTTTATCGTCATACACGGTACGGATACGATGGATCTCACCGCCGAGTACCTTGCGGATGCAGAGACAGAAAAGCGTATCGTTCTTACCGGTGCGATGGTTCCCTACTCGATAGACCCTACCGAAGCGACGGCAAACCTCTCCTCAGCGATCGGATACCTGCAGAGACAGGACAATGAAGGGGTTTATATCGCGATGAACGGGGTATTTGGGAGTTACGAAAAGATAAAAAAAGATAGAGAAAAAGGGAAATTCATCTTTCGTTCCTAAAGCTAAGCGCCGAACGCTTAACACTTTTCCTTATGATTATCGAGTGTAGGCGGTACAAAGTTGCCGCCTGCCTGCATATCAAGCGCTTCCGGATACTTTCTGTAGTGTTCCCTCACCCTATTTGCCAGTTTTTGTTTGACCTCTACTGTCACCGGAGAGGGTGACTGATCCGGCAGCGCATCAATGATCACCTGAAGCAATGCATCCTGCGGTTTTGGCATCTTCTCTACCCAGCTCTGCAACAGTACTCTGTCCACATGAGAAGGGATCGACCCCATGATGCCGATATCATTCTGATCATGGATCAACAGTCCTGCAGTCGTACCTCGGTCGAGCGTGAGTACCTGGAAAAGATAAAGGGTGTGATAATGGAGCTGCTGCGCTTTCTCTTCCGCATCATATGTTCTGTAGTAGCCCAATGCCTGAAGCACGATACCGATATAGGTGTCGATCACGCTCTCTGCAAATCTTTCCGCAAATGCCAGATCCCGGTCAAAGTGGCCGCTGTTGAAGTTTTCCAGATAGAAGTGGCTCACCCCTCTTGTTCGGCCCAGTACCGGGATATCAAAATAACGATCCCCCTGTTCTGTACCCTCTTCATAATAGTCACCCGAAACCCTCTCCAGCATCCGGTCAAACTCTCTCTGTGCGACACGGTCCACCATGGAAGGATTGAGATCCGCCATGATACGCCAGTATCCTTTCCCCTCCTTCATCTGTGTCCATGAGATATGCATATGCATCGAAGGAGCATGGGGATTTTGCGGGTGGATGATCGTGGAGAGTGCGGTTGCAGAACCCAGTTTCTTGTCCGCGTCATCATCGTAGTGCACCTGTGAGATATTGACCGATCCCCTGTTGAAGACCAGTTCGTCTCTTGTCTCATAACGCACACCGCCTCCGTGTCTGCCTTCATCTCTAAGCCACTCGGCAGACTCACAGGCAATGTCCCGTCCGAATGTATGACTGAGGTCATCCAGCTTTCTTACAAAATACCCCTGGATATCCCCAACAAGCTGTCTGGCTATTTTTGCTTCAATAGCGTCTGCAGGCGTTACCATCCGTTTCCTTTTTGTTCAATCTGTTCGGGAGTATAACACATACTATGTTATACTTGAGAAATCCGATAGATGAAAAAAACATTAGGAGTTGATCGATGAAACAGTACCTACTCTTTGCTATACTGTCCGGATATCTTCTGACAGGGTGCAGCGCGACAAAAGACCCGGTGCCGCCACAGCCGCTTTATAAGGTCTCCGAGTCCCAAAAATCAAAGATTTACCAAACAACGATGGGTAAACTGGCACTCAGCACAAAAGAGGATTCCCGATACCAGAGGATCGCACTCGAAACAGCAGAGAACAAAGCCTGGTTCAGATCATTGACCTACAGGCTCTGGAACAGAGAAATCACAAAACAGGCATTCGTAAGAGAAGGGCTCAAACAGTATCCCGAACATCGATACGAATTCGAATTTATCGCTGAGGGGTTCAATCTTCAGCAGTAGCCTCATCCGCATAGGCGATCGGGTCTTTGACCCCTGCCTGTGCAAATCCCCGTAACCTTAACCTGCAACTGTCGCATACCCCGCATGCCACATCTTCATTTTGATAGCAGCTCCATGTATATTGCAGCGGTACATCACGTCTGAGTGCTTCAGCTACGATCTGCGCCTTGCTCATTGCCACCAGCGGCATCCTGATCTGCAGGTTGGTTTCCTCTTTCGTACCCAGATTGATCGCACGTTCCATCTGCTTGATATAGCTTTCCCGACAATCCGGGTATCCCGAACTGTCCTCTTCGACCACTCCGATAAAAAGAGCCTCGGCACCATGTTTTTCCGCAACCGCTGCGGCGATGGAAAGGAAAATACCGTTTCTAAAGGGGACATAGGTCACAGGCACCCCTTCTTCCAGCCCTCCTGTAGGTATATCAATAGAGTGATCGGTAAGTGCCGAGGCCCCGATCTGTTCAAAAAAATCCAGATCAAGCTCATAAGAGGCTACCGCCTCCAGGCTCTCTGCGATCTTCCTGAAAGACTCCAGCTCTCTCTTCTGGGTACGTTGTCCGTAGTTAAAGTGCAATGCGATGATCTCATACCCTTCATCTTTGGCGATCTTCGCACTGAGTGCACTGTCCATACCGCCGGATATAATACAGACTGCTTTTGGGGTCATATTCATACCATTCCTTCTGCCTAAATATAGAATTTTACCAATATTTGGGTAAACTTCGGGCATGATAGAACTAGACAATCAAACAGAACTGGATGTGGATATAGAGGCGCTGGAGAAAATCGCTTCGCTGCTTACCGATGCTTCCATCGAACTCATCATTACAGACAATGAAACGATCCGTGAACTCAATGCCCGCTACAGAGAAAAAGACAAACCGACGGATGTCCTGAGTTTTCCTCTGGAGCAGGCGATACCGGGTATGCCTCTGGGGTCGATCGTGATCTCTGAAACGTATGTCAGAGAGAAGGCCGTGGAGTTCGGGCATACACCGAATGATGAGCTTGCACTGCTCTTCATTCACGGTCTGCTTCACCTCCTGGGCTATGACCATGAGGTCGATCATGGTGAGATGCGTGCAAAGGAAGAAGCCCTGATAGCGGAGTTTGGACTTCCAAAAAGCTTGATCGTAAGAACGACAGACCAATAAACGAAACAGGATTCGCAAGAGCCGTCCGCTGAGGAGAATTGCGTGGGAAGGCGCTTTCCTCCTTTCCAAATCAGCATAGAAAAGGAAAATAACTGTGGAATTTTTGATATTTATTATCGCTATGGGTGCACTGATATGGGGTGCTGACAAGATCGTGGAGCAGAGCGAAAAGATCGCGATCCGCCTCAATATCTCAGAGTTTGTGATCGGGGCAACGCTCGTTGCATTGGGGACAAGCCTTCCCGAGATGGCAGCCAGTATGGCAGCGAGTGCCAACCACCATCCCGAAATTGCCATCTCCAATGTCATCGGTAGCAATATACTCAATATCACCCTCGTTCTGGCGATCATCTTCCTGATCGTCAAAGAGCTCAACCCGGACCGCGACTTTTTTGCAAAAGACAGTATCTGGGCTTTGATGCCTATTATGATCTTCATACTCATGTCTGTTGACGGAATCATCTCGCGTTTTGATGCTGCCCTGCTTCTGCTCCTGATGGTCTCTTATGTCATGTTTCTTCTCCAGGATGCCAAAGGCCTCGGAAGCGAGGAGGTGGATGAGCTGGCAAGGGAAGAGTTCAGATGGCTCTCTACCATCGCATGGCTAATTGTTGGATTTGTACTGGTTGTCACAGGCGCACACTTTGCAGTAGACAGTGCTTCGGGTATTGCAAGAAACTTTGGTGTCAGTGAATGGGTGATCGGTATCGTGATGATCTCGTTTGGTACTTCTCTCCCCGAACTTGTCGTCTCTGTTTCCGCAGCCATGAAAAACAAAGTGGAGATGGCTATCGGAAACATCATCGGATCCAACCTTGCCAATACCACAGTCGTACTTGGTGCAGCAGCCATGGTACGGCCTATGGATTTCGCGATGGGTAACTATGTCTTTGATATCGCTACCATGGTAGTGGCTACACTGATGCTTGTCTTTATCGCAGCCAACAGGCTCTACAGCAAACCTGCGGGCATCAGCCTCGTGATCGTTCTGGGACTCTTTCTGAACAATACTCTCCAAAGCATCGCCTGATATTCCCGTTCCTTCCGGCCTTTCAAAGGCCGAAAATAGATAATATTCTCTTTTTAGCTGTTTGCAAAGGAAGGCATAATCAGTTCGCTGACGCTGTTGCTTGCGAGCTCATTTTCGATCACAATCTTGTTGATGCCAAGCGCTTTGATCGCTTCTCTACCGGCACTCGTATGGATTTTTACGATGATCTTGTGCGTATCCACATACCGCTTCAGTATCTCGCAGACATTGTAAAGCTTTTTTGGATTGTCAATGGCAACGATGATATTTTTGGCATGGGCGATGTTGATACTTTTGAGTATCTCTTTGCTTGTTGCATTTCCGAACACGATCGGTTCGT
>JAQUFB010000119.1 GCA_028684885.1 Sulfurovum sp. | reverse complement strand
ACAAACACTCCTACAGAGAAGAAGAATGGATTTTTTTCTAACCAATGAAACATAATAACCTACCTCCTTATGCAGCCATAGGGCTTCTGAACTGCGGTTCTTCTTCTAGTTTCTTAGAAGCTGTCATCGTCATGAACATATTGTATGCGAACATAATGAACCCTGCTACATACAATACACCTGCTACTGTTCTGATCGTATAGTATGGGTGAAGTACTGTTACAGTATCGATGAATGAGTACATCAAGTTACCATACTCATCTACTGCTCTCCACATCATACCTTGTGTGATACCCGCGATCCACATGGAGGTAAAGTAAAGTACAACTGCGGTTGTCTGTACCCAGAACTGTGCTTCCACCATCTTCTTGGAGTAGATCTCTCTTTTAAACATTCTTGGAGCCATATGGAAGAGTGCTGCCATGATCATGAACGCAACCCAACCAAGTACACCATCGTGAACGTGTCCAGGAATCCAGTCAGTAAAGTGCGCAATCGCATTGACCGATTTGATCGCCTGGATCGGACCTTCAAGTGTTGAAAGCATATAGAATGTTGAAGCAAGTACCATGAATTTAATCAGTGGGTTTTCAGTTAACTGGTTCCACTCACCCTTCATTGTAAGAAGCATGTTGATCGCTGAACCCCATGACGGAAGAATAAGTACGACTGAGAATACTGAACCCATTGTCTGCATCCAGTCAGGAACTGTAGACCAGATAAGGTGGTGCGAACCAGCCCAAAGGTAAACAAACATCAATCCCCAGAAAGAAAGCAGTGAAAGTTTGTATGAGTAAACCGCCTGTCCGGACTCTTTTGGAAGGAAGTAGTACACCATAGCAACGATAGGCACTGTAAATACGAATGCAACCGCATTGTGTCCCCACCACCATTGTACCAACGCATCGTTTGTACCGGCATACATAGATACTGAGTGCATCATGCTACCAAGTCCGCCTGCTGCGAAATAAGTAGGCACTTCCATGTTGTTAAACAGGTAAAGCATCGCTACACCCAGGAAACAGGCAATGAAATACCACATTGAGATATAGAGCGCTTTCTCTCTTCTCATACCGATAAGACCGAACATCGCTACTCCCCAAAGTACCCAGACAACAACTGTCAGGACATCGAGCGGCCACTCCATTTGAGCATACTCTTTAGATGTGCTTACTCCCATGAAGAGTGTCACCACCATCCATGCTGCAAGAATAACGTAGAGAATGAACTGAAGCTTTCCTACCATCATCAAGAATGGTGATTCAGCCATAGATACCTTCATTACCCTTTGTGCCGAATAATAGAACGTTGCAAAAACCCCACTTACCGTGAAACCATAAATAACGACATTCGTATGTAATGGTCTGAGTCTTGAAAACGTACCATATTCCCCAAATAGATAGTTTAATTCAGGAAATGCCAATTGCGCGGCAATCAGCGTCCCGATCAACATCCCAACAAGACCGAAGATAATTGCTGTATAAGTAAACAATTTTGCGACGGTATAGTCATATTCCAATGCTGCGTTTGACTGCATGCATACCTCCTTATAAAATTTCATAATGCTGTAAAAGTTACAACATTCAACGACTATTATAGTGTTAAATTAATGTTAAATTACTTAAAGCTTATACATTCTAATTTAAGTGGTACCAAACGCCACAGTTTCCCATTTTCTGGGCAGGTGAGGGGTTTTAATTGGACAGAAAAAGTCTTAATTATAGGGGGATTTTACGTCGAAACTTTATGGGAGGAAAATACTCCTATTTTTTACCGTCCCATAAAGGAGAATATAATCAGGCTTTGCCTTTTGCTGATTGTATAGAGTGGATATAGTCGTACTTGATAGAAATCTTTTGTTCGTTGGGAAGATTTTGCGAAAGTCTCTCCACTATCCCTTCAAAATCATCGAAAAGGTAGTTTGCCATGGATCCCGGGATCGGGTTGATCTCATTGAGATAGACCTCCCCCTCTCTCACAAAAAAGTCGCAACGGATGATCGCCCCTCTAAAAAGCGGATCATAGATTTTTTTAAAGGTATCTTTTATCTTTGATTCGAGTTGCCCATCAATATCAGCCGCCAGTACCTGTGAGTCACGGGAGAAATCCATATATTTCTTCTCAAAATCAAGAAACTCTTCCTTGTGCGGCTCTTCTACGATAGAGAGTTCCCATTCGCGAGTATATGTACCTGCCTGGTTATACTCTTTGACACCCTCAATAAACGGTTCTATGATCACATCTGTATCAAATTCAAATGCTACATCGAGTGCATAGTCAAGCCCTTCATCGTTTTTGACGATGGTGACACCGATACTTGAACCAAGACGCACCGGTTTTACGATCACCGGGTATTCCATCACCAACTTTCTCTCCCCGTTTTTGGAGAGATGCTGATAGGTCAAGGTTTTCACGCCAAGACTTTGTGCGAGGAATTTCGTATAGAGTTTATTGTAGCTCAGCGCAGAAGCTTCTAACCGGGGAGAGATGAACGGTATAGCATAAAACTCCATCATTGACGCGATCTTTCCATCCTCTCCGTCCCTTCCATGGATTAGATTGAGCAATACATCAAACAGCACTGCTTTGGAACCAAAAAGTCCTTCGATACTAAATGCACCATTTTTCAAAACGAGTTTTTTGGACTTCTTGTATCCGCCGGAACTGAAAAAATTGGATTTCATCTTCTCAGGTTCGATCAGATAGAATTGACGCTCTGCATCGATAAAGATAAAAGAGAGCTCTGCCCTTTTGAAAACCTTTTTCATCGTAATCGCAGAAACGATACTGATCTCATGCTCAAAGCTTGAACCGCCAAAAAGAATTGCTAATTTCATACTTCTCTCTTTTATATTAATGTTGGGGATACCGGTACCACAACCTACAGTCGATCAAAGTATCGCAATGCGATACAGACCAAAACTATTCACTATTTGTTCTTCACTCTTCACTTTGATGCAAAGCATCAATCGAGCATCTCAGCAAATTCCTGGAAGACATAGGCACTCTCATGCGGGCCTGGGCTTGCTTCAGGGTGATGCTGTACTGACATGATCGGAGCATCTTTATATTTTACCCCTTCGATCGTGTTGTCAAAAAGGTTGATGTGAGTAATTTCTGCTACTTCTGTGATATTGTCCGGCACATTGTAGTTGTGGTTTTGTGCAGTGATCTCCACTGAACCGCTCTTGAGATTCTTCACCGGATGGTTGCCGCCGTGCTGTCCAAACTGAAGCTTATAGGTGTCATACCCATGAGAGATCGAAAGAAGCTGATGCCCCAGACAGATACCGAACATCGGCACTCTTGCTGTGATCAGATCCCTGATCTTTTCCTGTTCCTCTTTAAGGATCAATGGATCGCCGGGTCCGTTCGAGAGGAATACCCCGTCGATCTCTTTAGCTTCGAATTTTGCGATGATCTCTGAAGATGGCATACTGTTCGGCACTACGGTAACTTCCATCCCTGCATGTGTCAACTCATTGAGGATATTACGCTTGATACCAAAATCCAGCGCGATGATCTTTTTGCTTGTCTGAGGCTTCGCATACTCAAACACTGTGATATCATAACGTGCATGATTATGTACATATGGCTCTTTCGTACTTACCTGTTCGATATAGTTTATCTCTTCGATACGCGGTGAACTCTCTAACACTTTTTTGAGTTCATCTTTATCATGGATCTCAGTAGAAGCGATCATCATCATCGCACCCTCATCTCTAAGGATTTTAGTGATGTATCTTGTATCGACAGCCGTGATCCCCAGTACACCATGCTTCTTAAGGAGTGCCGCAAGTGTCTCCTCGGATCTGAAACTTGACGGTCTATCCTGGTAACTGCGCACGATCACACCCTTACAGTGTGCTTTGCTGCTCTCCATATCCTGGAGATTGCATCCCACATTGCCGATCTCCGGCATTGTAAACGTGACAAACTGTCCCGCATAGGAAGGATCTGTAGCAATCTC
Source organism: Sulfurovum sp. (assembly GCA_028684885.1). Taxonomy (GTDB): domain Bacteria; phylum Campylobacterota; class Campylobacteria; order Campylobacterales; family Sulfurovaceae; genus Sulfurovum. The sequence continues at coordinate 506 of JAQUFB010000119.1, read as the reverse complement.
CTGATAACCGGTCATCGATGTGTTGAAGACACACTCTCCTACACTGGTACCCTCTGCGCCGAAACTTTTTGCCTCAAGAAAGAGACCGTTCTCAAAATAGAGTGAGACTTTATTCATTATAGCATTCCTCTTTTAGATAGTTCTTCCTGATACAGCCTCTCGTAGAGCAGTTCATACTCCTGTGAACCCGGTATCACCTCTTTTTTCATCTTCTTGATTTTATTGTAGACAATATCATCGATCTCATCATAGGCGTTGGCAAACTCTTTGAATGACTTGAAGATGACATTTTTCACCTGGTTTTCATTGACGGTATACTCCGCCAGGTAGTTCTCATAGAGTTCATCCAAAATGATATGTGCCAGATCGTTGTATCTCTCATCATAGTTCATAATCACACCGTACTCCGCTGCCAGCTTCTTTTTGATCATAAAGAAGAGCTGCCTCTCATCTGCATGCTGAAATTCGATCTCTTCATCGTTTTCTGCCAAAATAGACTTTACCTT
>JAQUFB010000029.1:7877-19097 GCA_028684885.1 Sulfurovum sp. | reverse complement strand
ACGATTTGCAAGAAAGAGAAGTATGGGATGGTAACTTCGCCGCTTCTCAGGCGTTAAGACAGGCACAGGTAGATGTTGTTGCGGCGTATCCTATTACGCCTTCTACACCGATCGTTGAAAACTACGGTAGCTACGTAGCAAACGGTTATATTGACGGTGAGTTCGTAATGGTGGAGTCTGAGCATGCTGCGATGTCAGGATGTGTCGGTGCATCTGCAGCCGGCGGACGTGTCTCTACAGCGACTTCATCACAAGGTTTTGCATTGATGACAGAGGTACTTTACCAGGCATCAGGGATGAGACTTCCGATCGTGCTCAACGTGGTCAACAGAGCACTTGCTTCTCCGCTGAACGTACGTGGTGACCATGCCGATATGTACCTTGGACGTGACTCCGGCTGGATCCAGCTTGATGCGTTTAACGCACAGGAAGCATATGACCTGGCGCTTTGTGCATTCAGGATCGGTGAACACCATGACGTAAGACTTCCGGTGATGGTACACCAGGACGGTTTCATTACATCACACACGGCACAAAACGTATACCCTCTCTCTGATGAGGTAGCATATAATTTTGTCGGCGATTTCAAGCCGGTAGATGATATGCTTGACTTCTCAAGACCGGTAACGTACGGTGCACAGACAGAAGAAGACTGGCACTTTGAGCACAAAGCGAGACAACACAAAGCATTGATGGATTCCCGTCCTATCATTGACGCAGTCTTCGCCGACTTTGAAAAGGTATCAGGTAGAAAATACAACAGAGTTGAGTCTTACGATATGGAAGATGCTGAAGTAGCGATCGTGGCACTTGGTACGACCGTTGAGACAGCGAGAGTGGCAGCAAAAGAGCTGAGAGCCGAAGAGGGTATCAAGGCAGGTGTAGTTGCGATCAGATGTTTCAGACCGTTCCCGTTTGATAACGTCAGAGATGCCCTTGAAAATGTAAAATCAGTGGCAGTACTTGACAGATCAAGCCCGGGCGGTGCAATGGGTGCATTCTACAACGAAGTATCCGCAGCGCTTTATACAACGGCAAACAGACCGCTGGTAACAAACTTTATCTACGGTCTTGGCGGGCGTGACTTCTCTATCGCTGAAGCGAAAAGAATCTTTAAAGAGCAGAAAGCACACGCTGATGCCGGGCACATTACAACAGATATCCAACAGTTCTCTGGCCTTAGAGGACCACACCTTGGATTCTTCCAAACGAAAAGAGGTTAATTATGGCAATTACATCAATTAAAAACTTAAAAGAATTTTCAACGAACAATGACAGGTTTGAAGGGGCGCATACTCTCTGCCCTGGTTGTGCGCACTCTATGATCGTCAGAGAGCTTATGAACTGTACAGATGACAACCTTGTAATCTCTTCAAACACAGGGTGTCTCGAGGTATCTACAGCGGTTTATCCATTCACTTCGTGGGATACTTCATGGATCCATATCGGGTTTGAGAATGCTGCGACAGCGGTTTCCGGAGCGGAAGCGATGCACAAAGCGCGTAAGAGAAAAGGTACACTCAAAGACAACGATGCTCCGGTAAAATTCGTAGCATTCGGCGGTGACGGATCGACTTATGATATCGGTTTCCAATGGCTGTCCGGTGCAGTAGAGAGAGGCCATGACTTTACGTATATCTGTCTGGATAATGAAAACTATGCAAACACAGGTGGTCAGAGATCTTCGGCAACACCTATCGGTGCGACAACTACAACAGCACAGGCAGGTTCACACTCTTACGGTAAGAAAGAGAAGAAAAAAGATATGGTAGCGATCATGGCGGCACACGGTGCACCGTATGTCGCACAGCTTGCACCGAACAAGTGGAAGGCTATGGCGAAAGGTTTCCAAAAAGCATTGGAAACTGAAGGACCATGTTTCATCAACACGGTATCTCCATGCTGTACGGAGTGGAAGTTTGACCCGAAAGATACGATCGGTATCACTGACCTGGCAACAGATTCACTGATGTTCCCGATCTATGAGATCATTGACGGTCATGAGCTTAACATTCTTTACAGACCAAAGAATATTATCGGTGTTGAAGAGTATATGGGTGCGCAAGGGCGTTATAAACACCTCTTCAAACCAGAGAACAGACATATCATTGACAAAGTACAACAAGATGTGAATGAGTACTGGGATTACCTACAGAGAAGAGAAGAAGCAAGAATCTAATCTCTCTTCTCTTCTTTACTTTATCGAACGGAAAATTCCGTTCGATGATCAACTCCTTTTCATCTCTTCCCATATTTCTTTACCTTCAGCCTATTTAACTATTCTTCTATTCTTACGTTCTAAAAACATTTTTTTAATCACTCTTGACAGAAATTTTTATGGCGATTCATACGTTTGTGCATAGACGACAGATCGAAGCGATCATTCGGAGATTAAAAACGTAACAAAGAGAGCGGGAGTGCAGATTATTTCTGATATACATCTAATTTTCATACTCTGATGCTATAATCAGAAAAAAATTGAGGATTTATCATGCCATTACTGGACAGTTTTACAGTAGACCATACCAAGATGAAGGCCCCTGCGGTACGTGTGGCAAAGAAGATGAGCAGCCCCAGCGGCGATGCGATCACAGTCTTTGATCTGAGGTTCACCCAGCCCAACAAAGAGATGCTTTCCGAAAAAGGGATCCATACTTTGGAACATCTCTTTGCGGGCTTTATGAGGGAGCATCTCAACAGCGAGGATGTGGAGATTATCGATATCTCTCCTATGGGATGTCGTACCGGCTTCTATATGTCTCTACTGGGTACGCCGAAGAAAAAAGAGGTGGCGAAAGCGTGGAAAAAGTCGATGGAAGATATACTGGGAGTGAAGAGCGAAGCGGATATCCCCGAACTGAACATCTATCAGTGCGGGACCTGCAAGATGCACTCGCTCAAGGAGGCGAAAGAGATCGCTCAAAAAGTGTTGGATGAAGGCATCGGTACGATGAGCAATAAAAAACTGAAAATGAGCAAAAAACAGCTTCAAAAGGCTGCGACATGCTGATCCTCATTCCTGTAGAGAGCGATAAAGGCATCGAGTCCAGGATCACGACAGTGGCAGGGATGAAAAAGTGGGCACTGGTTGATTTTGATGAAGGGGAGGCACAGTCGATCACTTTTCATGATGACAGGACGCAGAGCGGTGCAGAGTGGATCGATTTCGTGATCCTGGAAAACCGTTTTGAAAATGCGATGGATTTTATGAATGAAGGGATGATGTGCCTTGCGCGCCGCGAAGAGGAGACGATCGAGGAGATACTCTCTGCATTCAAGTTCAAAGAACTCGATGAGATCGGGTTTTAGTACAGGAAGGAGTCACGGGAGTGGGCAGCGGATACAATGAGTCACTGAGGGGACAGAAAGAGGTGATCGTCACCGAAGACGGTTCTGTGACGCTCTACTCCAAAGAGTTCGACCAGGCATACCACTCTACAAAGGACGGAGCGTTGAGAGAGTCGCTGCAAAAGCATGTGATTCCCGCCTTTGCCTTGCAGAAAGAGAAAGAGCAGCTGACGATCCTGGATATCTGTTTTGGCCTGGGGTATAACACTCTGGCAACGCTTTACTACGTCAAGTCCAACCATCTCAATACAAAGATCCATATCCTCTCTCCCGAGTTTGACCGGGAACTTGTCGAGTCGCTTGCAACGTTTGAATATCCAAAAGAGTTTGATATGCTCCGGCCGATCATACAAGAGCTCTCTGAAAACTTCTGCTATGAGGATGAACAGTTCAGGATCGAAGTGCTTATCGGCGATGCCAGAGAAGTGATCCCTCAGATCAGAGAGAAGATCGATATCGTCTACCAGGATGCTTTCAGTCCCAAGCAGAACCCTCTGCTCTGGACGAGAGAGTACTTCAGGGATATCCGGGCGATCTGCAAGGATGATGCGGTCATTACAACCTACTCTACCGCGATCGCTACGCGTATGGGGTTGCATGAAAACGGCTTTGAGATCTTTCTCTACTGCGGCGAAGATGCCAGACGCTCAACGATCGCCAGCCCGAAGATGATCGAGGGGCTGGAGTATGTCGATATGGAGCTGAAAAAAGAGAGGAACCTGGAGGCAAGAAGTCTTAGAGACGCTGACTATACGGCGATATAAAGCGCCAGCCACAGGGTGCCTTGCTTGGTGGCAACTACCTCGTGGGCCGTATGTGCAGGGATATGGAGGAACTCTCCTCTGTTGAGCGTTTTCAGTTCTGTTTCTATCCTGAGCGTCGCTGCTCCTTCCAGGAGAATCACCCACTCATCCACCTCCTGACAATAGAGTTTCGGTTCGAGACGGTCTGAACTTACGATGCGGCTGACGGTAAGTCTGTCATTTTCAAAAAGCGTGGTAAAAGATTCGCCTTCAGTGGGTATTTCATAGTCAAAAAAGTTCATCAGTAGCTCATCTGAATCGCATCGACTTCATCCCAGCCCATCGGTTTTTTCCTCTTCCTGTGCGAAAGAATATGGTCGATATAGCGTGCAAAGAGGTCGGTCTCTATATTGAGGGTGGTGCCGACTTTATAGTGTTTCATCAGTGTCTCATTGAGTGTATGCGGGATGATCGTCAGGCGGAAACTCTCCTCATGGACATCATTGACAGTTAAAGAGATGCCGTCAATCGTGATGGAGCCTTTGGGTACGATATGGGCGATGTATCTGGGGTCTACCTTGATGATGAAATCGGTGGCATTCTCTCTCGGGGTGATCTTTGCTACCGTCCCCACACAGTCGACATGCCCTTGTACGATATGCCCCTCGAAGCGGTCACTCATTTTCATCGCCGGTTCCATATGCACTTCCCCGGTGATCTTCGACTCGTCGATGATCGAGCGTGTCTCATCCGCAAGTTCCAGGTCAAATCCGTCATTGTTGACCTTGATGACGGTCAGACATACCCCGTTGATCGCGATGGAGTCTCCCAGCTTGGCTTTGTGTTTGGAACGGATCGTCAAAATATTGTTGCGATAGCTTTTGACAGTGGCGATTTCACGGATAAGACCTGTAAACATAGTACCTCAATATATTTGGATATAATTCGATAATTATAGCAAAATATATTTTGCTCTCGTTCCCAACGTCCCGTTGGGAATGCATACTTCACTTTTGGAAACAGATAAGCTTCCATGACGCTGACAATCGGATATGCATTCCCACTCAGGAGAGTGGGAACGAGGGAGAATTGATGGAGAATTCAATGAATTACGAAGTAATAGTGATCGGTGGCGGCCATGCGGGTATCGAAGCGGCATTGGCTTCAGCACGGATGGGGATGGATACACTGCTGATCACGATATTGGCAGAGCAGATCGGTGCATCATCCTGCAACCCTGCCATCGGCGGACTGGCGAAGGGGCACCTCGTACGCGAAGTTGATGCCCTCGGCGGCGAGATGGGGCTGTGTACGGACAAAACGGGTATCCAGTTCCGTACACTGAATGCTTCCCGTGGGCCGGCAGTGCGGGGAACCAGAGCGCAGATCGATATGGATGCCTACCGGATCTATATGCGAAACGTCGTGCTCAATACAGCAAACCTGGATGTCAAGCAGGAGATCGCAGAAGGGCTGATCATCGAAGAGAACGTGGTCAAGGGTGTGACGACACAGCTTGGAAACGAGTACAGGGCACCCAAAGTGATCATCACTGCGGGGACATTCCTCAACGGACTGATCCATATCGGCGAGAAGAAGCAGACAGCAGGAAGACAGGGGGAGTTCGCTTCTGTCAAACTGGCTGAGTATCTTAAAGGGCTGGGGCTTGAGATCGGAAGGTTGAAGACAGGCACCTGTGCAAGGGTTGATGGCAAAAGTATCGACTTCAGTGTGATGGAGGAGCAGCCCGGTGACGTTCCTCCCCCTCCGTTTTCATTCCGTACGGACAGAGCGACATTCAACCCGAAACAGCTGCCGTGTTATGTGACCTACACCAATGAAACGACCCATGATATCATCGAGAGCAACTTCTACCGTGCTCCGCTCTTCTCCGGACAGATCGAGGGGATGGGGCCGAGGTATTGCCCCAGTATCGAAGACAAGATCAACCGTTTCAGAGACCGCCCGCGCCACCAGATCTTTGTGGAACCCCAAACGATGGAGGCGACCGAGTTCTATATCAACGGGATGAGTACATCCCTGCCGACCGATGTGCAGCTGGATATGATCCGCTCGGTGGAGGGGATGGAACATGCGAAGATCGTCCGTTACGGCTATGCGATCGAATACGACTATCTCTATCCAACAGAGCTGAAGCATACACTGGAGACCAAGAAGATCGAAGGACTCTACTTCGCCGGACAGGTCAACGGTACGACAGGATACGAGGAGGCGGCTGCACAGGGGCTTATGGCGGGTATCAACGCGGCGCTGAGCCTGCAGGGGAAAGAACCTCTGATACTCAGACGCGATGAAGCCTATATCGGGGTTCTGATCGATGACCTGGTGACGAAGGGGACAAGGGAGCCCTACCGTATGTTCACGAGCCGTGCCGAGTACAGGCTGCTCCTGCGCGAGGACAATGCCGATATGAGGCTCTCTCACTACGGCAAGGAGCTCGGGCTCTTGGATGAAGCGTATCTCGAAAAGTTTGAGGCAAAACGTGCCGATATCGAGGAGGCACTCGGCTTTTTGCGGGAGAACTTTGTGACACCGACCAAAGAGTTCCTTGCACAGCTCGAAGAGATAGGCGCGGTCAAGATCAATGATAAAACAGCCTGGATGGATGTGATCGGCCGCGGGGATTTTGACAGAGAGAAACTGATCACGCTTCTGCCGGAGTTTGACAAGTACAGTGACGAGGTGGTGGAGCAGATACTGATCGAAGCGAAGTACAGCCGCTATATCGAAAACCAGTTCAAGCAGATCGATAAAATGAAAGATATGCTCAAAGTGAAGATCCCTGAGGATTTTGTATACAGAAGTGTATCCGGCCTGAGCAATGAAGTGGTAGAGAAGCTCGAAAAGGCAACCCCTCCGACACTCTTCGCCGCATCAGAGATCTCGGGTATCACACCGGCTTCCCTGGAGATCCTGCATGTCCATATCAGGATGAGACAGAAACAGAAAAACAAATAGAAGTTTTCAGAGAATTTTGGTATAACGACATAGAGAAATAGAAAAACAAGGATAAGAGATGTTGTACTACTATGCAAACAGCGGGCATAAGATCGGTCTCGACAGGGTTAAAAGGGCAGTCGCATTGTTAAAGGTGTTGAACGAGAAAGGTGTTGAGACAAGACTTTTGGTTAACGATTTCAGGGCGGGATTGGCGGCTAGAGAACTGGGGTTGCGTGACTATGTGACGATAGAGGGGGTCATGGATATCGATGCGATCGCCGATACTGGGGATAGTATCATCATGGATACCCCAGAAGATGACAGGGGTCGTATCGAGAAGTACTGCTCAGACTTTTCACATGTATTCCGTTTTGCCAACAGTGCGGAGGATGAAGTACGGGTGAGCGAAGTACTCTTCAGGCCTGAGTGCGGGGATGAGAGCTGTATAGAGGCACTCATTGTCGACAGTATGTATGAGAGTGAACCCAAAGAGGAGAGGGTGCTTTTTTTCCTCTCCGATGCGGACTATGACAAAGTGATCCTGGGCCATAGCGAATTTTTTCAGGATTCGGGCATGGAACTGCTGCTTGGGAACTACTTTTTTGTGAAGTATGAGGATGAGTTGGCAAAACTCTTTGATACACTGCATGAAGCTGAGGAGTATGAAGAGCTCCTTAAAACCTCTTCTCATGTCGTCACAGCATCGGGGCAGACGGCCCTGGAAGCCCATGCATGCGGCGCGAACGTTGTTTATATCAACACACCAAGAGAAGAGATCATCCCGCTTTCGGTGATCAAGGGGCTTGGTATACCGGTGGTAGAAGGTTTTGACAGGGCTGCCTATGAAGCAGTGAAGAGAAACCAAAAAAGTGAAAAAAATCTGATGCATTCTGCGGAGGAAATAGCAAATAAAGTGATAGGTGAACTTAAAAATTAGTTTAAATTATGATAAATATTAGGAGTTCCATACTCCTAATTTACGCTTTGTAACATCTTTGCAGCATGTTACGGTAAATATACCTCTTTTCCCCCATACAATTATATTTAAATCTAATATAGTCTATAATAAGTGGTTAAATTATACAATCAAGGAAAGGAGTAAGTATGAAAGAGCAAGGTCGTAGAGACTTTATGGGTATGGCTCTTGGCGGCTTCACTGCATTGGGTGGCTTAGGTGCACTCTATGCAATGAAGCGCAGCTGGGACCCATTGCCTAGCGTAAAAGCAGCGGGTTTCACTACAATTGATCTAAGTGCTGCACAGGAAAATGTGCTTAACATAGAGAAGTGGAGAGGAAAACCGATTTTTGTACTTAAAAAAACAGCGGATATGAAAGCAGATGACAGGGATGTGGTAGTGGGGTCTGACAGATTCCATATATCTATCGGATTATGTACACACCTTGGGTGTATCCCGGCATATCTACCGGGTGAAAAGATCTTCAGATGTGCCTGTCACGGTGGGGAGTTCGATACTTCAGGTCACGAGATATTCGGACCGCCGCCAAGTCCGCTTGAGATCCCTCCGTTCAAACTAGAGGGAACAACGATCGTTCTTGGAGAAGAGGGACCTGAGTTTAAGAAAATGAAAGACGCCGGTCTAATAGCATAAAGGAGAGAAGATGGCAAAATTTGATGAAAACGCAAGACCTTTCTCCGAGAAATGGTTAGACGAACGTTTAGGGGTTGTGACACTTAAAAAAGTACTTTCAACCGAGTATTGGATTCCAAAAGATATCAACTTCCTTTGGGCGATGGGTATGGTACTGGCTGCAACATTCGGCCTGCTGCTGATTTCAGGGATATTCCTTTTGATGTACTACAAGCCGGATGCAGCACTGGCATTTGATTCCGTAAACTATACGATCATGACAGAAGTGGGGTACGGATGGCTCTGGAGACATATTCATGGTGTCGGTGCATCGATAGTATTTTTGATCATCTATATCCATATGTTCACAGGTATCTACTATGGTTCATACAAGAAGGGTAGAGAGATGATCTGGATCTCCGGTATGCTTCTTTTCGTGGTATTTTCAGCTGAAGCGTTCTCCGGATATATGCTTCCATGGGGGCAGATGAGTTACTGGGCCGGTATGGTTATTACCAACCTTTTCTCCGGTGGATCGCTTGAAGCATATGGACTGGTTGAGTGGATCAGAGGGGATTATGTTCCCGGTGATGCGTTCCTGACAAGATTCTTTATGCTTCACGTACTTCTTCTTCCGCTGGTGATCATCGGGTTGATCGTACTGCACTTCGGTACATTGAGACTTCCGCACGTAAATAATCAAAAAGGTGAAGAGATCGACTTTGAAGAGGCTGCAGAGCTTTATAAAGCAGGGAAGAAAAAAGAGTCAAAAGTGATTCCTTTCAACCCGGTATTCTTGAGTAAAGATGTATTTGTAATGGGTGTCTACTTTATCCTGTTCTTCTACCTTGTCTTCTTCCACTTTAACTTTGCGATGGATCCGGTGAACTTTGACCCGGCAGACGGACTTAAAACGCCTCCGCATATTTATCCTGAGTGGTACTTCCTGTGGAGCTATGAGATCCTTAGACCGTTTAACAAAGACCTTGGTTTGATCGCATTCGGAATTGCTCAGATTGCACTGTTCTTCCTTCCATTTATCGATAGAAGCCCAAATGTTGCTCCTGCACATAAAAGAGGCTTGTTTAATTTATGGTTCTGGGTATTGCTTGCAGACATGATTGTGCTGACGATTCTAGGTAAACTACCTCCAGAAGGTATCTATAATGATCTAGGATTGGTCGCAGCGATTGTCTTCTTGCTTCTTGGACCTGCACTCTTTGTAATCACAAAGATGGAAAAAAAGATATAAGGGAGTTGGAAGCATGAAAGAATTAAAAGTATTAGCAGTAGTTGTATTTTTCTCACTTTTAGTCTACTGGGGAGTTGAACCTTTTGCTCATGGGCAGATGCATAAACATGTAGATGGTGACAACTTTGCGTATAGTGACCTCCCTGAGATCACTAAAAAGGGAGATGCGGTGAACGGTGGCAACCTTGTAATGGGTGCCGGTGCATGTCTCGGTTGTCACTCGATCAAGTCTCAGGGGATGCCTGCACCTATGGATGCAGGCACCGCTGCGGCATCTTATGGTGTAAACCCGCCTGATTTGAGCAATATCGGTGCACTTTATGATGAGAAGTTCCTAGCCGCATTGATCAAAAACCCTGCACATGCATTGAATGTAGAGCACAAGTTTGATCCTGCTGCAGGTAAAATGCACCCGATGGTTGCATTTTATGGCGCAGGAGGAGATATCGACCAGGAAGTAGCGGATATGGTAGCTTACTTTAAGTCTATCGCGCCAAAAGAGCTTTCTGCTAAAGAAGCATTTGATAATGCTTGTGGTAGATGTCATGCGATGAGATATGATAAGTATACTCAGCTTGGTGACACACCGGAGTTCAAATATGAGAAAGATGCATTGGCATATCAGATCAAAGTACTTGAGTACCAAGATCATCTGAAAGCGTATATGGGTAAACTCCCACCGGATCTTTCGATGATTATCAGAGCGAGAAGTGCACACTTCCTTGAGACTTTTGTTGAGAATCCTCAAACACAGCTTCCTGGTACATCCATGCCAAGAGTTGGTTTGAGTAAAGAAGGGTATGAGAAGGTTGAGGCTTACCTTACAGAGATCGGTGATCCAAGCAAACCGCAAAGAGAAGCACTTGGGCCATGGGTCCTTGGATTCTTCGTGATCTTCTCGATTCTTGCCTTCCTGTGGAAGAAGTATCAGTGGAGAGACTTACACTAATTAGAACGTGAATAGGGCAAAGCCCTCTTCACTACGCTGACGCTGTGTCCTCTTCGGCAGAGTGCCCACGCGACTGGTCGCTAAAAGGACGCAAGAGGGCAAAGCCCTCTTTGAGCCTATAGCGGTGCCTTTGGCATATCGCTTTCGGTTTCGAACTTACAAAAGCAAAGCAGTTTGCTTTTGCTTCACAGTTCTCATGCTGACGCTGAGTTTTCCTCAGCGGAAAGCTCGCGCGACTGGTCGCTTTAGCGGCTAGCCGCTTTTTTTAACTTTGTTTTACCCTTTAAATTTTTTCAAAATACTTGACAAACTGATTCTGGTATGTAAAATCTATTCACTATTCACTATTCACTATTCACTATTCACTATTCACTATT
>JAQUFB010000029.1:0-7777 GCA_028684885.1 Sulfurovum sp. | reverse complement strand
CTATTCACTATTCACTATTCACTATTCACTATTCACTATTCACTATTTATGCCGTTTATCCTATTTTTATCTAGTTTTGGATACCCTACAAAAAATTTATCTCAAAATGTTACTTTTTTGAGAATCATGGATATGCAATGCTAATAGATGGACACGGACGTACGGTTAACTATCTTCGTATCTCAGTGACAGAACGATGTAATTTCAGATGCCAGTACTGTATGCCTGAAAAACCCTTCTCGTGGGTACCCAAAGAGAATCTGCTCAGTTTCGAAGAGCTCTTTCTGTTTGTAAAGGTAGCGATTGACGAAGGGGTGAACAAGATCAGGCTTACCGGCGGGGAGCCGCTGCTCAGAGAGGATCTGGATAAGTTTATCAAAATGATCTCCGATTATAAACCTGATATTGATCTTGCGATCACCACAAATGCTTATCTGCTCCCTGCTGCTGCACAGAGGCTCAAGGATGCAGGACTGAAACGGCTCAATATCTCTCTTGATTCGCTCAAAGCTGATGTCGCGGCGAAGATCGCGGGCAAGGATGTATTGGGTGAAGTCCTTAAGGGGATCGATAAGGCGCTTGCGGTCGGGCTTAAGGTCAAGATCAATATGGTACCGCTGAAGGGTATCAATGAGGATGAGATACTTGATGTCATGGATTACTGCAAGGCGCGCGGGATGAAAGTGCGTTTTATCGAGTATATGGAAAATGAACATGCGGACAGGGCACTTCGTGGGATGCACGGAAGAGAGATCCTCGCAAAAGTCAAAGAGCGCCATACGATCAAGGCACTTGGACGTGAGGGAGCAAGCCCTTCGTTCAACTACCTGCTTGATGACGGGTACGAGTTCGGGCTGATCGACCCGCATAAACATGACTTCTGCGAAAACTGTAACCGTATCCGGCTGACTGCCGAAGGTTTCCTGATCCCGTGCCTCTACTTCGATGAGGCGATGAGTATTGCAGAACATGTAAAAAAAGGCGATGTGGCAAGTGCGGCGGGTGTATTGGCTCAGGTGCTGAAAGATAAGCCCAAAGAGAACCGATGGACCGAAGAGGAGCTTGAGGACAGAGAAGTCTCCAAGCGAGCATTCTATGAGACCGGCGGGTGATCGTTTTGCGATCAAACAAAAAATAAACAATGAGGAATATATCTATGCAGTACGGCAGCTGCCCTTTTTTTGAAAAAAGAGTAAAGGATGATAAAAGTTTTTCGAAGAAAAACCTACAAAAACTCCTCACTCCTCACTCCTCACTCCTCACTGAAACAAGGAGTCTTCCTTGTTTTATCTAAGCGAAGAGTTTTTCTCTATCCAGGGGGAAGGAAAATACGCAGGCGTACCTTCCTACTTTTTGCGGACTGCGGGGTGCAATCTGAATTGTCCCGGGTTTGGTGCACGCTATGAGGTCAACGGGGAGGTACGGTATGGATGCGATACCTATTTTGCCGTAGATAAAGGGTTTTCCAAGTCATGGAAAAAGATCGAACAAGCCTCCGAGCTTATAGAGAAGCTTAAAGCGGAGTTTGAAGAGATCGGATATCTCCCGCATGTCGTGATGACGGGCGGAGAACCGCTGCTCTACTATAAAGATGAAACTTTTTATGGGGTAGTAGAGTGGCTGGTTGATAGCGGTATCGAGGTGACGTTCGAGACCAACGGGACGGTCGAGATGGATTTTGCAGCCTATCCGGCATATGGCTCCTGTATCTTCTCCTTGTCGCTCAAACTTTCCAACTCCGGCGAACCCAAGGCGAAGCGTATCCTGCCGAATGCGCTGAAGGCGATCGAGAGATCGGCGAAAGAGGCGTTTTTGAAATTCACGATCGATGCACCGTTGATCGGGAGTACAGCACTCCAAGAGATCGAAGAGATCAGGGAGATCGTTCCCGGGTTGACGGTGTACTGTATGCCCGTAGGGGAGAGCCGCGAGACGATCTGCAGGAATGACAAAGCAGTGTTCGGATTTTGTATGGAGCACAACTTTCGCTATAGTGACAGACTGCATATCCGTGTCTTTGATACGACACAAGGGGTATAGTTCAAATACTTTGTATTTGAAAGTGAAGAGCGAGGAGTGAAGAGTGAGGAATTATGGTATGCTTTTCTTAGAAAAGCTTTGATTGGAATAGAACGATGATCATACGGAAATTGTTTAAATTTGAAAATGCCCATATCGTGCGGGGATGTACGACGCAGCGGTGCAGCCAGAATATCCACGGGCACTCCTACAAGGTTGAAGTGCTCCTGGAATCCAACTACCTTGATGCGGGGCAGATGGTCTATGATTTCGGGTTGACAAAACTGACGATCAAAGAGCTGATCGATTCGTTTGACCACAGCATTACCCTATGGAGCGGGGATGATGCCGCCTATCTTCAGGCGATGAAAACCCACAGTGCCAGATGGGTCGAACTGCCGGTCTCCCCTTCTGCCGAACAGTTCAGCCGTGTAATCTATCTGATCGTTGAACGTATCCTGGAGTGTACCTCGATGCAAAATGAGGAGAGGGAGGTGAAGCTCAACAGCATTATCGTGCATGAGACCGATACCGGGTATGCACAGGGATTCGGGGAGGATGCCCACAGTCCGCTCATGGGAGAGATCAGGCTTGAGGAGATCATCTTCTCCGCACAGGTGCAAAAAGAGTGGAGCGATCCGGAAATCTGGCAAAAACTTCTGAAAAGAGCGAAAATCATCAACCCCACAATTGTTTAACGATTTTACTCTATAATGATTTATAAACCATAATTAAAAGGAAAGATGATGAAAAAAACAGTATTGTTTTCAATGATAGCGGCTACGGTACTTTTTACAGGATGTAGCGAAGAGACGAAAAAAGCGGCAAGTGAAACCGCAACAGCAGCAAAAGAGACAACACAATCCGCGGTAAAAGATGCAAAAGAAGCGGTAAAAGAAACAGCCGAAAAAGCTGTAGAGACCAGCAAAGAAGTGGCACAAAAAGCGAAAGAAAAAGCAACAGAGGCCGTAGAAGCGACAAAAGAAGCAGTGGCTCCTGCTGCAGAGGCTGTAACCGAGAGTACAGAAGAGGCAGCTTCACCGAAGGAAGAAACAGCTCCTGCAGCTGAAAGTTCAGAGCAGGCAGCTGCATCAGCGACTGCGGATGGCGAAGCGGGCAAAGCACTCTATGCGAAGTGTGCAGCCTGCCATGGAGCTGACGGAAAAACAAAGGCACTCGGCAAGTCTGAGATCATTGCGGGTCAAAATGCTGTAGATCTTGAGACAAAGATAGCAGAGTATAAAGCCGGCACGAGAAATGTGAACGGTATGGGTGCGATGATGAAAGCGCAGGTTGCTATGATGAGCGATGAGGATATCAAAGCAGTAGCAGCATATATTGCGACGTTTTAATATATAACGGGTCTGTTCTTTTGGAACAGGCTCAACCTTTCAAATTGCACCTCTTCTTCTTTCATCGTCTTTATACTTCATTTTATTCCATATGCCATACATAAAACTTTCGAGAAAAATTTTAGATTTATATATTCTGGATAGAATTCGCATTTAAAAATAGATGGATTATGACAAAACATTTGACGCAACTTCAGCTTATTGTATTGACGAGTACCTTTCTTGTACTCTTTGATAACTATACATTCTTTCACAATGCGGCCGAGATCTATCCCATCGGTGAAAATATTCCTTTTTTACTTTCTCTGGGTGTAGTGTTGGCGGCATTGACCACGCTGATTTTCTCGCTTTTCAGTTCAAGATACACCACCAAGACGATCTTAATCACGGTCGTTCTGGTCTCTTCGCTGACAAACTATTTTATGCATACCTACCACATAGTGATCGACAGTGAGATGATCCGCAATACCGTTCAAACCAATCTGAATGAATCTTTGGATCTTTTGACACTGAAGCAGTCAGGGTATTTTCTTTTTTTGGGAGTGCTTCCTTCCTGGCTTATCTATCGTTCAAAGGTTGCCTATAGGCCGCTAGGGACAGAACTGACAGCCAAAATAAAAGTGATTGGAGTTTCGCTTCTGATGATTCTGGGGACGGTGTTTCTTTTCAGCAAACACTATACTTCGTTCTTCAGAGAGCATAAGCCGTTGAGGTATATGACAAATCCTACCTATTGGATCTATTCTGTCGGAGAGTATATCGGAAAGACTTACGGAGAGGGACCGGTCAGTGTCAAGCGCATTGGCGAAGATGCAACCGTGCTGAGAGAGAAGAGTGATAGGCCGAAGATCGTCATCATGGTTGTGGGAGAAGCCGCAAGAGCAGATCACTTCAGCCTGAATGGTTACCATAGAGAGACCAACCCGCTTTTGTCAGAACAGGATATCATCAACCTCCCCAATGTCTCCTCCTGCGGCACCTCTACCGCGGTCTCGGTACCCTGTATGTTTTCTCTTTTTGAAAGAAACGAGTACAGTTACCAAAAAGGGATCTCTACGCAGAATGTTCTGGATGTACTCGGTCATACCGATGAAATCGCTATCCTTTGGAGGGACAATAACTCCGATAGCAAGGGGGTCGCCCTCAGGGTGCCTTATGAGGATTACAGGACTCCTGAACACAATCCGATCTGCGAAGAAGGCGAGTGCCGTGACGAGGGAATGCTGCAGGGGTTGGAGCACTATATCGCACAAAACCAGCATAAAGATATCCTGATCGTGCTGCACCAGATGGGGAACCACGGACCAGCCTACTATAAACGATATCCCAAACGCTTTGAGAAGTATACGCCTGTGTGCCAAACGAACCAGGTTGAGCAGTGCTCAAGAGAAGAGATCAGCAATGCGTATGACAATGCACTGTGCTATACCGATCATTTTTTAAATGAAACGATCGAGTTTCTTAAAAAATATGAGAAGACGCACGCTGCAGCAATGCTCTATATGAGTGACCATGGTGAAAGTTTGGGAGAGCATGGCATTTATCTGCATGGGATGCCATATTTTATGGCACCGGCGTCACAAACGCACGTGGGTGCAGTGATGTGGTTGAATGCAAGTTTCAAAGAGGAGAGAAAGATTCAGCAGTTCCTCAAGAGAAAGGATCAGCCATATTCGCACGATCATCTCTTTCATACGCTGCTGGGACTTTTTGATGTAGATACGGATCTCTATAGGCCATCCAGAGATATCCTTTCTACTCTCCAGTGATCTACAAAGATCACAAACCGCTTAGCGGTTCATCAGATCGACACTTTTTTCTGCGCAGGCTTCCCATCTGATAGGGATCATTTTGACCGTGCTGTTTTTTGCCAGTTCAGTGATCTGCGGACTGAGGAGTATCATCCCGTCGGCTTTCTGCATTGGTGAGACCATGCCCGGTTTTTGATCGTGGAGGGGGGTGAATGACTCCCCGTCAAATGTTCCCAGCAGTGCTGTGGTTTTGCCCCCTTTGAGTTTCAGCCCTTCTCCCAGGAAAGTGGTGATCGTCGCATGGCGCGCATCCGCTCTCCCGCTCATTTTGCGGATAATCGCTCTGAGAAAGAGCTCATAGTTGACCATTGAGGCAAGCGGATTGCCGGGGAGGTTGACCACCGCGGTTCTTCCTATCGTTCCGAAAACCGTCGGACGTCCCGGCTTGATATCGACTGCCTGGAAGTGTATCTGCATCCCAAGGTTGGTAAACGCCTCTTTGGTAAAATCTTTATCGCCTACGCTGACCCCGCCGCTTGTGATGATAATATCCGCATCCAGTACGGAAGCGATGGAGTCCTGGAGTGCTTCAAGCGTATCGACACTGGAGCGGATGAAGCGCACCTCGCATCCCAGTTCTTTGCATCTGGTGAGAAACATCGGGGAGTTGGAGTTGTAAAGCTGGTGGTCTTCGATCTTTTCAAAATGGGGGCGGAGCTCATCGCCTGTCCCGAAGATCGCGACCTTGATCCTGCGGCTTACCGTGATATGCGTGACCCCCTGTGAGGCGAGCGACGCAACACTATAGGCGTTGATTACCTCTCCTTGGTGCAGGTAGCTTGTGCCCTTGGCGATATCCTCTCCGGCAAGACGGATGAAGTTCCCCATTTTGATCTTGCCGGGCAGGGTAACTTTCTCCTGGTCGATCGTCACCTCCTCGATCGGTACGATCGCTTCACACCCTTTGGGGACAGGTGCGCCTGTCATGATCCTGATCGCCTGGCCTGCTCTAAGCTCCATGGCAGGGTTATCCCCCGCATAGATCACCTGAGTAGAGCGTACCGTAGCGCCGGCATCGGAGACTTTTACCGCATAGCCGTCCATCGCGGAGTTGTCAAACCTTGGGAGATTGAACTGTGCACAATAGGAGTCCAGTGCTACACGGCCGACCGAGTCTTCTATGGGGATGATCTCGCCGTCCAAAGGGGTGACCTTCTCATGGATGAGATCGAGTGCCTGGGAGATGGTTACGAGCATAATAAACCTTCTTGTATGAGTTATGGGGATTATAACAAATTAGAGTATAATTCCGATTATTTACAGAAGGATATTTTGATGATCGAAACGATTTTGATGACACATAGTCTGCTGACCAAACTCTTTTTGGGATTCCTGGTCGGAGGGCTCTTTATGCCGATGATGACCGCAAAAAATCCGCAGTCACTGAAAAAAGTCAGTCTGATCTATACCTTTATCTTCCAGGCTATCATTACGATGATCGCGTTTGCGGGACTGGTGGCAATGGTCGTGGGGGAATACCCTATGAGCCTGGCGATCATCCTGATGATCGTGATCTGGGCGGTGATGATGTATATAGAGATACGCAAACACAAACTGGTCAAGATCGCCAACCTTGAGAATCCTGTAACCTATAAGCTGATCAGGGGAGTGTTTGTCAAGGTCGGTATCGTGCAGATACTTCTGGTAGCTGCGATGGTTGTATTGATGGTGTTAAAGGCGAAGGGTGTTATATCTCTATAATACTTTAGCAGGGCAGCCTTCACTGACGCTTGAAGGGGATGATCACCGTTATATTTTCAAGGTGCGCAGGCACAAGGCGGAGGATACCCTTTACCTGCGCAACCTGGAGGATGGTCTGATCCATCGCTACCTGATCACATATATGGACAAACGCAGTGCGACACTGATGCTCCAGGAGAGTCAGGTGCTTGAAGTGAAAGCCAAGCGGGACCTGCATATAGGGTGGTGTGTCATCGATCCCAAGAGCGTGGAGAAGGTGCTTCCCTCTCTCAATGAGATGGGAGTGGCGAAGATCACCTTCATCTACTGTGCCCGTTCGCAAAAAAGTTTCAAGCCGGATTTTCAGCGTTGGGAGAAGATCCTGCTGAACTCCTCCCAGCAGTCCGGGCGAAGCGTGATGATGCAGCTGGAGATGGCAGAGAACCTTGAAACTTTCATTGCCCAAAACCCCCAAAGCTATCTTCTGAACTTCTCGGAGCATACACTCTCCCTCGGCATGCCTGTCGATACGATCGTGGTAGGATGCGAAGGCGGACTGACCGGGAAGGAAGTTGCGCTTTTCTCTCCTGAGAGAGTGATAGGGTTCGATACCCCTTTGGTACTCAAAAGCGAGAGTGCCGTCTGCGCCGTTGCTTCTAAGCTGCTGCTATAAAGATTGCCCGGCTCAGAAGGTATAGGCACTGATGATCCTGAAGTAGCTCTTGTCATCCTCCTCGGCAATCCACTGTCTCTCATATCTCAGCAGGATATACTCCCTCGGCCTGAATTTGAACTTGTGGTCGATGTAGAGTGCATTGACTGTAGGGGAGCTATCGTCTTCGTAGGTGACATTGGTGAAGTGCAGTGCGCTTGAATACTCCTTCTCTCTGCCCGAAGAGTAGTATCTGTAGTGTA
>JAQUFB010000118.1 GCA_028684885.1 Sulfurovum sp. | reverse complement strand
TTTTCGATCGTATATTTTCCGATCTTAAAAGATTTGAATGTCACTTATTTTACCTTCACTTTCGCAAATCTTCTTTTCCCTACCTGCAGGATATAATCTCCGCAGCCCAGGTTAAGTTTATCGTCACTGATTTTCTCTTGATTGATGCTTACTGCATTTTGTTTGATATCTCTTCTCGCCTGCGATGTTGAAGGCTCAAGGCCTGCGTCCACAAGTGCCTGGCAAATCCAGATACCATCTTCCATATCAAAGTCATCCATATCCGTCGGAATCTGATTTGCTTTAAATACAGAGTTGAACTCCTCTTTAGCTAGTTTAGCCAATTCTTCATTATGGAACCTAGCGGTTATCTCCAGAGCAAGATTTTCCTTGGCTGTTTTCGGATGAACTGTGCCATTCTTGACATCCTCTACCAACTGAGCGATCTCATCCAGCGGTTTTTCACTCAGCAGTTCATAGTAGCGCCACATCAGATCATCGGAGATAGAGAGTGTTTTACCGTAAATATCTTTAGGACTCTCTGTGATACCGATATAGTTGTTCAGAGATTTACTCATCTTCTGCACACCATCCAGCCCCTCAAGGATAGGCATCATCAGTACCGCCTGTTCTTTACCTACCGCATAGGCTCTCTGAAGATGTCTTCCCATCAGAAGATTGAACTTCTGGTCCGTTCCTCCGATCTCGATATCTGATTTGAGCTCCACAGAGTCATATCCCTGAAGGAGCGGGTAAAGGAATTCGGAGATAGAGATACTCTGCCCGGATTTGAAACGTTTTTCAAAATCATCACGTTCAAGCATTCTGGCTACATTAAAGAGTGTCGTAAGCCCCAGCAATCCAGCCGCTCCCAACTCGTTCAGCCACTTTGAGTTATAGACAACTGTCGTCTTGCTCTCCTCAAGTACATTAAAGACCTGTTCCTGATAGGTTTTTGCATTGGCCATGATGGTCGCACGGTCAAGTACCTTTCTTGTCTCGCTTTTACCCGTAGGGTCGCCTATCGTTGCGGTAAAATCACCGATCAGCAGTTGTACTCTTCCGCCATGCGCCTGAAATGTCTTAAGCTTTTGAAGCAGTACCGTATGTCCAAGATGCAGATCGGCCCCGGTAGGGTCAAAACCTGCTTTGACGGTATAGGTCTCACCGGTCTCATAGTAACGCTTTACCAGTTTTTCAATGGCTTCCATGTCTATGATCTCGGCAGTACCTCTGCGAATCTCTTCAAGTGCTTTAGTTATCATCTGTCTCTGTCCTTATTTGTTATATGCATCATCCAGGCTGATGATTTCAATCAGCTTGAATTTTTTTGAAATTTTTTCTGCCAATATTGCTTTGTTTGACTGATCACTCTCTACTTCAATCTGACAATACTCTGCCGTATCGGAACTCTGTATTCCAAGTTCGATGCTGATCACATTCAGATTGAGATCTGAAAGTTTCTGCAGCAGTTCGGCAAGAATCCCTTTCTGGTTCTGCAAACTCAGTGTCAACCTATAGCGCGAGAGTTTTGATGTTGACCAGTGTACATGCAGCATCGGATGTCCTTCTTTCATCAGGGCATACGCTTTTTTACATAACTTATGGTGAATAACTGCTTTGTTGTCCCGATAGAATGCGACGATCTGATCGCCTACTTTTGGATGACAACAGTAATCAAACTCCACACCATCAATCGTTTTGTTCGTAAAAAACTTAAGGTGTTCGATCTCTTTGAGTAGAGGCTTTTTATACCCCTTTTTCCTCAATTCCCAGAAACGTAGCTCTTTCTCCCCCAAAAAGTCCGCAACCTGCCGGATCGTCTCCTTATAGTAGTCAAGCTGCAGCGGCAGCTTGTGGATCGTATCCTGCAATCCGATCTCTTTCACCAGCCTTTTCATCTCCGAACTTGGCTGCCTGAATAGATTGGCCAGGATATTATAGGCGCTGAGTGTATTGGCCTCCTTGATCCTTGCACGACAGAGACTTCGTATCCCCTCCTGTGCTCTGGAGGTCCTTACCGTATCAAGCCAGGTACAGTGCAGATGCGGGGTATCATCTTTGATGATATTGATAATATCACCGTTTTTCAGGACTGTCAGGAGCGGAGCCTCACGCTTGTTGATCATGGCAGAGACCGCATTGGCACCGACTTCAGAGTGGATCAGATAAGCAAAATCCAATGCAACCGAACCCTTAGGCAGCGTATAGTAGTCCCCTTTCGGTGAAAAGACGGTGATATCCTCTGAGAAGAGATCACATTTGGCAAGTTCATAGAACTCCTCAATCGACTCATTGGTATAGTTGAGCCCTTCCAGCCACTCAAGATTGATCCCTTCGCCTCCGGACTTGTATTTCCAGTGTGCAGCGACACCGTACTCTGCAAGCCTGTGCATCTCTTCGGTCCTGATCTGTGCCTCCACGATCCCCTCTTCATCAAACAGTGTTGTATGGATCGTCTGGTACCCGTTCTCCTTGGGTACGGCGATATAGTCTTTGAAACGGGAGATCAGCGGCGTGTATCCGAGGTGGAGCAAGCCGAGTACCTGATAGCACTCTATCGGTTTTTTTACGATAATACGTATCGCAAGCAGGTCAAGTACTTCCTCTATGCTCACCCCTTTCCTGTGCATTTTCAGGTAGGTGGAGTAGTAGTGTTTAACACGTCCGAAGATATCAAACTCCCCCTCTTCAAATCCATCCTTCAGCATCATCTCTGTGACTTTCTGGATAAACGCATTCAGTTTGAGCTGAAGGTTCTGCGCATTTGACTTGATATACTCATCGATATGCCTATAGTCCTCCGGATAGATATAGTAAAAACTCAAATCTTCCAGATGATTCTTCATACGGGCAATACCCAGACGGTGGGCGATAGGGGCATAGACCACCAGGGTCTCTTCCGCGATACGTTTTTGCTTGTGGGGCGGCAGGGCATCGAGTGTCAGCATATTGTGCAGTCTGTCACACAGCTTGATGACCAGGACACGGATATCTTTGATCGATGCAATAAGCATTTTTCGGAAGCTGAGTGCTGAGTTGATCAGCCGCTCATCAGAAGCCGAAGAGACCAGCTTTTCATCACGGATCTGTACAATCTTGGTCAGTCCTTCCACCAGATGGGCGACATCCTCGCCAAAGAGACGTTCAAGCTCCTCTATCTCATAGTGTGTATCTTCAACCACATCATGCAAGAGTGCAGCCTGAACCATCGTTTCATCATTGGAGAAAGCAGCAGTGATCGCTGCTACAAGGATAGGGTGAACGATATAGGGTTCACCGCTTTTTCGGAACTGTCCTTCATGTGCCCTGGAAGAGAGTTCCAACGCTTTTTTGGTACTGGGCTGAGGAGAGGGTAGATATTCCCATAGAAAAGATTCCGCCTCCTCAATCGTATTGATATGTTTGGCTTTTTCCAAAAAAGCGTTCAAGAGGCCTACTCCTCTAGATGAACTTCAATTTTACCTTCAGCAATCTCCAAAAGTGCAATATCTGTTGCTTTCATTTTCTTCAAATCTGCATCTACTTTCGGTTTTGCCCCATTAGCGATCGCCTCAGCTCTTTTACCTACTGCATTCGCCAAAAGGTATTTATCATGGTTTACTTTTCCCAGTGCTTTTGCCGTTAATACTTCTGTTCTCATTCTTATCCTTTCACTCTTGATGACGCTTCTGCCTGAGCAACTCGTTGATCCCTACTTTACAACCGAGCAGAGACTTGTATCGCCGTTTATAATCTTTAGAAGATTGCCTTTTTCAAACATGTTGCATACTACGATCGGCAGCTTGTTGTCTTTTGCCTGTGCGATCGCCGTATCATCCATCACCTTGATATGATCCTCGAGTGCTTTGTCATAACTGATTGTATCAAGTTTTACCGCATCAGGATATTTGTTGGGGTCTCTATCGTATACGCCATCCACTTTTGTTGCTTTGATCAACATATCAGCACCGATCTCCGATGCTCTCAATGTCGCAGCTGTATCCGTTGTGAAGTACGGATTCCCGGTACCTCCTGCAAAAACCACGACTCTGCCCTTTTCAAGATGGCGTCTGGCACGTCTTACGATAAATGCCTCGCCGATCTCCTGCATATCAATTGCAGTTTGAAGCCTAGTCTCCACACCGATGTGCTCAAGTGCTTCCTGGATCGCTACTCCGTTGATCACGGTAGCCAGCATCCCCATATAGTCACCGCTTGTACGCGTGATGATACCATCCGATGCGGCAGTTACACCGCGAATGATGTTTCCGCCACCGACCACGACTCCGACTTGAATACTGGCATCGATCAGTGATTTGATCTCACTTGCAATAAATTTTAGTATCTGAGTATCAATACCATACCCTTCTTTACCAGCCAATGCTTCACCAGAAAACTTTACCAATACTCGTTTTGCCACTCGTAGCCCTTTATAGAATTTCGCGATTATATCCAAAAGAGGTTTAGTTTGGGTTTAAACCTCAGAGCAACTCTCCTTTCATGTCCATCAGAGAGTGATGAGCCTTAATGGATCGATATGTTTGGAATTTTTTGTCGCCTGGAAGATCAGTTTGCTGTTTACTTT
>JAQUFB010000028.1:1913-19592 GCA_028684885.1 Sulfurovum sp. | reverse complement strand
CATTCGCCTGCACACAATGGGTAAAGTGTGCAGGATAGGTGTCGAATGCATGTATAAATTCATCAATCGTGGTTAAGGGGGTCGAGGTGTTAAAGTACTTCTCAAAGAACGCCTTGAACCCGCCATTGCCATCCTCCAGCCACTCCCGTTCAGCCTGAGACTCTAAAAAGTGCGCCGAGAGGGGCAGGTTGTTCTGTTTGGCTACCTGCACTGCCCTCTGGAGAATCACCGGGTGTACCGAGTAGGGAGAGTGGATCGCAATGGCCGGAGTGATACGATCTTCTTCTGCACAGTGCTGTGAAGCCTTGATCCGTTCCAGGAAGTCGTTGTAGAGTGTATCGGCATAGGCAGCATTGGAGCCGATAAGCTCATTAAAAAAGACGACTCTCTGCGGCGCTTCCATGCAGGCTTCAAGTTCTGCACCGAAGCTGGAAATGGCACCGAAGGTCGTGACACCGGAGTGCAGCATCTCCTCTGTTTTACGGAGCATCAGAGCATTGTCACACTTCTGTAGCAGTTCATTGCGGTTTTCGACGACAGAGTCCAGCCAGGACATGAAGGTACCGTATTTCAGTGTCGTGCTGTTGGCAGAAAACTCCAGGTGTACATGGGTATTGATAAATCCCGGATAGAGTACGGAGTTCTTGCCTGCATAGTGGATATCGGCATCCGGGTATCTCTCTGCAAGGGGCTTCAGTGTATCGACCGCCTCAATCTTCTCGCTGTAGGCAACGGTAGCGTTTTCTAAAAATCCGTCGGGGGTATAGATATAGTCTGCTGTGATCAGGTTCATAAAGCTCTCTTGTTTTATTATCTTTTTGTATTGGGTTTAATACTATTTGGATAAAATGATAGCTAAAATTTTTAAATAAGGTAGAACAGATGAAAATTGTAGTCATTCAAGGCCCCAATCTCAATATGCTGGGAATTAGAGAGCAAAATATCTACGGACCCATGAAGCTTGAGGATATCCATGCGCAGATGAAAGCATTTGCAGAACAAAACAAGCATGAGATCGAGTTTTTTCAGAGCAACCTGGAAGGTGAGATCGTAGACCGTATCCAGGAGTGTCTTGGGGACGCGGACGGTATTATCATCAATCCTGCTGCCTATACACATACTTCTATTGCCATCCGTGATGCGATCGCAGCAGTGAAGATCCCTACACTGGAAGTACATCTCTCCAATATCTACCAGAGAGAAGAGTTTAGACACAAGTCGCTTATCGCGCCTGTGTGTTCAGGACAGATCGCAGGTATGGGGCCATACGGGTACCACCTTGCGATGGTAGGGATGAACCAGATGTTTACAGAGATCAGGATGATGAAGGAACATCAGGCAAAAGTACAGGCGGCTCAGGCTCAGGCTTAAGATCTTCGCTTCCGGGTACGCGCCCGGAGGCATATCCTACTCATCGCTATAAGAGCACTCCCAAACACCCGGAAAAGGCAATCCATGAACTATATGCTAAACAATGAAAATGCGATCTACTATGAATGCGGATACAGTTGCGACAATGCACTCTACCTCTCTTTTGGAAGTGAAGCCTATTTCATTACAGACAGCCGCTATACAATAGAAGCCGGGGAGAAGGTTCAAAATGCAGAGGTTGTGATCGATCGTGATCTCTACGGCAGGGCCGTAAAGATACTTAAAGAGAGCAAGGTCAAAAAGATGCTCTTTGACCCCAAAGAGTGGTCAGTCGCTGCATTTGGGCATTTTACAGAAAATACCAAGATCACATTTCAGCAGGAGCCTGATTTTTCGCATAAAAAACGTATCATCAAAAGTGATGAAGAGCTGAAAATCATTGCCAAAGCCGCCAAGCTGGGTGCCAAAGCATTTTCAAAACTGGCGAAAGAATTTCAGCAAAATGGTATTGGAGAAAGTGAGTTTACCCTGACCTATAGAGCCAGGTCTGTTTTGGGGGATTACGGCAAGTATGATCTCAGCTTTGACCCTATCGTTGCACTCAATGCCAATGCGGCAAAGCCGCATGCCCTGCCGACCAAAAAACGAATGAAAGCAGGTGACCTGCTGCTGGTGGATGCCGGACTCAAGTATCAGCGCTATTGCTCAGACCGTACACGTACGGTCCAGGTGGGTGAAAAATTTACCTTCGGCACAAAATCAACATTTTCAAAAAAGAAGATACAAAAAGCCTATGATGTCGTACTCAAAGCCCATGATCATGCAATTACAAAGGCAAGGTCGGGGATGAAGGCCAGGGAAGTGGATGCTTTGACCCGTGACCTGATCACCAAAGTCGGTTTTGGTGAATATTTTGTACACTCTACCGGGCACGGTGTGGGGCTGGATATCCATGAAATGCCCTATATCGCTTCAAAGTCGGATACGATCATTGAGGACGGTATGGTCTATACGATCGAGCCCGGTATCTACATCCCCGGAGAGTTTGGGATACGCATTGAAGATATGGTGGCTATGGTCGATGGAAAAGCTGTGGTGCTTTAAATGCTTCTAAAAAGTATCGGGAAAAAAAATCTACTGCTGAGGGGAGGACACTATCCCTATCTCTCTGCCAAAAGTTTCGGGAAAAGAGAGGCGATGCTTGGAATCGGCGGAAATATCGGTGATGTGGTGCGACGCTTTGAGCACCTTTTTGCCTTTTTGAACCGCAGTGCACTTGTTCATATCAAAGAGACCTCTCCGATACTGAGGAATCCTCCTTTCGGCTATCTTGACCAGGAGGATTTTTACAATGCTTTGATACGCATTGAGACAGACTTGACACCCAAAGCATTATTGCGATATATTCTCAAAGTTGAGAAGCGGTTTGGACGCAAACGTCTTTTTAAAGACGGGCCGAGAACACTGGATATCGATATTATTTTTTATGAAAATGTCTCTTTCCATGACGAGACGCTGACCATCCCGCATCCTCACTGGTTCGAACGGGATTCGGTACTTATTCCTTTATCTTATATGAAAGGTGGCCTGGCATGATCCATGAAACATTTGTAGCATCAGATCCCAAAAGTGCATATACTCAGGCTGTAGAAAAGTATGGCGGTAAGATTGAGCTGGTCTCCGCCAAACAGCTGAAATATGATGACGGAGAGCTGCGGTGCGAGATCAAAGTTGCCATCCCCAAAGCCATTTACCTCCGGAAGACACTGGGTAGTGAGGTGCCCGTAATAAAAAGCGATGAGGCTCTTCTGATGGAGGAGATCGCAACATTGAGGTCCCAACTTTCGCTGATGAAAGAGACGCTGCAAAAGGATATCAGTGTCAATGATACCGTCATTTCGGATGTCAAGGCACTTTTCATGCGCAAAGGGATCGCTGAGGCATGGTTGGATGAGGTGGTCAATGGACTGGTTGGAACACCGATTGCCGAGGAGCGCAAACTTCTGGTCTCCTATCTTCTGGAAGAGATTGATGACGCATTGAAAGAGAAAGCAGAAGATCTCTCCCTGCCGAAAGTAATGATGTTCGTAGGTCCTACCGGTACTGGGAAGACGACTACGATTGCCAAGCTGGCAGCACGGTATGCTTATCTGATGGATAAGCCTTATCGTGTAGCGTTGATCAACCTTGACAGCTATAAAGTAGGTGCCGTGGAGCAGCTCAAACACTATGCAGACATTATGCAGATTGACCATATTGCAGCAGAAAATGTCAATGCTTTTAAAGAGGCACTGGATCGTTCAGAGTCGTATGATGTGATGCTTGTCGATACCGCAGGGATGTCACCGTATGATACCCAGAAGCTCATCCGTACGGTGGAGTATGTCGATTCAGATACGCTCAAGGAGCTTGAGGTGCATCTTGTAATTCCGGCTACGGTCAAATATGAGGATATGAAGGATATCTATACGAACTTCTCGTTTTTAAACCTTGACTCTGTAATTATTACGAAGTTTGACGAGACAAAACATCTGGGTACACTGCTCAACTTCATGCTGGTCTATGGTCTGCCAATGAGCTACTTCTCGACGGGTCAGGAAGTTCCTGACGACCTGCGTGCCGCAAGCAAAGAGTACCTTCTGGAGCGTTTCATCGGAGATATCGATGCGGGCTGACACCCAGGCTGATAGTTTGGAAGTGATGATGCAAAAGCATCAGATCTACCCTTGCTATAGGCTTGCCTTACCACCGTTTGAAGTGAAAAAACGTGCACTGAAGGAGCTGAAGCGGGGTGATATCCTGCTTCTGGAGCTTGAACGGCTGAGCTTGGTGCTGCTGGATGATAAGGGGGTCAATGCTGAAGTGATGATCGAGCATCACCGGGCTTTGGACAGGCTTAGGATCGTTTCACTCAGAGAACAGACCCGGGAGTCTATATCAAAAAAATATCAGGCGGTCACAGTGATGCTAGGAGAGATACCATGCAAAAAACTGGAAGTAGGGCATGTGATAGGGGCGATGGATCTGGATTTCGGCCATCTTGCCATTATAGCTGGGCAAAAGAAGATCGCAGAGGGTTCATTGGTCAATGCAGACGGCAGGATCGCACTGCAGATCAATGAGGTGCTCCCATCGTTGTAAAAATTTGAAGGAAAAGAAAAAGAGGCATGAAATGACAAAAGGTAAAAAAGTATTGGTCGGAATGAGTGGCGGTGTAGACTCTACGGTCAGCGCCATACTCCTGCAGAAAGAGGGGTACGAGGTCGAAGGAGTCTATATGAAGCTCCATCATAAAGAGGGGTACCACGAGGAGAACTTCGCCAAAGTAGAGCGCGTAGGCGAGTATCTAGGGATCAAGGTGCATTTCCTGGATCTCAGCAGTGCGTTTAAAGAGGAGGTCTATGACTACTTTATCGAATCGTACAAAGCCGGACTTACGCCAAACCCCTGTGTGATGTGCAACCGCACCATCAAGTTCGGAAAGCTGGTAGAGTTTGCGGACAGTATCGGTGCAGAGTATATCGCTACCGGGCACTACATCAACTCTGATGGAACATTTATCTATATGGGCAAAGATCCGAACAAGGACCAGAGCTACTTTTTGTGCGAAGTCAAAAAAGAGGTGATCCCCCGACTGCTTTTCCCTCTGGGTGACTGGGTGAAGGAGGATGTCAAAGCCTATGCTGCGGATATCGGTGTACTTCAGGATATTGCTGTGCAAAAAGAGAGTTCGGAGATCTGCTTTGTAGAAAATACCTATGAGGAGGTGCTTGCACGCCATATGGATATCGATATGCCGGGAGAGACCGTAGATACGGAGGGGAATGTTGTCGGAACTCATAAAGGCTATATGCACTATACGATTGGAAAACGCAGGGGATTTTTTGTCAACGGTGCGCATGACCCTCACTTTGTGCTGGCGATAAAACCTGAGCAGAACCAGATCGTTGTAGGGACAAAAGAAAAGCTTGAAGCCCACGAGTTCGAGATCAAGCAGGTTAACCTTTTTGAAGAGAGAGAAGAGTTTGACTGTATGGTCAAGGTACGTTACCGTACAAAGGCAGTACCATGCCATGTGAAACTGGAAGGAGAGCGGGGCAGGGTGACGCTCAGAGAACCTGTCTTCGGCCTGGCACATGGACAGATCGCGGCTTTGTATGACGGAAACAGACTCATCGGTGGGGGTGTGATCTGCTAAAGGAGGGCTGCGGTCAGCTCTCCTGATTTCCAGGATGCTCCTCCTCAACCGGATTGTTCTGGGGCGCTTTTCTTCTAAGCAGCTCCTTGATCTTTCTTTGGTGTTTTGCTTTTCTTTCGCGCTTCTCTTCATGCACCGACTTGATCCATAGCCAGTTTACAAGAAAGTAGATAAGTGTAGAGACGATGACAGAGTAAAAAGAGGTACCGACATAAAGCGGGATCAGTATCTGGTCAAAGTTTTCGGTGAACCACTCCATTGTAAGTTCAATGTTATCCAACCCCTCCTGGCCCAAAAGAAAGTTGCCGGTAAGGTATTCCATATAGTACATCGGCGGCATGGTGATCGGGTTGCTCAGCCATACCATGGCGATGGCGATCGGTATATTGAACCGGAAGGCAAAGCTGCTCAGAACCACGGCTACCATCTGCATAGGCATAGGGATAAAGCCCCAGAAAAGCCCTATCCAGACTCCCCGGGTAACACTGCGTCTGTTGATCCCGAAAAACTCTCTCGAAAGGTTATATTTATCCAGAAATTTATCGAGTTTTTCACTGCGGGATGAGGTTTTTTTCAAGACTTTTCTTATCATACGTATCCAACTAGGTTATAGTTGCATTAGTTTAGCCACAGAAGCCTTTAAATCACCTTTTTATCAACTTTTGTGTAAAATACGCGTGTTAATTATTACGAAAATGTAATGAAATTCTTCACACTAAAGGTCTTACAATGAGCGGATATATGATATTTTCCGGTACTTCAAACCCTGAACTTTCTCAAGAGGTAGCTGACTATCTTGAGATGCCACTTGCCAAAGCAACGATCAATCGTTTTTCTGATGGTGAGATCAATGTACAGATTGCAGAGTCCGTACGTGGTAAAGATGTCTTTATCGTACAGCCTACTTCTGCACCGGCAAACGCAAATCTGATGGAGCTTCTCATTATGACAGATGCCCTGAAGCGTTCCTCCGCGAAATCTATCACGGCAGTCGTACCGTATTACGGATATGCAAGACAGGATAGAAAAGCTGCTCCGAGAGTACCGATCTCCGCAAAACTTGTAGCGAACCTTATGGAGACAGCAGGGATCACGCGTGTGGTCACGATCGATCTTCATGCCTCACAGATCCAGGGGTTCTTTGATATCCCGGTAGATAACCTTTATGGCGCTATTTTATTTATGGACTATATCAAGAGTAAGGATCTTCCCAACCCTATTATCGCTTCTCCTGATATCGGCGGGGTTGCAAGAGCTAGATACTTTGCGGAAAAACTTGGGCTTGAAATGGTGATTGTAGACAAGAGACGTGAAAAAGCCAACGAATCAGAAGTGATGAATGTGATCGGTAATGTGGAAGGTAAGGATGTGATCCTTATCGACGATATGGTGGATACTGCCGGGACGATGGTGAAAGCTGCTTCTGCACTTAAAAAGCTTGGTGCAACATCGGTGATGGCATGCTGTACACACCCCGTACTTTCCGGTCCGGCATTTGAACGTATCGAAGAGGGTGAGCTTGATGAGCTTATCGTATCCAATACGATACCGATACAAAAAAAGTGTACTAAGATCAAAGTACTCTCTACTGCAAGGATGCTGGGAGAGGTGATCAGACGTGTGCACAACAACGAGAGTGTAAACTCTCTGTTTGAGACAAAGTAAAGAGGGATTTTCTATAAAGTCCGGAGTAACACTGAGTTTGCTTCAGCAGCAGGCTCACGCGGCCAGACGCGTTAAAATAAACCGATTTTTGGGTTTATTTGCTGAACACTAAATTCAAGTATGGCAAAGCATTTGCCTACTTAAGGAAATAAATTGGCAAAAGAGATACCACAATCACATATTCGTAACTTCTCGATCATCGCGCACATCGACCACGGTAAATCTACTTTGGCTGACCGTATTATCCAACAATGTGGTGCTGTCTCGGACAGACAGATGTCAGCGCAGGTGATGGATACGATGGATATCGAAAAAGAGCGCGGGATTACGATCAAAGCGCAGTCTGTAAGACTTAACTATACCAAGGACGGGGAGGAGTATATCCTTAACCTGATCGACACTCCGGGCCACGTGGATTTCTCTTATGAAGTAAGCCGTTCGCTTGCATCTTCAGACGGCGCATTGCTGATCGTCGATGCGGCACAGGGTGTGGAAGCGCAGACGATTGCCAATGTCTATATCGCGATGGAGAACGATTTGGAGCTTCTTCCTGTGGTGAACAAGATCGACCTGCCTGCCGCTGACCCTGACAGAGTACTCGGTGAACTTGAAGAGGCGATCGGTATCGATGCGACTGAACATAACCTTGTTTCTGCCAAGACAGGACTCGGTGTTCCTGAACTGATCGATGCGATCGTGGAGCGTGTACCTGCCCCGCAGGGTGATGAGAATGCCCCGTGCAAGGCATTGATCTATGACAGCTGGTTTGACAACTACCTTGGGGCGCTGGCGCTGGTTCGTGTCTTTGACGGGAGTATCAAAAAGGGTGAGATGATGCGTGTCATGGGGACAAAGCAGGACCACCAGGTACTTGACCTGATGTATCCGAACCCGATCGCGCCGATCAAAACCAAAGAGATACGAACCGGAGAGATCGGTATCGTGGTAATGGGGTTGAAAACCGTGGATGCGATTAAGGTGGGGGATACGATCACCAACGCGAAGAACCCTACGACAGAACCTGTTGCAGGGTTTGAACCGGCAAAAGCATTTGTCTTTGCCGGGATCTACCCGATTGAGACGGACAAGTTCGAGGATCTCCGAGATGCGCTCAACAAACTCAAGCTCAATGACTCTTCACTGAGTTTTGAGCCTGAGAGTTCCATGGCGCTTGGTTCGGGATTCAGGACAGGTTTCCTTGGCATGCTGCACATGGAAGTGGTCAAGGAGCGTCTGGAGCGTGAATTTGACCTTGATCTGATCGCAACGGCACCAACGGTGGTCTACCGAGTCAAAAAGACCGACGGTACCGAGGTGGAGATACAGAACCCGAGCGAACTGCCTGAGCCTCAGAAGATCGATACGATCTATGAGCCGTACGTCAAGGCAACGATCCTGACACCGCAGGAGTTCGTAGGAAACCTTATTACGCTTCTGACCAACCGCCGCGGGATACAGATAAAGATGGACTACCTCAATGAGACGCGTGTCTTGATGGAGTATGATATCCCGATGAACGAGATCGTGATGGACTTCTATGACAAGCTGAAGTCCACGACCAAAGGATATGCGAGTTTTGACTATGAACCGATAGGGTTCAGGCCAGGTAACCTGGTCAAACTGGATATCCGTGTGGCAGGAGAGATTGTAGATTCACTCTCTATCATCGTTCCCGAAGAGAAAGCCCGCAGCAGAGGCCTTGCATTTGTCAACCAGCTCAAAGAGCTGATCCCAAGACAGCTCTTTGAAGTAGCGATCCAGGCGAGTATCGGCAATAACGTCATCGCGCGTTCCAATGTAAAGTCTATGGGCAAAAACGTGACTGCGAAATGTTACGGCGGGGATATCACCCGTAAGCGTAAACTGCTTGAGAAGCAAAAAGCGGGTAAAAAACGTATGAAGTCTATCGGTAAGGTAGAGGTACCGCAAGAAGCCTTCATGGCAGTACTGAAGTTAGACAGCTGATGTCCGGCTGGCTCCTTCACCTCCACCTGATCGCTGCGATCTCCTGGATCGGGGGAGCGATCTTCATGTTCATCCTTGGGCTTGCCCTGAGGGACAAAGCGGGACAAAAAGAGGTCTATCCCCGTATCGGTCCGATCTATGGCTACTTTGAAGTTGTAGCCCTCATCCTTCTTCTCATCACCGGCTATATGATGATCGACCAGCACGGTCTTTTGGCTATCCTTTTCTCTGATATTACCAATGATGTGATGGATGCACTGCGTATGAAACTCTATATCGTAGGTGTCATTATCGTGATGACCGTCATTCATATGACCATTTCACTGATGACCATCTATAAAGAAAAAACAGTGATACAAAAACTGCTTTCGCGTGGCTCATCGATGGGGATACTGCTGCTGAACCTTTGGGTCCTGCACTATGCAATGGTACTACGGGATATGCTTTAGGAAGTGTTATCTCTTCGGGAGGAGATGTTTGGGGATAGACACACAGTAGGCTATCAGGAGTTTTGGACATTGAAGGAGTATGATAGCCTAGTGTCTGTCTATCTATAAAGAGAAGGACCTCCTGAGAGACCCGTTCCCGGATAGATTAGTATCTGTAGCTTACAGAGAATCTCAGATCCTGTGCCGTGATATCGACCGGTTTGGAATCAATCCAGCCCGCACAGTTGATATTCGGCGTATAGTCGTGCTGCGCATAGGTATATCTGATTTGGGATGGAAGATACTCTACGCCGAAGAGATCAAAATTCCAGTACGCTTCATAGGCATCACCGCGCACCGCGATTTTCGAACCGATAGCAGTATCTTCAGCCCAAGTCATCGGTGTCCAGTACTTTGAGCCGTGGTTGTACTCAAACCCGATCTTGCCGTTTTCGGTGATCATGTCGGGGATGATGACACCCGCCCAGACAGAAGTACCGTCCTGGCTTCCGCCATCTTTAGAACCAAGAAGCGAATATCCGTCTTTCGCATTGTAGTTGCTGTACGCTCCCGAGATAAAGACGCTTGTATTGTCCAGGAAGTCACTGATCCCGTCGCCGATACCGCTCACCTGAAGTCCGAGAGAGAAGAGGTCTGCACTCCCTGCATCCACTTTAGTAACCGCTGTATCGAGATTTTCACCTTTGGTATTGAAGATATGCGCCCATTGGTACATGAGTTTGTATTGACCGTTATAGTAGGCATCACCTACAGCTACGAAAAAGTCGACATTCTCATCTTCTGCATCCGTATCTTTATCTGCGTAAGGGAATCTTTCTGCCGAAACTTTTCCGTAGACACTTTCTGTTTCACCCGTGTGTGCTCTTCCGTAGACAAGTTTGGTATATGCACCCTCTACGAAACGGCCCCAGTCGAGTTTTACCATCGCAGCATTCACTTCCATATTGGTAATGTGTGCCAGAGGTGATCCCGCTTCCGGTTCGTTCTCTCTGTAGTTCGCCAGGAAGCCGTTTGTAGATGGACGACGTCCGATAGAGAAGCTGAGCGGCTGTTCTCCTGCTTTTGTACTGTAGACGAAGTAGGCTTCTTTTACACGCATGAGTGTGTCTGTAGCTTTGGAAGATGCGGACCAGTCTTTCAATCCGTCGGACTCATCAAACAGATGTGCGCCCCAGGTCGAATAGATGGCAAGTTTCCCTTTGAAGAGCAGTCCCTGCACAGGCGCAGATGCCATCGTCAGATAGAGTCTGCTGGTAAGGAGAGAGTTGTTCTCGGACTTTTCTCCGGTCTCGTTGTTCTTATAGCTGAGTGAATCCACAGCATTCCTGAAGTCCACACCGAATTTGATGTTATCAAATGCATCATGTATTTTTACTTCTGTGATCGTTTTCTTGTTGCTTTTTACTTTTTTTTCAAGCTTTTCGATTCGCGTTTCAAGCTCATCGACGCTAGCTGCATGCACACTGGTGATTGCCAGCGTTGCTGCAAGTGAGATTCCAATTAATTTGTTCATTGTATTTACACCTTCTTTGTCTAAAATTGAGTGAATAGTAGCAAAAAAAAGCTTAATAATATAAAATATAGTTATTATTATCATAAGTATATTTTATCTATTATATTCATATATATTCTGATTTATTGGATAAAAATAACTATAAAAAATAAAATAAAAAAGATATTTATAGTTTGGATAGTTAAATAATGATTGGTAAGAATTATGTAGAGTTTTTACCTGTAGTAAACTGCGGTGATCTATCTTTAAAATGATTTGTGGGTTTTAAGGTATATTGAGTAAAAAAAGAAAAAGTATAAAGAGTGTCTGAATAAGGATGATTTTTCTTTGGATTTGAGAGACAATCAAGAAGGATCTTGATTGTCTCTTTAGAATTTATTGATCCTCGTCAAGCTTTTCAAGCCGATTGAAATGCTTGATATTGAGTGCTGTAAACTTGTATCCTAGATAGATGAGCAAAGGCCATACAGCCAGCCAGATAAGTGAACTCGTATAATCCATGAAATATCCTTTCTTAATAGTGGTGTTCATCCGCAGAAGTGATTTCTTCTTCTGTGATCTTGACTTTGTCCATGGCATGCCATACAAAAGCGATATATGCCAGTACAAACGGTACCATCAATGAAGCGTAGGACATCGCCGTCAGTGTATAGTGGCTTCCCGCTGAATTGGCAATACTGAGTGAACTTTGCATATCAGTAGTCGACGGATAATAAATGGTATTGTTCAATCCGACATTGAGAAGCAGAGCCATGACTGTCAACACAGTTCCGATACCCACGGTAAAGATACAACAGTTCTTTTCTCTGAACACAGAGTTGAAGACTGCGACCAAAACCATCACAACACCGATCAGGAACATTCCTGCCAGGTATGGCATTTTAAGGAATGTCATGAGGTGATGCATAGAAACCAGAGAGACTTCCAGCGTCTCAGGATGATAAGTATAACCATCTTTCAGCAGTACCCATCCTACAAATCCCAGGAAGAATGGCAGGAAATAGACGATATTGCGTTTGATCATTGCGCGTGTCCGCTGGCGGATCGGTTCATGATCGATGTTGTTCAAAAAGTACATCCCTGCGATGATACGGACCAAAAAGTACATCGCAATGGCAAGCAGATAGTTTAATGGTTCCATCAATGCTTCCAGGCCGCGTGTACCTACACTCCAGTGTACGAAGTTGTTGTCATCGAGTGTAAATGCAGCTCCGCTGAAGAATGTACTGATCGCAATTCCCAGAAGAATCGTACCTACGCTCCCATTGATGAAAAGGAAGGTCTCATAGGTTTTTGCACCCAGGAAGTTTGATTCTTTTTTTCTGTATTCATAGGAGACCGCCTGGATAATAAAGGAGAAGAGTATCCCCAGCCACAACCAGTAGGCGCCACCGAAACTGGTCGCATAGAACTTAGGAAATGCAGCAAAGAGTGCCCCTCCAAAGAGTACCAGTGTGGTAAAGCCAAGTTCCCACTTACGCCCCAGTGAGTTGACCAGCATCGATTTTTCCTGATCCGATGCTGAAAGCTGATTGAGCAGTGTCTGTCCGCCCTGAATGAACATGATAAAGACGAACAACCCGCCAAGCAGTGAGATGATGATCCACCAGTAAACCTGGAGCGCGTGGAGCGATAGTGTTTCAAACATTAGTGACCTCCTTTGATACCAATTGCGATCTGGCGCAACATGATTTTGATTTCTGCGATAAGCAGTACCGTAAAGAGCACAGCAAAGAGCCAGAATGAGACTTTGACGTTACCTGCATCGATATGTGTCGCAGCGATGCCGACAGGCATAAGGTCCTGGATCGCCCAGGGCTGTCTTCCCACTTCTGCCACAACCCATCCTGCTTCTGCTGCGATATATCCCAACGGAATACTCCAGACAGAGAGCCAGAGTATCTTTTTGAAGCGTGTGATATCGTTTGCCATTGTGAGGTAAAGCACAATCAGGAAGAGGATAATAAACCATACTCCCAATCCGACCATAATATGGAAACTGTAAAAAGTAAGGGCGATCGGCGGAACGATATCGGTTGGTTTCTCTAAATACCCGTAACCAAAGTAAGGCATATACTCATCCAGGAGTTTTCTTGCTTCAGCCATTGCGATCTTGTCATCAATTTTTTTAGCATCTTTGTAGGATTGAAGCGCTTCTATTGCTATTTTACCTTTTTCCATTTTGGAAGCAGCACCTTCGATACCGTATTTTTCATTTCCGAGTACGAGGTCATCCAGGCCCGGAACAAATGCATGGATATCATGATATCCCAGGAACGAAAGTGCATAAGGGATTTCGATGTCTCCATAAACTGCTGGGAGATCATCACCGATTTTCTTATCCGGGTTGAGGATACCGACAGCGATGATTCCAGCACGCTCTTCACCTTTGTAGAGTCCTTCCATTGCTGCCAGTTTTGCCGGTTGGTGCTGTGCCGCCTGATAAGCAGATTCATCACCACTCACTGCGAGGAAGATCGAGACAAGCAGACCGAAACTTGCACCGACAACCATAGAACGTTTTGCTTCAAGCACATCACGTCCTTTCAGGATCATCCATGCAGAGATACCGATGACAAAGAGTGCACCGATCACATATCCGCTTCCTATCGTATGCAGGAATTTTGCAACCGCTACTGGAGAGAGAGCGACATCCCAGAAACTTGCCATCTCATTACGTACCGTATCGGGGTTGAACTCCATCCCTACCGGGTACTGCATCCAGCCGTTTGCGACCAGGATCCAGAATGCCGAAAGGTTTGATCCGACAGCGACAAGCCAGGTAGAGACCAGGTGAAAGCCCTTGGAGACTTTGTTCCATCCAAAGAACATCACTGCGAAGAAGGTGGATTCCATAAAGAATGCCAGGATTCCCTCTACTGCGAGCGGCGCACCGAAGATATCGCCTACAAACCAGGAGTAGTTCGCCCAGTTCGTCCCAAACTCGAATTCCATAATAAGCCCGGTAGCCACACCGATGGCAAAGTTGATCGCAAAAAGCGTCATCCAGAATCTGGTGATGGTTTTCCATCTTTGATCACCGGTCTTGACATAGATTGTCTCCATAATGGCAACAATAAATGAAAGTCCGAGTGTTAAAGGTACAAATAAAAAGTGGTAAAGTGCAGTGAGTGCAAACTGTGCACGTGACCAATCGATCAGTTCCGTATTCATCAGTTCCATGTTTTATCCTTGTATTTTGTTATCATTGTCTCTCCTTTGTCAAATGTTCGATGAGATGCATACTGCGTGCTTCATCGGTATCGTAAGTTGTTTTCAGATAATTGGGAAAGAAGAAGAACTTCATAACGCCAAAGAGGATCAGAAGTTTGATCCCTATGAGCAGCCAAAGTTTTTTCCCGACTTTCATCTGCCTGAAGCCATCGACATAAAAAAAGATAATATTAGTGACGATATTGGTGATCTTCATGATATTGCTCTTTGTCTATGTCGTTGTGTAGTGTAGTTGATCATATCTCCTCCTTATCTGTGAGATTGAAGATTGTGTCACAGGACATATTTGAAAACATATCCCTCTAACTGTTTTGCCAAGGCTCCCCGCCTGCGGTACAATACTGATGACTCGTATCTATAGATCTTATGTTTACTTTTTATACTTTTTTATGTCTAAGTATAAATAATAAACATAAGAGACACCTGAGAAGGAGGAAGAAACAACAGGTGTCTCTTATGTTTACATCGGTTTCATATGGCAGCAATTTAACATATGTAAAATAAATTCAAAATTAAAGAGAGGAATTTTACCTTAAAAACCTAAGAATTCACCTTTTTAACGTAAAAATTAAGTATTTGTATGCTATTTTATAATGTTTACATATGTAAATAATGGAGTCGTCATGAAGAATAGAAATATTACGTTGAGACCGAAAAGCCTGCTTTTCGGTCCGCTTACCCATGAACCAAAAGAGATGTTGCCTATGAGCGACGATGAACTCGAGTCGCTCTACCTGGCTGATTTTCAAGGCCTCTATCAGGAGGAGTGTGCCAAGCAGCTGAGGGTCTCGCGGCCCACATTTTCCAAGATCATCAAGGGTGCACGAAAAAAAGTGGCCGAGATGCTTATGTATGGCAAAGGAATCGAACTGATACGGGAGAAGCGAAATTATGTTCTGGTCTATCCCACCAATGACAGGATCACGATCCATCCCTATTTCATCACCGCAAAGCTCTTTGCTTTTGCTCAGATAGAGGGAGAGAGCATTGCTTCTATCCGTTATGTCGACAATCCGGTCTATCAGGAGCTGCATGCAAAGGGAGTAGAGATCGTCGATGATGACAGTGCGCAGGGGATGGCGGCAGGGCGCATCATCCCTCCGTTGCTCAAAAAAGGGAATATGCTGGTGGTCAAAAGCCTCGGAGAAGGGATGAAGCGGAATATTGAGGGTATAGGGCTGAATATCGAATATACAGACCTCTTGGATATCGACTCGATACTTGAGTCACTGAAGTAAAAAGGAGAAGAATGTTGAAGATAACGATACCGGGGATGGAGGAGATCACACTCGACCATCTGTTGCTGGATTATAACGGGACATTGGCATGCGACGGCAAAATCAAAGCAGGCGTACTTGAAAAGCTGGAGAAGCTCTCGCACTTTCTCAGGATCCATGTGATCACTGCCGATACGTTCGGTTCCGTGCAGGAACAGTGCGATGCCTCATTTATCCATATCCATATCATTGGAAAAGAGTCACAGGATCATGCAAAACTGGAGTACCTGAAAGTACTGGGTCCTGAACATACGGTTGCCATCGGAAACGGGCGCAATGATGCACTGATACTTGAGGAGGCACGACTTGGGTTTGCGCTATTGCAGGAAGAGGGGTGTGCCACTAAGTCATTGTTTACAAGCGATGTGCTGTTTCAAAGTATCAATGACGCGCTGGATGTACTTTTGAATGCCAATAGACTGATCGCAACACTGCGTACCTGAAATTTGAAATTGATATTAAGTGTTGTTTTTCTATTGACTTTTTCCGTTTTCGGGTTTATAATCTCGCCGCAATTTGCACGATTTTACCTATTAAGGAAAAACAATGAAAAAAGTTACACTGTCATTGATCACAATCATCTCTTTGAGTACATTTGCAGTGGCGGGAGGAGATATCTCTCCTGTAGAGCCCTATGTAAATGTCCCTGAAGTTACAGATGACAAGCCAGGAAATTTTCATATTGGCTTCGGATACTCTTATATGAATATGAATGTAGAAAACCCTGATGAGGATCTTACTGCGCATTCTGTACTCTTCAAAGGCGGATACAACTTCAATGAGTATATCGGAGTAGAAGGAAGATATACAATGAGCGTAGGCGATTTGACGCTTGATGATGGTCAAGAGAGTGATGTCGACGGCGACATGAGCAATCTTGGTATCTATGCAAAAGTGATGTATCCGGTCATGGAACAGTTTACTGTCTACGGATTGCTAGGATACGGACAGGTAACAGTAGATAACGGTGCAGAGCTCAGCGAAAGCGGTTTCCAGTGGGGTATCGGTGCAGAGTATACGGTGACTGAGAATATCGGTCTATTCGTAGATTATGCAAACCTGTACAACGATACAGGGTTTGACGGAGCATTTGCTGGCCGTGATGTAATGGTAGACGCGATCAGCGTTGGTGCTACATACAAATTCTAATCTTTTCTGATCTACAAACCCTCCCTCAGTGAGGGGATCTCTATCTATTTTCTCCGATCAGTTCCGTCTCTTTTGTGAGGCGGAGCCGATCTTGTTTCCCAGATGATTTTTTGATGTTGTCGTGATAAAACAGTGTGGTATCTAGAGGCGGCAGAACCGTTTTTCCGGCAAAAGAAGTATGCCTCTTTAGAAGAGACTATACTCCTCTTTGATCGTATTGAGCATACTTCTGTCCGCTTTGTAGATGAAGGCATAGTTGAAATGGATATTTTTGAGTATCTCTCTGAGCTCCTCTTCCGTCTCAAACCAGTGCGGACGGTCAATCCCCTCGATCTTTGTTTTAGGCGGGGTGAGGACAATGCTTTTTACCCAGTTGTTGGAACGTTTGATATACTCTCTTGCCCGACTGATATCTTCAAGGTTGTCCGTAAAGATCGCTACCCTGTCACTTTTCCCTTTGCCTGTACTCTGGAGATTGGCATCGATAAATACAGGGATAAAGT
This sequence comes from Sulfurovum sp., assembly GCA_028684885.1. Taxonomy (GTDB): domain Bacteria; phylum Campylobacterota; class Campylobacteria; order Campylobacterales; family Sulfurovaceae; genus Sulfurovum. The sequence goes on along the minus strand of JAQUFB010000028.1, from coordinate 2,268 downwards.
GTTTGGTGTACTTGATACGTTCGATATCATAGGGAAGGCTGTATGTATCGCAAAAATCTACTGCCCTGAGCAGATATTCCAGGTGAAACGGTACCAGGTCTTTCTCCTGGTAAACATAGCCTCCGACTTTGAAGGTAGATTTAAAGAGGGTATCTCCGATCAGATATCCCTCTACATCTTCCTTCAGCTTTTTGACATCGGGTTTGATAAGCTCCAACAGCTCTCTATCCGTACTGACAAAAAGATGATCATCGGAGTTGAGGATCTGCTCAAAGACTTTACGCCACTCGTTGTCCATGAAGGCGATATTGCCCTTGTGAGTGAGTATCATCTTCAGAAAGCTCATTTCATGAGG
>JAQUFB010000028.1:0-1813 GCA_028684885.1 Sulfurovum sp. | reverse complement strand
ATGACGGTTTCAAAGAACTGGTCGATACCGATCAGTGCAACACCCTCAGCTTTCTCTTCTTTTTTCTCCGCTTTCTTTTCTTCTTTTTTGGGTGCCTCTTTCGTATCAGCAGGCTCGATTTGTGCCAACAGCGCTTCTTCTATACGAGGGAAGAGTGGATCGATCTTTTCCAGATTGAAGGTTTCAAGAAGTGTTTTCTCCTTGATGAGGGCACTCCAGCTCTCATGGTTGATCTCAAAGTTGAGGGCTCTTGAGATCTTTGTACACACTTCAGGCATGACAGGATAGAGCATTACGGCAACTTTTGCAAGGATCGCCGCGATCAGTCCGTTGAGCGCCATCGCTTCTTCTGTTTTGCCTTCTTTCATCAATGTCCATGGCTGGTACTTATCGATCGATTTGTTGGCAACGCTGAGCGGTCTCCAGAGCTCTTCAAGGTACTTGTGGATCTGCATCTCAAAGAGCAGGGGTTCGAGCTGGTCAAGCGAAGCGTGCACTTCATCCAGTTCCTGCTGATAGAATTTTGCCACATGCCCGGAGTAGACTTCACCCTCAAAATATTTGCCGCTCATCCCGATCAGACGGTTAAGGAGGTTTCCCAGATCATTTCCGAGGTCAGAGTTGATACGGTCGATCAGCGCTTTCTGCGAGAAGTCGCCATCGCCGCCGAACGGTACTTCACGGAGCATAAAGTAGCGGAAATTATCCAAACCGTATGCATCTGCTACCTCTTTGGGGTTGACTACGTTCCCTTTGGACTTGCTCATCTTCTCCCCGTCCCGTGTCCACCATCCGTGTGCAGCGATGTGTTTTGGTAGCGGCAAGCCAAGGCTCATCAGGAATGCCGGCCAGTAGATCGCATGGAAACGGAGGATATCTTTCCCGATGATCTGTACACGTGCAGGCCAGAAATCCATGTTGGCTTCATCGGTACCGTATCCCAATGCAGTCACATAGTTCATCAGCGCATCAAGCCACACATACATCACATGTTTCGGATCATTGATCTCTTCAGGAAGCTTTACGCCCCAGTCGAAGCTTGTACGGGTGATAGACAGGTCTGTCAATCCGCCCTCGACAAAACGGATCACTTCGTTCCGTTTGCTTCTCGGGAGGATACACTCAGGGTTGTCGTTATACCATTGAAGGAGTTTGTCCTGGTATTTGGAAAGCTTGAAGAAGTAGCTCTCCTCCTCTACGACGGTAGTAGATTTTCCGCACTCCGGACAGAACTCTCCGTCCACCAGCTGGATTTCGGGGAAAAAGGTCTCACAGGAGATACAGTAGTGGCCCTTATAGGTATCTTTGTAGATATCCCCGTTTTTATGCATGACGGAAAAGGCTTTTTGTACCCCTTTCATGTGGTCTGCGTCTGTAGTACGGATGAACTTGTCATAGCTGATACCAAAGTCATCCCAAAGATTTTTAAAAGTCGCAGAGATCTCATCCGCATACTCCTGGGAGCTTTTCCCTCTTGCTTTTGCAGACTCTTCGATCTTCTGTCCATGCTCATCGGTACCGGTGAGGAAAAACGTTTCCAAACCGCTCATACGTGAATAGCGTGCGAGTGTATCCGCGATGATCGTGGTATAGGCATGGCCGATATGGGCGATATCGTTTACATAATAGATCGGTGTCGTGATATAGGCTTTCTTGTGGCAAGACATATTGTGGTTCCTTAAACAAATGAGTTTTTGGTTTACTGTAGTTGAGTAAATTTATAGTGGGCATTTTAACGAAAATGTGCTGTAGTGCGGATGATACGGCGCAGAGTTTTTCTCATATAAATAAATATTAATTTTTGTGCTATAAT
>JAQUFB010000117.1 GCA_028684885.1 Sulfurovum sp. | reverse complement strand
AAACAATAATAGATAAAATGATATTTATCAATTTACTTATTTAAATCCTTAACAAAATCCTTTCCAAACTTAACACATTCTTTAATAGTCTCTTCATCTGGTTTCCAAGAAACCCTTAGTCCTTCATTTACTAACGCAAATCCACTATCAGTTAATTTTGCATTAATTAGTTTAACAGACTCTCCACTCCATCCAAATGAACCAAAAGCAGCTGCTTGTTTATTTTTAAATTCTAAAGATTTTACAAATTCAAACAAAGAAGCAATGGTAGTTAAAATTCCTTTGTTTACTGTTGGTGATCCTACTAATATGGCTTTTGATTTAAAAACTTCAGTAATAACATCATTTTTATCTTTTTTCGATAAGTGTATTAATTTAATAACTGTTTGGCTATCTGCTTCTTTTATTCCTTTGGCTATTGCTTCTGCCATATCTCTTGTTGATTCCCACATTGTGTCATATAGAATTGTTATCTGATTTTCTTGATAGTTTTGCGCCCATTTTAAATACAGTTCTACAATTTGAGTTGGGTTATCTCTCCATATTACTCCGTGTGAAGGACAAATCATATCAAGAGGGAGATTTAAAGATAAAATTTCTTCAATTTTTTTGATTACTTTTGAATTATACGGAGTTAAGATATTTGAATAGTATTTTAAACATTCTACAAATAACTCATTTTGATCAACCAAGTCATTGTATATAGCTGACGTAGCATAATGTTGTCCAAAGGCATCATTACTAAAGAGCATATTATCTTGTGTTAAATAGCAAATCATATTATCAGGCCAGTGTAACATTGGAGTTTCTACAAAAATTAATTCTTTATCACCTAAATTAAGTTTTTCTCCTGTTTTTACAATATTAAAATTCCAATCTTGATGAAATTGACCTTTTAATGATTTTGCACAATTGTTAGTACAGTAAATTGGAGTATTTGGTATAAGTTTCATTAATTCAGGAAGTGCACCTGTATGATCCTTTTCACCATGATTTATAATTATATAATCTATATCATCTAAATTAATTTCATTTTTAAGATTTTTAATAAATATATCAGTAAATGTTGAATCAACAGTATCAATTAAAACATTTTTTTGCTCTTTAATAAGGTATGCATTATATGATGAGCCTCTATGTGTTGAATATTTATATCCTTGATAACTTTCAATTTCCCAATCTACATTACCTACAAGGTAAATGTTATTTTTTATATTAAATCCCATTTCTCACCTCAATTAATTATTTCAAAATCTTCTTTTTTAACACCACAATCAGGACATTCCCAATCATCAGGAATATCTTCAAATGCAGTTCCTGGTTCAATACCTGAATCTAAATCACCTATTTCAGGGTCATATACATATCCACAAACAGTACAAACATATTTATTCATAATAAATTCCTTTTAAATAAGAGTTTTTAATCAATTAATAATATCTAAAATAATTAATTATATTTTGATATAAATCAAGATAATTTTTAACTTATTTTCTTAAAATTGTTAATAGAAGAATTTAAATGAAAACTATTATTACTATTAAAAGAAAATGAATTAATGATATTCTAGGTTATTAAGAAATTAATACATAAGGAAGATATTGTTATTGATAATTCTTTTGAAGAGTTTTTAACATAATATTATAATTCTTGAAGAAAAAAAGTTTATTAGGTTAATATATAAGTATAATTACTAGAGATAATTTAAATTTTTATATTAGAATTATTTGATAGGATAACAAATGAAAGAATATACCCAGTTAAAAGAACACTATAAATTTACTGAAGAAGAAGCTCTTATTTTAAAAAAACTTCAACCAAGAATGGAAAAACTAGCCGATACATTTATTGATGAATTTTATGATTATATTTGGGGCTTTGGTAGAACAGCAAAATATTTAAAAAACAATGAAATCATTAGTAGACATAAGATTAAAATTAAAGCTTGGTTCATAAATCTTTTTTCTGGTAAATATGATATATCTTATTTTTTATCTATTTATAAAATAGGTGAAATTCACGTTCAAATTGGTCTTCCTACTCACTATGTAAATTCTGCTTTCACTTTTGTTAGAACATTTGTACTTAAGAGTATAGAAGAGAATTTTGAAAATAAAGAACAACATGTAAGAGAAATCAATGCAGTAGAAAAAATAATTGATATGAATTTGGATGTTTTAACAAGCTCATATAGAGAAGAAGAACTTGGGAAATTTTTATCATTATCTCGAACAGAAAAAGGAATCTTATCTTCACTAAAAAAATTCAATTCTTTTATTAATTACTTTTTAGCATTTGCATTAGGGATTATTGCTTTTTTTGCTATTGGTTTATTTGTTTATGATATTTATTTATTATTTTTTACTGATATAAAAATAGAAAAAGGTATTTTGACAGTTCTTGGAAGTTTATTAGTACTATGGGCATCAATTGAATTAATACATGAAGAGATAAAACATTTACAAGGTAAAGGTTTTGCCATTGGTGCATTTATTATGCTCGCAATGGCTGCGTTGATTAGAAAAGTATTAATATATTCCCTTTCAACAGAAAAAGCGACAGAATTATTAATAATTGCTATCGTGATAGTTGCATTAGCAATTTCTTACTGGTTAGTTAGCATTAATAAAAGGAATTCTGATAATAATTAAACTATAAAAAAGAGATTTATTTAGTTTACTTTTAATAAGTATATTTTCAATAATAAGTCCTCTATTCTTGATATAAATCTATTTTATTTATCTCGCTATAGGATAAGATAGTGATTAAAAAAAAGGATTTATATATGGCAAAAGTAGTTCTAATTACAGGTGCAACATCAGGAATGGGTGAGTTAACATCAAAGTTACTTAGTAATAATGGATATATTGTTTATGCTGGAACAAGAGATAAAAATACAATAAGTAATGATGGATTATTAAAAAGCATATATATAGATGTAACTAAGACAGAAAGTATAAATAATGCTGTTGAAAAGATTATAAAAGATGAAGGTAAAATTGATGTTCTTGTTAACAATGCTGGATATGGTCTTCTTTCAACTGTAGAAGATGGAACTGATGAAGAAATGTTTAATCAGTTTGATGTAAATGTATTTGGACTACTCAAAGTTACAAGAGCAGTTCTTCCATATATGAGAGAAGCAAAAGCAGGAGTTATAATTAATATTAGCTCATTTTTAGGAAAGATGGGACTTCCTCTTTTAGCTCATTACAATGCATCTAAGTATGCAGTTGAAGGAATAGTAGACTCTTTAAGATTTGAAACTCTACCGTATAATGTAAGAGTTCATTCTATCCAAGCAGGACTTTTTGGAACAAATTTTGTAAAAAAGGGTTTAGTTGTTAATTCAAAAACAACAGATGAAAACTCACCCTATAAAGATTTAGTAGCACATTTTGTTCCAATAGTGGCAAAAGCGATAAATGAAGGTCCTTCTTCTCAACCAATAGCTGATGCAGTAAAAAATATTATAGAAGATGAAAACTCAGAAATATTTATTCCTGTGGGTGATGAGGCTAAAACTTTTATACCACTAAGAAAAGAGTTAAGCGATAAAGCATTTGAGCAAAAAGTTAGAGATACTTTTAGTATTTAATATATAATTAGAAATATTCTTTAGTTAAATATTTTGATGTATGTAAAGCAATCTCATATTTTCTGTTAACATATAAAAGAATATTTCTAAGTTCTCCTTCATTTCTTTAAATCTAATAGAAACTTGTGATTATTGATAATAGATGATATTCTTTAATCACCTCGATAGATTAAATAATTAAAACAAATAAATATTGCAAAAGTGATGCTTATTTATATTTAGTATTAATTAATTTAGTAACTATTTCATAAGAAATATTTGACATGATATCAATTCTAGTTTTTTCTTTTGAAAACATTGATAAATTTCCTACTTTTTTAAAAGTTATATTAATTTTTTCATAGATTCTGAATATACTATCAAAATCATATTTATCAAGAAATGTAAATTTATTAAATGTATATCCACTTTCCTTCATATCTTGAATCAAATAAAGACATATTAGATCAGGAATCCACATCTTTTTATTTTTATCTATGGAGGTGGATGTAATTAGAAATTCTAAGTAGTTTATACATGTATTATAGAAGTAGTACGTACTATCAGCTAATCTGGCTTTAGTTAAAGTATCTTTATTTTCATTTTGAAGAATCATTATATTTTGAACTTTTTCAATAGTTAATATATTTTCTTGAATATCTTTTTTTAAATCTTTCATAGTATTATAGATTGTATTTCTTTCATCAGATGTAAAATCTGAAATTAATTCTTCAGCATTCGCAGTATCTTCTACATATAAATAGTTTTCTATTAACATATCACATATCATTAAAACTATTTCACATTTTAAATCTTTTAAAGTATAGTTTCTTTGATGCAAATATGTTTTAAGATACTTTTGCTTTTGTATGGTATTTGCTTCTGTTTTAGCTGTCTTTTTTGCCAAGATTCTACTTCTCATCTAATTATTATTTTTATCTTATAAGATTGAATTAATTATATATCAATTAACTAGAATATTTATTGACAAGAAACAATAAATTAAATTTTTGATAAAACTTGTATTTACATAATTATTTCAAAGTATCCAAATAAGCTTTCTGCTCTTCTCTTTGATTTGAATTCGTATAAATCATTGTTGTTTGTATACTATAATGTCCTATCTTTGCTTAGATATTAAACTAAATATATATAGAGTCTGATACCGAGTCTTT
>JAQUFB010000116.1 GCA_028684885.1 Sulfurovum sp. | reverse complement strand
CCGATCATGATATCCGCAGCTTTAATGACCGCACACACTTTGCTTCCAGACTTAATCTTAAGCACGTCGACCGACTCTTTAGTCACCACCGCAACAATCCGGTCAAGATTGCCCATAGAGAGGACAACTTCTGCATTGATCTTGCCTGCATGTACACTCTCTACAGTGCCCTCAAATTTATTTTGTGCACTGATATGTATCTCACCTGTGGCCAAAAGCACCGAAGTCGCCTTGAAAATAGCCGTCACATCATCACCTTTATCCAGTCCCAAAGATTCGACTGCATTGTTGGTGATGACAGAAACCAGCCTGTTCCCGCTTTTAAGCTGAACATGAAGCTGTGTATTGACCACCCCCTTTACGATCTTCTCTATCGTCCCTGCGAGTTGGTTTCTTGCGCTGATCTGCATGGAGAGCCTTCCTATCGTTTTGAGTGTGCCTTTGTCTAGATCGGTTACCTGTTTCAGCCTTTCGAGGAAACGTTTTTGTTCTTCCTTGAGTATGCTGTAGGTCTTCAGCAGGTTTTCTCCGTACTCGGTCAGAGTCGTCCCTCCTCCGCCTTTTCCACCGGTCTCCCGTGATACGATCGGGGTCTGGGAAAGGTTATTCATCGTATCGACCGCATCCCAGGCAGCTTTATAGCTCATCGGTACTGCTTTGGCCGCCTTGGAAATGGAACCGTGCTGTTTGATCGCGTTAAGGAGTTGAATTCTCTTTTCAAGCAAAAAAGGCTGATCTGACAGCTCCAGCGTAAGATTGGATGTAAGCTCCATGAATCTCTTTCTCCTGTTAAACCGTAATATATAAAGTAATTATATATTAATCATTTTAATATCACTTGATTGGCAAAGTCGTCTCCCCTTTTATTGTCTGCAACGCCATATCCCATTCTCTTTGGGACTAGGAGAGTTCGGTCAACAACTTTTTCAAAAGATTTTCAAGCGTAGCCTGTTCGCTCTCTTCGAGTTTGGAGAGAACTTCCATGTTGACCTTCACCACATCCCCGAAAGCATCATTCACCAGTTTTTTCCCTCTCCTGCTCAGTGCCACAAGCAGGCTTCGCTTATCTTTCTGAGAGGGTATCCTTTCGATCAGTTTTTTCTCTTCGAGTTTCTTAAGCAGCTTAGTCATTCCGCCTGAGGAAAAGATCATGCTTTCATATAAGTTGGTTGGAGTCATCGGTTCATTATGACACAGCAGTGCCATCAAAACATCAAATTCCGATGAGGAGAGATTGTATTTTGTCGAGAATATTTTCTCTTTTCTTTCGCTGAAAAGTTTATTGACAAGCATGAGAGGCAGTCCGATATCCACTACGGTCTTGTACTGCTGATAGTGTTCGGATAAATTATTTTCCAAAAACCTGTGCTTCTCTTCGATAAAAGCTAACATATCCTGCTTCATTTGCCTGCCCTGTAGATATTTAAATGCCTGTTGATATGAAAATTGTATAATAAATTACTTAACAGCTTGATTTAATCATCTTTCCAGAAAGATAATTTAAGCCAAATAATGATATCTTTCCGGAAAGATAAATATCACTATACAGGAGATACAATGGAACCGATCAAAACAAGGTGCTTCTACGGCATACTTTTGGGCACACTCTTATTGGGAGTGAACGGGTGCAGCGACAAAGAGAGCGGCAATAACACCCAGGCGCCGCAGGCACAGAAGATGCCTCCGCTGCCTGTAGCGGTCTATCAGGTGCGCTATAAAGATGCCACGATAGAAAAGACCTATCCGGCTCTCCTCAATGCCTATGAAAAAGCGGATATCGTGGCGAGGGTTTCTGGCATATTGGAAGAAAAACACTTTACCGAAGGGGCTTTTGTCAAAAAAGGTGACCCGCTTTACACCATCGAGCAGGATATCTACCAGGCAAAACTCGAAACAGCACAGGCGGTACTGGAGAAAGCCCGATCAACGCTCCAAAGGGCCGAAAAAGACTGGCGGAGAGCCAAGGCGCTCCAGAAGACAAACTCCATCAGCCAAAAAGAGATCGATGCCTATCTCTATGAGTATACCAATGCCAAGGCAGAGCTCTCCAATGCCAAAGCAAACCTGAAACAGGCACATATCGAATTTGACTATACGATCGTCAAAGCACCGATCAACGGTATCGCAGGGATCAAAAAACAGGATATCGGCGACTATATCCAGGTAGGTGCAGAGAGCTCCCTACTGACGACCGTGACCAATACCGATCCGCTTCATCTGGAGTTCTCCATCCCGAAAAGTGATGTCGGGCTTTATCTCTCACAGATCAAAAAACCCGGAACGGTGATCAAAGTGCTTGACCGGCAGAAGAACGAATCTGAACAAAACGGAACGATCGATTTCATCGCTCCGGAGATCGACCAGAACACCAACACCCTCCTCCTCAGGGCAAAAATCGACAACAAAGAAGGCAAACTACTGCCGGGAGATTTTGTCAAGGTAAGCATCAAAGGGCTCAGGACGCCCGACACAGCGGTGATCCCCGAGGAAGCCGTCTTGCAAACCCCAGGCGGAGCAATGGTCTATGTCGTTGAGGACGGCACTGCAAAAATGAGACCTATCAAAACCGATATCCTCACCAAAGAGGGGATCATTGTCAAAAGCGGGCTCAAAGAAGGCGAGAAGATCATCATCAATAATATCCCGAAAGTACGGCCGAACGCCAAAGTCGTTGAGATGGAGAAATAGATGTTCAGTGCATTTTTTATCAGAAAACCGGTTTTCTCCGCGGTAGTCTCTATCATTATCGTGCTTGCCGGGATCGCTTCGATGGTGACACTGCCGATTGAACAGTACCCCCGAGTCGTACCGCCTCAGATCGTGGTTTCCGCAGCCTATCCCGGTGCCAGTGCCGAAACACTCTCCAAAACGGTAGCTGCTCCCCTTGAAGAGCAGATCAACGGTGCGAAGAATATGATCTATATGAGTTCAAGTGCCGAAGACAGCGGAAGGATCAGCATCAATGTCTTCTTTGAAGTCGGGACCGACCCGGATGATGCCAAGATCGATGTCAACAACAGGGTCCAGGTCGCGCTCTCGCGTCTCCCGGAAGCGGTACAGAGACAGGGTGTCAGGGTCTACGAAAGATCTCCGAGCATGCTCCTGGTTTCACTCTTCTATTCGCCTGACAAGAGCAGAGATACCACCTACCTTTCTAACTACGCGCTTGTCAATGTCACCGATGACCTGAAGAGGGTAAAAGGGGTCGGTGATGTGGTGATCTTCGGGGCAAAAGACTACTCCATACGCGTATGGATAGACCCTGAAAAACTCGCTCTGTACGGTTTGACACCCAAAGATGTGATCGATGCCGTCAGAGAGCAGAATGCCCAGTATGCGGCAGGACAGTTCGGAGCCGAGCCTCTGGATGAAAAACAGATGTTCACCTATACCATCCTGGCACAGGAACGCATGAGCGATCCAAGAGAGTTTAACGACATCATACTGCGTTCACAAAAAGACGGCGCAGCACTGAGACTGAAAGATGTCGCCACCGTAGAGCTTGGGGCACAGAGCTATAGCCTGGTATCCAAACTAGACAAGGTCCCTGCGATCCCTGTGGCACTCTTCCTCCAATCAGGTGCCAATGCGCTTGAGACGGCAAAAGAGGCCAAAAGAGTACTTGCTGCCGCATCTGAGAATTTCCCTGACGGCGTCTCCTATGAGATACCTTACGATGCGACAGACTTTGTCGAAATCTCCATCAATGAGGTGGTCTATACCTTTATCGAAGCGCTTGTTCTGGTCATCGGGGTCATCTTCCTCTTTTTGCAAAACTGGAGGGCGACGCTCATCCCTATCCTGGTGGTTCCCGTATCGATCATCGGTGCTTTTGCCGGGATGCATCTCTTTGGTTTCAGTATCAACCTCCTGACGCTTTTCGGGCTGGTGCTTGCCATCGGTATCGTGGTCGATGACGCCATCATCGTGATCGAAAATGTCGAAAGGCACATGAGCGAAGGGCTCAGCCCGAGAGAAGCCACATTTACCGCGATGAAAGAGGTTTCCAGCGCACTTGTTGCGATCGTACTGGTGCTCTCCGCGGTATTTATCCCGGTGGCATTCCTGGGAGGGTTGACCGGTGAGATGTATAAACAGTTCGCCATCACGATCGCCATCTCTGTGGCGATCTCGGGCTTTGTCGCCCTTACCTTGACCCCTTCGCTCTGTGCAAGCATCCTGAAACCTGTGCACGGCGAATCCAAAGGTTTCTTCAAGTGGTTCAACAATGCATTTGAAAAGGCGACGGTAGGATATACCAAAACCGTCAAAGCGACGATCCGTTACAGCGTGATCAGTATCCTCCTCTTCGGTGCACTGATCTATGCCTCTTTCGATATGCTGAAGATGATGAAGACAGGGCTGGTGCCGCAGGAGGATGAGGGGACGATCTTTGTCCTGAGCTACAACCCTCCGGCTGCCTCTCTCAACAGAACAGAGGCATTGACCGATGATATCTATGATGTCATCTCCAAAAACCCGAGCGTCAACCATGTCGTCTCCTTTACAGGGCTTGACTTTATGACCTTTTCGGAAAAAACCAGTGCAGCCGCAAGCATCGTCAAACTCAAACCGTGGGATGAAAGAACGCTCCCGAGCCAGCATGCCGGAGCTTTGGCAGCGCAGTTCACCAAAGAGATCATGGCGATTCCGAACGGATTTTCCATCCCGGTACTCCCTCCTCCGATCAGAGGTATGAGTATGACGGGCGGATTTGACATGTATGTCCAGAGCAGGACCGGTGCGGATATCA
>JAQUFB010000115.1 GCA_028684885.1 Sulfurovum sp. | reverse complement strand
ATACCCTTCTGCATCGGACCACTCTATCTTTTTATAGTCAACCGCAAAGGTATGGTTCTCCAGCTGATACCCGATACCAAAACCGATCTCGGCAGGCTGTTCGAGGTGATCTCCCATCGCTGCGGGAAAAATTCCCATATCCGCAAATGGCCGTGTTGCATTGGAGAGCTGGTTGCCGTAGTCCATATCGATCTTGGATTTATAGACGGCTCCCAGTGTCAAACCGTTTGAAAAATCATAAGAGGCACCGACGTTCACCCCGAAATTGAGATCCTGGGCGACTCCGTCACCTGTGCTGCTCCCGTCAAACCCCTGGTAGTTGATGTCAAGCGATCCGTATTGGAGGATAGGGGTAAGCGCAAGACTGAGTCCATTGGCTTTATAGGCAGCAGAGATACCAAACTGCATCAGCTGCAGGTTGGTGACCATATGCATATTGCCTGAGTCCATACCGGGTACCTGGGGCGCATCTCTGTAGTCTACACCCATCCCCGCAGTTCCCCACATACCGATCCCCAGATACCACTCATCATTGAGTCTGTGAGAGATGGAGATGGAAGGGATGACATTAAGATCCGCATCGCTTTCATGTTCGGCCGCCATGCCCATCCGGGCGCTGATATCCGGCATAAATACAATGCCTCCGAATGAAATGGAGGTTCCTTTGGTACACGTGATCAGCGATGGGTTGTGCAGTGTTGATTCTGCACAGTGACTGACAGCGATGCCCGCACCACCCATTCCCCGTGCTTTTGTCCCTACCGAGATCATCGTATCCCCATTGGTAGCATGCAGTGCGCTTACTGCGATACATGAAAGAGCTACGCCTGTGCCTACCAATCTTTTCCCTTTTCTTTTCATCCTTGTCCTTTTATTATAAGATTTGAAAATATACAAAAATAAACTTTTGATATCTATTAAAACGAGAAATAAAATATAAAAGAACTCACTGTGACTACTTCTCCCCTATATTTTCCATGTTCTCATCATTTTCTTAAAGTCTAATATGTATAATCACTTCAAAAAAGGAAGATGATGTCCAAAATACTCTATTGTATTGCTCAGTTTACCCCGAAAGAGGGGAGTTTTGATGCATTGTTCGAGAGGCTCAAAGCACTTGAGCCTGATACCCTGAGAGAAGAGGGGTGCCTCTCTTACCGTGTGACCAAAAAGATCGACAACCCCTATGCTCCGGGTGAGAGTATGCCTATCGTCTTTCACGAAAGCTGGGCCAGTGTAGAGGCTTTCGAAAAACATTGTCAAAGAAAAGAGATCGTCGAGTTCTTTGAAAAGGAGTGTCTCTCCGAAGACGGACTGGTAGCAACCTACAACGTCACCGCGTATAGTGATGAGAACCGTTAAATAAACGTGAGTGAACCTCACGTTTATAGGTTCGGAACCGAAGCGTGTCGAACGAAGTGAGCCGCGAAGGCACAAGCGTTAAGCAAACATGAACAGTGGGTCATTTGAAATTTTACTTTTTACTTTTTACTTTTTACTTTTTACTTTTTACTTTTTACTTTTTATCGTTTACTATTCCATTTTCCCCCGAACCAAGCATGACAGCGATCCATTGTGTGTTTGGCTGCGTACTCAGTGCGATCTTGATCATGATGGTGAGCGGCACCGAAAGCAGCATCCCGATGGGGCCAAGCAGCCATCCCCAGAAGATCAAGGATAAAAAGACGATGAGGGTGGAGAGCCCCAGGCCTTTTCCCATGATACGCGGATCGAGAATAGAGCCGATGACCACGTTGACGACGATATAGAGTACCGCTACTCCGACGGCTGTAGAGATATCATATTGAACCATTGCCATGAGTACAGCAGGCACACCGGCGATGATCGAACCGATCGTCGGGATAAAGTTCAGCATCAGTGCGATCAGTCCCCAGAGCACTGCATAGTGGATATCAAAGAGCTTGAGTCCTATTGTGATCACGATACCTGTTGCAGCAGAGATGAAAAATTTGAGCAGCAGATAGCGTTTGATGCTGTTGCTGATATCAATGAACTTCTCTAGAGAATTGGTGTTGGTCTGTGCCAGCTTGTTGCCGAACTGCGAGATCTCCATCAGCATAAAGACGACCGTCAGTATGATCATAAAAGATTTCGTAACGAGTGAGCCAAGGCTTTTCAGTGTGGTGGCAATATACTGCATGACACTTTGCATATTGAAAAGATTGAGGATATCCTCTTTGGGTACTTCAATACCCCATCTCTGCAGGTGCTCAAGGAGTGTGAGCAGTTCGGTACGCAGTTTTGCTTCGTAGGCAGGTACGTTGTTGGTAAAATCCTGTACAGAATTGCCTACCAGGATAAAAAGTATCGTAATAATGACTATCAGCAGAGAGACGACAATCAAAAGTGCAAAGAGATCATTGATTTTTTTTGCTTTGAGCCAGAGAAAAAATGGCGAGAGGATGACAGCAAGAAAGAACGCAAGCAGAAACGGGACTACAATGACTGCAGCAGCCTTTATACCGGCAAGAACGATCACTACCGCAGCCATCACAAGTACAGCATATCCGACTCTGAATGACTTCTCTCTCATCTATGATTCCTTGCCTGTAGTGATAGAGAGATTATAGCCAGTTAGAAGTTAAAAATGAAATGATGAAGAGGAAGAAGAGGGGGCCGGAAAGCCGACCCTTTGGAGAGAATTATTTGTTTTCCAGAATGAAAGCTTCCATATCCGCAACGATAGGCTCAAGTGTTCTTTCTCCATCGATGACTTTAAGAAGGTTTTTCTCAGTATAGAATGCCTGGATCTCTGCAAGCGGATCAGTATAGATCTTCATACGGTCGTTGAATACCTCTTCGCTGTCGTCGCTTCTCTGCTCGCCAGGTGCTGCTTCTGCCGCACGCCCAAGGATACGCTCTCTTGCAACCGCTTCGCTTACTCTGACTTCGATGACAGAAGTAAGCTCGATATTTTCTTCTTGTGAGACAATCGCGTCAAATGCGGTCATCTGCTCAGTACTTCTTGGGTAACCGTCGATAAGGATCGTATCGACCGGAGCATTGTTGATCGCCGATACGATCGTGTTGACGATGATATCCAGTGGTACGAGTGCACCTTTTGAGATATAGCTCTCGATCGTCTGTCCAAGCTCAGAACCGCTTGCTACCTCTTCGCGAAGCATATCGCCTGTAGAGTAGTGTACGATATCCTCATGTTTGCCCGCGATGATGCTTGCATCTGTTGTTTTGCCTGAACCCGGTGCTCCGATGATCAAAAATAGTTTTTTCATAAAATATACCTTTCCTTTCTTTAATATAGTACGCCATTTGGACAAAGTCCGAGTAGCTACGCTAACGCTTTATTTTCCTAGGAGGAATGCTCATCGCACTTGCTTGCTTATGTTGCCGGCTGTTGTCTGACTCTGAGGTGCAGCTCTTTGAGCTGTTCAGGATCGACTTCGCTTGGTGCCTGTGTCAGAAGACACTGCGCCTTTTGTGTCTTAGGGAATGCGATCACATCACGGATAGAACTTGCCCCTGTCATCAACATGATCAACCGGTCAAGGCCGATAGCAAATCCACCGTGCGGCGGTGCACCGTACTTGAGTGCATCCAGGAGGAAGCCGAATTTGTCCTGTGCCTCCTCTTCTCCGATACCAAGAAGTTTGAAGATCTCTGATTGTACATCCTCTTTATGGATACGGATAGAACCACCACCAAGCTCTGTACCGTTCAGTACGATGTCATAAGCGATCGATTCGATCTCTTCGATATCATCATAGTCAAGCGATTTTGGCTGTGTGAACGGGTGGTGAAGTGCTTTCACCTGACCGTCTTCTACTTCGAACATCGGGAAGTCAACCACCCACAGGAACTCAAACTTGTCTTTAGGGATGATCTCCATCGTCTCAGCAAGGAAGATACGGAATCTACCCATGTAGTCCCATACAAGCTTTTTCTCGCCCGCACCGAAGAACACTGCATCGCCGACTTCAAGCTCACATCTCTCAACGATCGCCTGAAGGTCATCTTCAGTAAAGAACTTCGCAAGCGGTCCTTTGAGTCCATCCTCTTTCATTTGGAAGTACCCGAGACCCTGAGCACCGAACTTGCGAACGTAGTCCTCAAATCCTTTCATCTGGCGTTTGGAGAAGATCTCATCACCTTTTGGAACACGAAGTGCTTTGATACGGTTCTTCTTTGGTGATTTTGCAATAGTTGAGAAGATCTCGTTGTCACATCTTTCAAAGATATCGATCACATCGACCATCGCAAGGTCATAACGCATATCCGGTTTGTCAGAACCGTACTTCTCCATCGCTTCAAAGTGCGGCATACGCTTAAAGGTAGCAGGGATGTCAAATCCGCAAGCGGTAAACACATCATGAAGCAGTTTTTCCGCGATCTTGATCACATCTTCCTGGTCGCAGAAGCTCATCTCGACGTCTATCTGCGTGAACTCCGGCTGTCTGTCAGCTCTGAGGTCTTCATCTCTGAAACATTTGGCGATCTGGAAGTATCTGTCAAAACCACCAACCATCAAAAGCTGTTTGAAAAGCTGCGGAGACTGCGGCAGTGCGTAGAACTCACCATGGTGTACACGGCTTGGTACAAGGTAGTCTCTCGCACCTTCCGGTGTTGACTTGGTAATGATCGGTGTCTCCACCTCGAGGAATCCAAGCTCATCCAGAGCGTTTCTGGCAGCGATCGTCGCTTTTGATCTGAGCTTGAAGATATCGTAAGACTTTTGCGTACGGAGTTCGAGGTATCTGTGTTTGAGCCTGATCTCTTCGTT
>JAQUFB010000114.1 GCA_028684885.1 Sulfurovum sp. | reverse complement strand
GAGACCAGCAGGATAAACTGGCGGATGAACTCTTCACCCCGCTCTCCAACCAGATACAGCCGGAATCCATCGATGCCAGACTGGAAATGTATGAAAAGCGTCTTGACCTGGAACAGGAAGGAAAAGCTTACAGGATCATCAAAGAACGCTTTTTAAACTGGCGGCTGCTCTTTGGAATGCTCAGGGTGCGCAAGGAGGTAGTACCTGCACATTTCCTCCCCTATTCCACACTCAAGGGTACATATACAAGAGGTAAGATGGAGTACAATATAGGTGAAGTGCACCATATGAACCGTGATGAGGTCCGCTTCATTACACTGAAACACTATAATGTCCTGGCAGGTACAGCATACCAAAGCATTACTGAACTGATCTTCAATCCCCCATCCTTTGACACAGAAATGCAGGTGCGCACACAGATCGTGCACTCCCACTTTGATCTGGGAGCAATACTGGTCGTCGATGAGATACCGGAAAGAAAACTGGAGATTATCTGCGAGTCAAAAACCTACAGCGATGTGAAAGAGACACTGATCACACTTGACTAACTTTTCTATCCTTTATACACCATCGTATATCGGGAAACACACCTATTCGAAACCGAAAAATATCTCTATGGAAACATAGAGGATATAGTTCGATTCAAAGTCATACAGTTTTTCCCACTCTACTCTCGGTTCTATCTCATAGTAAAGCCATTTTCTATAGATATTCTGCTTATAAACCCCATAGAGACTATACTTGGTGATCTCGTTTTCGGGCTGGGTCTGCCCCCAGGTTGAAACACCTATCTGATATCCCTTGTTGAACTTGGTGGTTTTATTATAGGAGAGTGTGGAGTAGTATCCCATACCATCAATCTCTTGTTTGGTATTTCTTCCCAGATGTATCCTGAACATCGCATCATCATCGGTAAACCTGTCAAAATAGAGGTTGGTCTCCTCTTCGAAATGATACTCGTATGAGTATTTGAAAGACTGGCTTACCCGGTTTCTCCATCTTCCTATATCATAAGGAAGCCAGAAGTGGGTCAGAAGATAGGGATTGTCATAACGGTGTAGCCCCACCGAAGCAAAAGAGTGAATATGGTGCTTAACCGGCAAAGTATATCTCAGCCCGATACTTCCCTCAGTCATGTCCCTGTAACCACTCCTTCTCCGTTTCTCCTCTTCATCCTCGTTTTCGATAAAAAAATTCACACTGTTCTTTGTCTTCGGTAGAGCAAGGGATGCCTTGAATGAAGTATAAGGTTTCAACTTTTTGGCCTTATAGTCATACTTAAGTGTATTTTTCCATAAGGCATAGCTTTTGGTATAGACTTCATCAAAGATCTCATCTTTGAAAAAAGAGGAGAACCAGTCATTGATCTGGGGCTCTTTCTCTCTCTTTTGAATACTCTTTTTGTGATTGATCCTTGTAGCATTGGTCTCAAAAAGGTAGTCATAGGAGGAGAGTTCTTCATCAAGATGATAAGAGAAGGTATGAAGTTTATGGGTAAAATAACGGTGATACGAATCAGCCCAACTCTCTTCCTCCACAGAAGCATTATGCTCTGCCCATGTAACGCTGATAAACAGTATGTTTAAGATAATAAAACGTATCATAGCTTATTCTACTACCAAAAATATTAAACTATAATTTTTTATGATAGAATCGCCCTTATGAATTTTACATTTGGTATGCCATGGTTTTTGCTATTACTGTTATTGCTCCCCTGTTTTGTCTGGTGCAGAGTCCACACAAAGCACTTCTATTTTCCAAAAACAGAGTGGTTGCGTACGCATATTCCCTTTTTATCCCCAACCCTTTGGCTGAAATTGATCATATTTACGCTGATGGCAGCAGCCCTCGCTGAACCCTATCTTTATGATCCAAGTTCCAACAGCAGTAAACGGGGACGCGACCTTGCCCTGGTACTGGATGCCAGCGGATCGATGGCGCAAAGCGGGTTTCATACCAAAGAGCGCTTCAAAAACCGTTATGAAACCAGTATCGATCTTGCCAAAGATTTTCTCAAAAGACGTCTGGATGACAACATCGCCGTGGTGGTCTTCGGCACCTTTGCCTACACGGCTTCTCCCCTTACCTATGACCTGGAGGGTGTATCCTATCTGCTGGACATGAGCAGTGTAGGCGTAGCCGGAGAGAGCACGGCGATCGGTGATGCACTGATACAGGCACTGCATACGCTGAGCTTCGGAGAGGCCGAAAAGAAGGTGATCGTTCTCTTGACGGATGGCCATCACAATGCAGGCAACAGCTCTCCCCGCCAGGCAGTGGCACTAGCGAAAGAAGCGGGGGTCAAGGTCTACACGATCGGCATAGGAGAAAAGAGCGGGTATGATGCCGCGCTGCTGGAAACTATTGCCGGCGAAACCGGGGCAAGGAGCTACTCCGCAACCCATGCTGATGCACTTGCCAAGGTCTATGAAGAGATAGAAGCGCTGGAGCCAAGTACCATTCGCTCCGAGAACTATCTCAAGCGAAACACTTTAGCCTTTTACCCTATGGCACTTGCCGCACTCCTGCTTCTGGGATGGATACTTTCGCAGCGGGGAATGCTATCACTACGGGAGAAGAAGGCAGAACTATGAGTATACTCTATCCCTCTCTGCTTTGGCTGCTGCTGCCGATCGCCGTACTTTTCTACTATAGATCCAGACAGATCACTGATACGATACATCTGATCGTACTTGCGCTTCTTGTGATAGCGCTTAGCAAGCCTGTAGTAGATCGGGGAGCACAGGAAAGAAAAGTAGAAGCTCAGGAGATCATTGTTGCGCTGGATGTCTCCTACTCGATGCGGGCGGATGACATTGCGCCCAGCCGTTATGAGTTCGCAGTGCAGACCATAGATGCACTGCTGGAAGAAAACCTCAATGACAATATCACGTTGATCGCATTTACAACCAATCCTCTTCTTCTCTCCCCGCCTACAACGGATCATCAGCTGATCTCACTCGCACTGAGGAGTTTGAGGCTTGATCACATCCTGACGCACGGCACCTCGCTTGAAAAACTTCTGAAAAAAGTTTCAGAACTTCCAATGGAGGAGAAAAACCTGATACTTATCAGCGATGGCGGGGAGGAGCAGGATGAACTTATATTAAATAGTATTATACAAGAAAACCGTATCCATCCTATTGTCCTTGCCATGGGAACCTCAAGAGGTTCAACAATCCCCAAAGGGGATGGAAGTTTCCTCAAAGACAAGGAAGGTAACCTTGTCATCTCGCGGATCAATCCACTGCTTGAAGCACTGGCAGCAAACAACAGCGGCAGCTACCTGATACCAAAGAGCTCGTCCGAAGCAATGGCAGCAGAGCTTCAGGAGGCGCTTGATACACTGGATGCAAAGAAACAGCAGCTCAGCAAGATGACCCGCTCCTATGTCGAGCTCTATCCCATCCCTCTTTTTGTAGCACTGCTCCTCTTTTTGCTTATGCATACACGCGGCGTCAAGTACCTCCTACTCCTTGCTGTACTGTTTGGTTCTCAGGCCCAGGCATCATTCTTTGATCTTCTAAAACTGGATGTTGCGTATGAGGCATATGCAGAAGAAGAATACAACCGTTCCCAAGAGATACTAAGCACGCTTTTAACCCAAACACTGCAAAGCCAGATAGCGTTGGCAAACAGCTACTATAAACTCGGGGAGTACCAACGCGCGATCAAAACCTATCAGACTATCCGCTCTACCTCTCCCCAGATAAAACAGATGCTTTACTACAATATCGCCAATGCCTATACCCAACTGGCATCCTACGATAAAGCAAAGAGATACTATGCACAGGCGTTACAGCTGGGAGAGGATGAGGATGCCAGGGCCAACCTGGCTTTGATCGCCCTCCTTCAGGAGAAAAAAGCTGCTCCGGGAATAGCCCATCCAAAATCACAGAACAACGCCGGGTCCAAATCCGAAAATCAGGAACAAGAGACAGACAAAGAGAGACGCAGTGAAGATCAGCCCAGCTCAGGGTCAGGAAGCGGCGACAGCAAACAAAAGCAGAAGAACAGAGAGAAAATAAAACTGATCGAGGCGCATCAGGACAAACAGGAACAACCTCTCAGCTCTAAAGTCTACGAAATGATCAATAAAGGGTATATCCATGAAAAACAGCCTTGGTAAAAAGATAGTTTCTATTTTTATATTTTTTAGCATTAGCCTATTGTACGGGCAGGGTTTCACTTCAAGTGCCATGCTGGACAAAGAGAGTGCCTATATCAAAGAGCCGGTGATCCTCACCTTTGATATCAACCAGACCGACCGTTCCAAGGTCATGTTCTTTGACTTTACACTGACAGAAAGCGAAGCATACGAGTTCCACCGACTGGATGCCAAAGAGGTAGACAGCTACCAAAAGGCGAAGATACACTATACCTACCTTATCTACCCGCTTAAAAGCGGTGTGATCGATATCGGGTTTAAGCTCACCCAAAAAGTGACAACCACAGAGAATGTCGCCTATAGTTTTTCCGGTGACAGAGACAACGTCAAAGGCATTACTACGACGGATACCCCGATCAAGCTGGAGCCATTGAAACTGAGGGTCAAAGCACTCCCAGAGGGGACGCAGGTAGTGGGAGCTTTTACACTGACACACCAAATAAAAAATCATGAAGCCAATGCCTATGAACCGATTCCCTTCTCTGTGGAGATCAAAGGTACAGGCTACCCTCCGGTACTTGAAACGCTCTTAGCCCCCACCGATGCCTATACGCTCTTCAAAGAAGATCCGCAGGCCAATGTGCTACGCAATGTCCAACGTACCTACAGCACAGTCCTCTATCACCT
>JAQUFB010000113.1 GCA_028684885.1 Sulfurovum sp. | reverse complement strand
GACTTTTTCACATTGTCTTTGACATATTTTGAGAGCGACCAGTAACGCTTGATCCCCAGTCTCTGCCTGAAAAAGTGCAAAAAATGATTGAGGTTGAGCAGCACCTCATAGCCGTAGTCCCCCAGGACCGCCAGCCACTTTTTGGTCAAAGTGATCGAGTCGAAGATATCCCCGTGGGTGACAAAATATTTTTTCCCGTCGACACTGACATACTCAAAGGCATCGTCCACTTCGAGATTGTCCCCCAGCATCAGAGGCAGAAAAGGGCGCAGGAACTCGTCATGGTTTCCTGTGACAAGATAGACATTGGTGCCCTTCCTTGCTTTTCTGAGTATCTTCTGTACCACATCCGAGTGTGACTGTTTCCAGCGGAACTTCCGTTTCAGCGCCCACCCGTCTATGATATCGCCTACCATATAGAGGTTTTCGGACTCATGATGCTTCATAAATTCCAGAAACGCATCTGCCTGGGAAAACTTCGTGCCTAGATGGATGTCAGAGACAAAAATTGATCGATATTTCATGCAGTGATGTTAACCCAAGAGTATCACGAATTGGTAACATTTTTCGCTTTTGGCAGGGTGGAGATCTGTGCATTTTTTATCTCTATGTTACCTCTCAGTTGCAGAAGACCCATATGCACATTTTGGAGATTTATTCTAGAGTGATTGGAAAGGAGTCTGTTCGTTTTCAGGCGATAGGGAAACCATGAGAATGAACAACAGGACTAATACATTAGGTCTTCTTAAGCATATGATAACGTCACTTCATAACAAAGTGATAACAAAGCAATACAGGCAACCTAATTCCCAAGCCCCCTGAACGGTCCAAGCACTCCCACACTGGACTCTCCCCTGTTTTCACTTTTGGGGTGCGGGTGCTGTGTGACAAGCACGAGGTATCCGTACCCGTTGATATCGCTGCACCAAAAAGGCGAAGTGGCCTCCGCCCCTTTGGGGAGTATGATGATGGGGGTGAGTGCTTTGGTAGCGATATCATACACCCAGACCGTATTGTTCTCATGGTAGGAGCTGTCCTCGCCGATCACCAGGATGTTTGAATTCGGCAAGTAAGCAATGTTGTCGGGGTTGGCGATAGATTCAAGTGCACACCCTTGAAAAAACCCCTCTTTTACCGGCTGTCCCACCAGCTCCGCCTTCATCGATGTTGCTTTGTAGCTATCGTCAACCGTGAGCGCATAGACACCTCCGCAAGGGTTATAGGGGAGCCTGATATGATTCTGCCCGCCCCGGTCGTACCGGCTCTCCTTCTTTCCTTGCTTGGCATGGTCTTCCATCCCTCTGCCTATCTCGCTGAGAGAAAAATAGAGCCTGCGGGCGGAGGCGTCAAAGGTGATCCCCTCCCCTTTTCGGAACTCCGTCGTCGCGCCCATCATTGCCGCATAGCGTCTGGTCTCGAGAAACGCTGCGGCCTTCTCCATCCCCTTTTTGACCCTGAGACACTCGAAACCGGCCTCGGTATTGATCGGAGTATATCCCTCCTGACAGATGCCATCCCCCATCCCCTCTTCGAAGATATCGTAAAAACCCAGCCCGTCATTGGTGGAGACATTTTGGTCAGGGTCAAGCATCGCTCTGACCTCCCTGTCTTTTGCTCTGCCGAGTTCGATCCAGGTGAGGGTTGCACTTCCGCCCTTCTCGCTGCTTAACTGTTCCCACTTTGCAGCATAAAGCGTCCCTTCGCTCAGATCTTCCGCCCTTTTTGCAACATACATGAAAAACCCGACATTCGTACCATCATCGGACATGTAGACCGTTCTTCTGTCCGGCATCACATAGGCCAGTTCATGAGAGAACCTTCCCATGGAGTAGTGCTTGGTATAGTCTACTTCTCCTTGCTGACCGATCGAGAGTTCCGGGACCCATCCGTAGTAGTAGGGATTGGCAAGGGCGAGATCGCCGCCCCAGTAATCCGCAATAAAATCATAGTAGAGATCGATCGAACCGTTTTTCTGCCTCAGCTTCGCATCGGGAGGATACTCTTCGCTGCCCAGATGGCTCTCCCAGGGCGTTTTCATCCCCGCACAGTGTACATAGCCGCCGAACTCCTCTTTTTGGGAGATGTATCTGAGGGTACCGGGTTTGGGGTGCAGTCCCCCCTGTGCGTCCTGCTCCAGTTCATTGATGTAGTAGGCACCCACCTGGCACTCAAACTGCGAAACCATATAGAGCGTGCCGCTTTTTTGAAGGAGCGACACATGGTCGAGTCCCGCCCCGGAACCGAAGGGGTTGGAGGTGCCGTTGCAGAGATAGGGGCTGCCGTCGCGCAGCGTCAGCGGAGTATCCTTTCTGTCTTTCAGCAAGCCATACACCTCGCCGTTATCCATCTCTCCGGTGGCCATCAGGGTGCTGAAGCCTATCTTCTGTCTTGCCTTGTTGATGACCGCTTCGTCCGAAGCACGCAATGCATACTTCTCCGATGCCGTCTTGGGGAAAGCGACAGGCTTGAAACGCACCTCCAGCTTCTCCTTGGCACAAAGCCCCTTGATCCCAAGAAGAGAGATCACTAAAAAAATATAGATCGGCTTCACGATGGCGCTCCTCTCTCCAAAATCTGCATTCCAAACTGCAACATCAATGTTATAGAAATGTAACTGCTATGATACCAAATCATATTACGATTCTACTACTACATTAGTAAGGAGTAATCGATGGAAAGTATATTTATGATCAAAAAGTTTGACGACGGATGGGACATCAAACAGTTGGCAAACGATATCTATGCACAGGAGGAGTACTGTATCGAAGCACTGGAGATCCCGGATGAGAAGATCTACGGTACGGAGATGGTCGCGAACGGTCTGCTTGAAGTCGTATTGACAGATATTCAAAAAAACGAACTCAACGAAGACTGGTATATCAACCTCAGAAGAGTCTGTGCCTAGACCAGTTTATACCCCACACCCCATACCGGGACAATATAATCCTTCTCTCCGGCAGGATCGATCTTCTTTTTCAGACGGTTGATCGCCACATTCACCGCATTGTCATTGACCTCATCCCCTTCGCTGCCCCATGCCTCTTCACGTAGGAAATCCCGAGTCAAAGGTTTATTGGGATTCCTTACAAAGACATGCAGGAGATCAAACTCGCGGCGAGTCAAAAAGAGAGGCTCGCCGCCGATAGACGCGATCTTCTTCTCTATATCCAGCGTGATATCCCTGTATTTGATCTTCTCCTGACTCGCCAGGGCCCCTGAACGTTTTAGAAGTGCTTTGACCCGGAGCAGAAGCTCTTTTGTGCTGAAGGGCTTGGTCATGTAGTCATCTCCGCCGCGTTCATACCCCTCTACAAGCTGACCCTCCTGGTCTTTGGCGGTCAGGAAGATCACGGGTATATCATATCCCAGATTCCTGATATAGGATACAAAATCGCTCCCCTCTA
Source organism: Sulfurovum sp. (assembly GCA_028684885.1). GTDB lineage: Bacteria > Campylobacterota > Campylobacteria > Campylobacterales > Sulfurovaceae > Sulfurovum. Next base: position 1,472 of record JAQUFB010000113.1, on the reverse strand, counting down.
CCCCAGGCAGGTTTCTGTCGATGATCATCAGGGAGGGTGACTCCTCCTCTAAGAAGCGCTCAACATTCTCGGTAGAGAGGAATCCCACTGTCTCATACCCCTCTTTCTGGAGATGGTACTCCAGAAGTTCAAGGATATCCTCTTCATCCTCAATGATAATAATTTCAATCGTTTTTTCCATACACCCATTATATAGCAGAGTCTCTAAAAAGAGGATGACGATTTAATAACGCTGATTCAACCGATCAGCGCCGGAGGGAGGAGGAAAACTTAGAGTTTCCCGCCTATGCGCGCAAAGATGATACGTCCGGAGATACACTCCAGCCGATCTATGATCTTGAGATTTTTTCGGATATATTTAAGCAGGTTGAAATACTCTTCAGCGGCGGTAGAGGAGCTGCCTATCTTCTCCATCATCTTTTTTTCAAGCAGTGAGTAGATATCGTCCGTTTTAGTATACTCCACCTCAATACGCGCAGAAAGATCCAGCAGCTTGTCATTGTCATCAAAACACTGCAGCATCTCAAGAGCCTGATCAAACGCATTTACGGTACACCTGTTGATACTCAGGGAATCCCTGATCAATGCAAGCATTTCCGTATCAGCTGTCGCAACTATTGTCTCCATATTAGTAATATAGTTGCTGATATTGGCCCTGATCCTGTTAATCGAGGAGGTCATCTTGAGGTAGGAAACCAGCTCTCTGAGATCCTTGGCTTCAGGTGTATACTTCGCGAAGATAAGCACAATATTATTATCGATCCTTTCTGTACGCTCGACGATATCCAGTATCTGCGTTCCCGCCTCTTTCAGGGCACGAATATCCCCCGTTTCTATCGCTTCGAGTGCACGATTATTTGCCTCGGCAAGATCTCTTATCGCCTGAAGTACGGCATTCCTTACCTCATATCTGGCTTCATTATAACCCGGTAACATTCTTCAAACTCCTTACTTTCTATCTTTTTAAAAGGGGTTTACTCCCCTTTTTTTCAATCTTTCTTAGTTGCGTTTTACCTTTAGCGGGCACAGATTTAGCCGAACCGGCCGGTAATATAGTCTTCTGTCAATTTCACCGAGGGATTCAAAAATATCTTGTCGGTCTTGTCATACTCGATCAGGTCCCCCAGATACATAAATGCAGTATAGTTGCTCAAACGGCTTGCCTGCTGCATATTATGGGTCACGATCACGACGGAGACTTCCTCCTTGAGCTCGGCGATCAGCTCTTCGATCGCCCCGGTCGAGATAGGGTCAAGTGCAGAGGTCGGCTCATCAAAGAGCAGGACATCCGGTTTCAGCGCTACGGCCCTGGCGATACATAGCCTCTGCTGCTGCCCTCCGCTCAACCCCATTGCACTCTCTTTGAGACGATCTTTGGTCTCTCCCCATATCGCTGCATCCTGAAGTGCTTTTTCGACACGCCCTTCGATCTCGCTTCTATCCTTGATCCCTGCCAGTTTCAGCCCATAGGC
>JAQUFB010000112.1 GCA_028684885.1 Sulfurovum sp. | reverse complement strand
CCGATCAGCTACAGTGTCCGCCGCCGCAACATCCGCCTGAAGCATGTGATTGTGGTTTCATCTCTACTGTGATCTTGAAGTTGTCGCCATCTTCTACTGCTGTAAAGAGGTGTTTTTGACAGAACTTTTGGTTCATGTGGTTCTCCATCAATCTTGCCTGCATCAATGCATCCTCTTTAGTTTCGAAATGCATGTTATTTTCAAATGCGCTTTTTTTGAAACATCCGCACTCTTTTTCGACGTTAATTGTAAACATTTTTTATCCTTTTGATATAATATTTTTCTGAACGAAGCTTACGATACTTTACCTTAAGTATAAATAAGATAAAAATACTCTTATTAAAATATCAGGTATTTCATAAAGAGAAACCAAACTATTTCAGAGTGTGACTTGTCACGCAAGCGCAGAGGTGTACAAGTGTGGGCAGATATGCTCCATCGATGTATGCTTCTGTACAAATTAGCAGAAAAAAGGCAGTGCCATGACTAAAAAACATGAGGGCGATAAGCAGGCGATCGAAAGTGTATGTACCTATTGTGGGGTGGGGTGCGATATCACGGCAGAGGTAGAGAACAACAAGATCGTCAGGATCTATGCACAGAAAGACGGTGTGGTTTCACAGGGGAAACTCTGTATCAAGGGGAAGTACGGGTATGACTTTGTCGACTCAAAAAACCGTATCAGGGAACCTCGTATCAAGAAGAGCTTTTTGGACAAAAACCCGGCACTGGCACAGAAGTATGCAGGTAAACTCACTGAGTTCAATGCAGAGTATATGACCTGTGATCTGGATACGGCTACCAGTATCGCAGCAGAGAAACTCCAGGAGGTCAAAGAGACCTTCGGAGGTAACAGTTTCTGTGCGATCGGCGGGGCGAGAACCTCCTGCGAATCTGCCTACAGTTTCCAGAAGTTCTGCCGCGAGACGATGGAGTCACCGCATGTAGATAACTGTGCGAGAGTCTGTCACTCTCCGTCACTCAAAGGGATGAGAACAACGATCGGTGAGGGGGCTGCAACCAACCCGTACAATGATATCTATGAGACCGAGTTTATGGTCGTCATCGGCTCCAACACGATGGAAGCCCATCCGATCATCGCCAATCGTATCGTCGATATGGCAAGAACGCATAACAACCTTGCCGTGATCGATGTGCGCGAGACGAAACTGGCAAAACTTGCCAAACATAACTGTATCATCCCTTTTGAGGCAAACCTCTTGGTACTCAATATGATGGCCTATGTGATCATCAATGAGGAGCTTTATGACGAAAGCTTTATCGAGAACCGTACCAAAGGGTTTGAGGAGTTTAAAGAGAAGATACTGAACGACCCTTATGCGAACCCCTCTTTTATGAAAAATATCGAAGGGTATGAGTACCTGGCAAAGATGATCCCTAATATCGCCAGAGAGTATGCGGTGAAGAAGTCGATGATCTTCTGGGGGCTCGGGATCACCGAACATCTTGATGGGTCATATGCGGTGATGGCGATCACCCACCTTGCGCTGATGACAGGGAACGTAGGGAAGACGGGTGCGGGGCTGATGCCGCTACGCGGGCAGAACAATGTACAGGGTGCCTGCGATATGGGATGTCTTCCTTACTATGACCCTGATTATCAGACCCCCAAAGAGATCGGGCTGATGACGCCTCAGCTTGTGGATGCGATGCTGGATGGCAAGATCAAGGCACTGCTGAATATGGGAGAGGATATCACCCATATCCACCCCAATCTCAACAAGATCGACAGGGCGATAGAAGAGCTGGAGTTTCTGATGGTGCAGGAGCTGTTCATGACAGATATCGCGCAGCGTGCAGATATCGTGATCGGGGTGAGAAGCGCCTATGAGAAGACCGGTGTCTATGTCAATGCAATGAGAAGACTTCACCTCTCTCAACCACTTGTAAAGTCCGACCTTCCTGATGATTGGGAGGTTCTTGCACAGATGGCAGGCAAGCTTGGTGACGGGGAAAACTTCCACTTCAAGACGAGCGAAGATGTGTGGAATGAAGTACGTGTAAGAGCACCTAGGCGTTTCTCCGGTGCTGACTACTATAGGCTGGAGCGTCATAGAAAACGCGGGATGCAGTGGCCGATCTACCATGAAGATACGCCGGTCCTTCACCTCCTTGACTTCCGTACGGAGGATGGGCTAGGAAAATACGTCTATAAACAGTATGAGCCAAGAGGGATGGTGCAGTCTATCCTCGAAAAGACCTTTTACGATGACTCCCTGAACGGTTTCTACCTGACTACGGGACGTACGCTGGCACACTACAACAATGCCGCCCAGACCAAGCAGACTGAGAGCCTCTATGATAAACACAGCGAGGATGTGGTGTTGGCTTCGGCGGAAGATGAAGGGAAGTTCGGCGACAAGATCATCCTCAAAAGCGAATATGGCGAGAGCGAAGCACTCACAGTGAAGTATACGGACAAAGTGAAGCCCAGAACGCTCTTCTGTACCTTCCACCACGCAAAAAGCCGTATCAATGCGCTCTTCGGCGATGAGTGTGATGAGCTGATCCTCACCGCACGCTTCAAGTCGGTCAAAGTCGATATCCTCCCTGTGGGTGACGAGATCGCCTGCGGTTAGGCAGAAAACGTGCAGTGAAGCTCTGCCATTTCCTCTGCTTTGCATAGGGTGATCAATCCCCCTCTTATGCAGTAAACTGACAGAGATTCTGCTATACTTTTCCCAACAAATCCAACCCAAAGAATCCCTATGAACCTTCTCTCCAAAACAGCTCCTCTGGAAGCTTCGATCAAAACAATGAAAGCCGTCCTCAATGATGCAGGATGCGAACCCTGTTTTTCGCAGGAGAAACACCCGCTTGAACACTGTTTTTCGGTCAATCTTGCCTCTGCCGAAGCACCGCGGCACATCTACTCCAATGGGAAAGGGATCAACTCGCTTGCATCAATGGCAAGTGCGCTTGGCGAGTATATCGAGCGCCTTCAGACCAATACTTTTTTCAATGACTTCTACCTTCCCGGCCGCAAAAGCTACCCAGATGAGGTTGCCTTCGAATTTGGCGGGGGGTATCTCAATGAGACATTGCATGGCATCTATGATCCCTATGGCGAAGTGCAGAGAGAAGATTTGATAGACTACAACAGCGACCACGATGAAAAGATCGTCGCTTTCCCTTTTGTACAGCACTCTACCGGTGAAAAGGTCTACTTCCCGCTCAATATCCTCAACAACCTCTATGTCAGCAACGGTTTGGCAACGGGAAATACGCCGCAGGAAGCGCAGGTGCAGTCACTCAGCGAGATCTTTGAGCGCCATGCGAAGCTGGAGATCATCAAAAAGGGGTATGCGCTTCCCCCTTTCCCGGATGAGGTGTTGGAGCGTTTTGAAAGGGTGCATGCCGATGTGATGAGGCTCCGCGGACTTGGCTACAAAGTAGAGGTGCTCGATGCGTCGCTGGGCGGGCGGTTCCCCGTGACCGCCATTTCGCTGATCAACCCCAAAAACGCCTCGCTGTTCGTCTCGTTCGGTGCGCATCCGATACTGGAGGTTTCGCTTGAGCGGACGATGACCGAACTGATGCAGGGGAGGGGATTGGAGGACCTGGATGCCTTTGAGAAGCCGACGTTTGACATGAGCCTGGTATCCAGCAGTTTCAACCTCGAATCACACTACATTGACTCCAACGGAAAGATCGGATTTGGTTTTTTGAGTAAAGAGAAAAGTTTTGCCTATGCACCATGGGCATACTCCGGGGAGGGAACGGAGGATGAACTGCGTTACCTGAGAGGCCTTTTGGAAGGGATGGACAAAGAGATCTATCTGCGGGAGTATGACTACCTCGGATTCTACTCCTGCCAGATCATCGTCCCGGGTTTTTCGGAGGTCTACCCCGTCGAAGACCTTGTTTATAACAATAAAAATACAGGAAAAGAGATCAGGGATATGGTGCTTCATTTTGAGGAGCATGACCCCGAAGAGATTCTCGATATGGTCGAACCGCTGGATGAGTCGATCAGTATCGAAGCCTATATCGGCGTGATCTTCAGGGACAATTTCACGATGGGTGATCTCAAGGCGCAGCTCTACCTGCTGGTCGGTGAGAGGGAAAACGCGCTCATGCTTCTGGAATCGGGCTCCCACCCCATCGGGCATATCGTTGCGGAGCTGATCCGGATGGAGGAAGAGGGGCTGGCATTTGAGGCATTCGAAGAGGCACTGAATGCGCTCTATACTCCCCAAAATGTCGAAAAAGCCCGCCAGGTTCTGGCGTTGGAGGCGCTGATGATCGATACGGCGCTCCATCAGGACTACCTGCGTATGCTTGAACTCTACGACAGGCTCTGGGAGAAGAAGGCCAAAATATTGGGATAAAATATGTCAATATGACATTTTTTGTTTTCGATGCTGCATGTCATGCCATAATAGAGTATCTAAAGCAGAAGGATATATCATGCAGGAGACAAGCAGAAAGATAGGAGACAAAAGCGAAACGAAAGCAACCCGCTTTCTGGAGCATGAGGGGTTTGCGATCGTTGAGCGCAACTACTATGCAAGCAAACTCGGTGAGATCGATATCATCGCCAGGAAAGGGAGTGTGCTGCATTTTATCGAAGTCAAAAGCGCGCAGAGTGATTTTGATCCCATCTACAACATTACGCCTGCAAAACTCAGGAAGGTTATCAACTCTGCACATTACTATATGAAAAGCAAAAAGCTTGATATCTCTTTTTGCATCGATGCACTGTTGGTACGCGGCGGAAAAGTGGAATTGATAGAGAATATAACGCTATAAAATTCTGCTATAATTATTATAAATTAAGCAGAACAGGCTGTATGAGCCATCCGCTTAGGACAACAGCGTGCACAGGAGTTTTGCTCTTGAGCAAATCAGCAGTTA